>JAJFGV010000114.1 GCA_021775965.1 Alphaproteobacteria bacterium
GGGTAGCTATATTCGGACAGGATAACCGCTGAAAGCATCTAAGCGGGAAGCCCCCTTCAATACCAGGACTCCCTATCAGAGCCGTGGAAGACCACCACGTTGATAGGCTGGATGTGGAAGCTCGGTAACGAGTGAAGCTAACCAGTACTAATTGCTCGATTGGCTTGAATTCATACCATGTCGTTTGGACTTGTTCAGACAGACATAAGACTACGCGCAGCGGTAAGTCCGCGCAAAAGCGAAGCAATGCACCGCATTGTTCGCAGAAAAAGCGTTTAGATTTAGATTAGAAAGACATTGGAATTTTTCATCATAATTAAAGTGAGTTTTGATGATCTGGTGGTTATAGCGAGAGTGAAACACCCCATCCCATCCCGAACTGGGCCGTGAAACCTCTTAGCGACGATGGTACTTCGTCTTAAGGCGCGGGAGAGTAGTTCGCTGCCAGATCTTTTGAGCTCATTTATTCTTTTCAAACCTGTTTATGATGATTTAGTATTCTTCTATGAAAAAAATTCTTTTTATTTTTGTGCTCTTGTTGGGCTTTTGTTTATCTCTGTCTGCGCGCGCAGAAGAGCCACTTTTGTCTAAGCTGACATGCGAAGAATATTGGGATTATCATAAAAAAATAAATGATACTAAATCAGATAAAAGAGAAGAAAATTCAAAACAATACTTTTCGGAGCTTGCGGAGCTTTGGAATTATCATGTGAAAAAATTTAAAAAAGATTATCCTGATTTAAATTATCCATCTTCGGTTTTGGCTGAGGTAAAAGATTTTAAGGGGCAGCCTTATTATATCATGGTCGTTTATCAGGCCTGTGAACATCGTACGGAAAACATGCCTCAAAAAGTAGGGGATCGGTTGCAGGAAACATTGTACAAGCTGCAGCTAAATGAATTGCAGAAAGCAAGGGCAAGGGAAAATGGGTGTGACTTTATACAAGCCAGAAAAAACAAGACAATAAATACTGAGAAGCAAGATGAAGTTGGTTATCTTTGTGTTGATGATGGGTGGAAAAGTCGTAAGAGCAAAGAGCTAAAAGACAATAAAAAAGAAGTGGAATTGTGTCTTTCATATAGTGATGCTGAAAAATGTTATAATATTCCATCAAATAACGAAAATGGATGTCTGTGGCAATTTGGTTCATGCCAGAAAAATAACGAAGCCAAATGTGGTTGGTCGCATACCGATAAATCATTAAGCTGTACCAAAAAAGCGGGTGATTAGTATCGGTGGTTATAGTGAGGGTGAAGCACCCGATCTCATTTTGGTCTTTTCAAACCTATTTGCAATGTTCTATTATGCCTTCAAAATAAAGGAGGCTGCCATGCCAAAATACCGCAATAATTTACCGCAACTCTCTGGTGATCTCTTTCTGACGGATGGCGGTCTGGAGACGACTTTGGTGTTCCATGAGGGCATCGACTTGCCTGAATTTGCCGCTTTTACTTTGCTTAAAACGCCGGAAGGGCAGGCAAAAATCGGGATAATTCTGGAGCATTATATCAAGCTGGCGACAGACAATGAGCTGGGTTTTATTTTGGAGTCTGCAACCTGGCGGGCCAACCCGGACTGGGCAGCCAAGCTGGGTTACAGCCCAGAAGAGCTGGAGGCTGTGAACCGTCAGGCGATCGATGAAATTGTAAAGTTGCGCAATAAATACGAAACGTCTCGCTCGAAAATAGTTTTGAGCGGCGTGGTCGGGCCTCAGGATGATGGCTATAACCCATCCCAATTTATGAGCGCAGAAGCCGCCGAAAAATATCATCAGACGCAAATCGATGTTCTGAAAGACACGGAAGCCGATCTGGTGACGGCGTTTACGATTTGCTACGTGGATGAGGCGCTCGGTATTGCCCGCGCCGCGCAAAATGCGGAGATGCCGGCGGTGATTGGTTTCACTTTGGAGACCGATGGACGGCTGCCGAGTGGTCAACCACTTGGGGAGGCGATTGAGCAGGTTGATGCGGAGACAAATGCCAGCCCGGCTTATTACATGATCAATTGCGCCCACCCGACGCATTTTATGGACGTGCTAAGCCCCGGCGAAGGCTGGGCGGCGCGCATCCGTGCCATCCGTGCCAATGCTTCGTGCATGAGCCATGAAGAGCTGGATAATTGTGAAGAACTTGACGAAGGCAATCCACAGGAACTGGGGCAGCAATACCTGGCGCTACGTGCGAAGCTGCCGAATGTGAATGTTCTCGGTGGCTGTTGCGGTACTGATCACAGGCATGTCGAGGCTATATGCAAAGCCTGGATGCAAAAACCACAGCAGGCATTAGCGTCTTAAGGCGCGGGGATCCGTCTTCGTGGCTTCGCGCTTTCAAACCTGTTTACGCATCATATTCTTTTAAGTACCATGAGTGTATGAAAATAGACTTGGGTCAAAAGAAAGAGATTTTTCGTACGTCTGTTACAAAATCATTTGTTTATGGCGTTCTTCCGATGTCACTTATTTTATCTATTCCTTTAACGTTTTCGTCTTGGCCGTTTGCAGTTGGCGTTTTGTGGAGTTTTTTAATCTCCTTTTTTGCCGTCTCAGCAATATTTCTAACGTTTCTTCTTATCGCCATTTATTTTTATCCTGTGATTGTTCACGAAAAAGGAATTCACGGCTACGACTATACTAAGAAGAGAAAAATTTTGTGGGAAGAAATAAAAAAAGTCGAAGGGGTCCGGCCATGCGGCGCACCTTACATAAAAGTTACTTCTTCTGAAGGTAAAGATTTATTATATATACCAAACAACTGGCTGGCCAATCATGCAGAATTTAAGAAAGCAATTCGCAATGTCGCAGGACCAGATCATCCGCTAAGCCAATTTTTAAACGACAGCTAGACTGTTGATGCTGCTTCGCTTCGCGGATATTTTCAGGCCTGTTTGTGATCGAATTTTCAAACCGTCCCTCGGGGCGGTTTTTGTTTGAGATAAAGGAACCTTTATTCGTAACTCAAATACCTTGGGTCAGGTTCTAGGGTTGGTTTTTTTGGTCCGCGCATAATTAAAAGGCCCTGCCGGACAGCGTCCTGAACGGCTGTCCTTATAGGCTTTGATATTGTGCCGTCCGGCATCACAAGATCGAATGGCACAAACGTAGAAATTGTTGATTCAGAAACGCGCGGAGCATGTCCATGCGCAACCTCCATGAATTCGTACGCAGCCTCATCGCAGCCTGGTTTTGTATGGCCAAAAAGGTGAAACATCGCACTTGTTGTTTCATCATCCATGCCCGCAGTAAATTTTTGTACTCTTAACTCTTCTGTCGCTGTAAGCGCAGTTTGCGTTGCTATAGGCATTTTTTACATCCTCATATTTGTTAATGATTGAATGTAGCAGAACAGGCCACTCTTATGCAAATCTAAGCCGCTTGCTGTGCCGCTTCGAGCATTTGCGCTTCCACTGCTTTTGGGTCGGCGCGGAATGCCTGATAAGTGGCTTTCGAGAAATCATCGGTGAAGACATCTTCTTCGCCGTTTTCAATCGCTTTGATGGTTTCCTGTGCGACCTGCGAAGGTGGCGCTTTGTCCATGTCGAGATCGGCAGCCATATCGGTTTCAATCGGGCCGGGATAAACGCCGATGACGCGGGTGCCTTGCGCCGCCAGCTGTGCGCGTGCATTGAGAATCAGCGATTGCACTGCGTATTTTGAGGCGCAATATGTTGTGATCGCGGGCATTGATACATGGCCGACAATTGAGGACAGGGTGATCAAAATGCCGCCGCCGTTGTTTTTGAGGATTGGTGCGAAGGCCTGGGTGATCGCCAGCGGCGCGATGTAATTGACCTCGATCTGTTTGCGGGCGTTGTCGACGGCGTCTGCGCTGCTCAAATCGTCGAAGAATAAAATGCCGGCATTGTTGATGAGGATGTCTACATCGCCGGCTTCTTTCGCGGCGTTTTTAATATCAGCCGCATTCGTGACATCAAATTTGAGCGGGATGAGCGTGTCAAGATTTGCGGCGACCATATCGGCAACGCTATCGAGATTGCGCACGCCGAGGTAAATCTTTTTCGCGCCGGCTTTGACGAATTCTTCAACATAGGCTTTGCCGATCCCGCGATTGGCGCCGGTGATTAATACAACTGAATCTTTGATATTGGTGGGGTTGTTCATGGGGCTGTCCTTTCAAAAAATAAAATCTATCACTTACGTAAGGCAAAAGAAAACCATATCAAGCGCTTATGGTACTACTTCGAGAATTTTTTGCAGCCGATCTACTTGGCATTGGCGGTCGTATTTTATCTCTGCCATTAGACTATTAAAAACGTCTTCCGGGATTTTCTGCGCCCGGATCGTGCGGCGCAGGGATTGGCCCTCTTGTGTAAAAAGCCCGTGTTTGATGGCGTTGGTTTTGACGGCCTCTTTGCCGGGGTCCGTTTTCGGGCCGGTGGATTTTTGCCAGGGGTGATCCCGACGGGCTATGGCGGCCTGTTTCTTGCGTTCTTTTTCAGTCCAGTTGCGGGCCATTATTTATTATGTCTCCTTAACAGTTTGTTTTTTCAGAGATGAATTTACATAAATATAATATTAGGTTTAAGCATCTGATCTGGCTGATTTTTCTTTTTATTCTGAAAAGTGGTGGCTTGTTGCTCATTTCCTGTCCTGCTCTCTCGTTTTTTATGGACGGGCATGCCCGTTACAGGCCTTTAATATAGGATATAAATCCTATATTGTCAAGGAAAGTTTAGAGGTCTAGCCTAACGATACTTTGTTTAAAAGTGTTTGGTATATGTCCGATGAGAAATGGAATTCATTTCCTTCTTTTTTAGATACAGGCAGGCCAAGCCACATAGGTAGAGGTTTGTGCCAGGCAAACTCCATCATGATGGCGCGTTCGAAAGGCTGGAGGAGTTGTGGGGTCTCTCTTTTGACATCCTGAATTGTAGCGGCTTGTGTTTCTTCTTTTCTCCAGACCACATAGGAGCCGTAGGATTTCCAAAAGCCTTCAGCGCCGAGCTCTAACATATCCGGTTTTGTTTGCATGATTCTCTGATCGTTCAGAGCTTTTTTGACCGCGTTTAATAAAGCGTCAAAATTGCTGCTGTCGGAAATTGCGTTGAATAAGTTTCTAACGAACTCTTTCTGTGCTTCGCGAGGCAATTCTTCGATACGAATGCCGTAAAAGAAAAATGAATCGCTATCTTTGTTACCAAAGAAAGCTTCAATGGCGATATCTTTTGGCGCGTCTGATAGCCAGGCCATCAAGGTTTCAATCTCCTCGCTGGGTGGAGAAACGCTGACAGGTTTTGCATCTTCCCAAATCCCATCAGCGGCAATTTGCAAATGATGTATTGGTTTGTCTAATATTTCTGAAAGAAGACTTTCAACGAACATAATTTAAGTCCTGAGCTTAGTAGCTATACGGTAGCACCTTATTCCGCAGCATTCTCTTCTGCGGTTTCGGTGATGACGTCCGCGGCGGCGTTTGTGGCTTCATCGGTGCTATCGGCGGCGACATCGGGGGCTGCTCCATTGGCTTTGTCTTTTGCTTTGATTTCCTTGATGGCTTTGATCATCTGGTTGGCGTGGGGCAGGATGGCCTTTTCGTAGACAAACTTCTTTTCTTCCGCCAGGCCGGTGGTGAGCGCTTCGACCATTGCCATGGCATCGGGATCGATCTCGGCTCTTTTTTTGGCTTTGTCGATGGCGTTGAGATCCTGGTAATTTAATTTGTCCATGACGTGGTGAAGAATGGTCATGATATTTTTATCAATGCGGGCAATTTTCTTTTGGAAGTCCTGACGGGTGATGGTGATGACGGTGCTGTCCGTGACGGCTTCGTAGCTCATGGTCATTGGCTCATCAACCATCAAACAGGTTTCGCCAATAATCCGGCCCGGCTCGTATTCGCCGACATCAACCTTCATATCGCCGTCCATAACAAAGGAGCGTACCAGTCCGGTCTGGACCATATAGGCGCGGGCATGTTCTTCCCCGGCCTTGATGAAGACTTTGCCAGCATGGATAACATTTCTATCAAAGACGTCTTCAGCCATAAGAGATTCTTCCTGTATCTCTGGAAAACCAAACTATTCGAATACAGTTTACCAGCTTTGCAGGTGCGAGGGAACGCTACATACGGCTTTAGATACTATTTGCGCTGGATTTTGTTTTGTTTTACTATTGGCGTTAATCATAGTTTTTTGCTCCGAGAAATTGAACGCATTGCCGTAACGTCCCTTGTCTATCAGAGGAAAGGGCAGAAGGTTGAATATGAAGATGAAAAAAATTGTATGTTTGTTGGTATTGCTGGTGATGGTGCCAGGTGTTGTGTTTGCGCAAGGCGTCGTGGGTGAGGCTATACCGCATGATTTACAGTTGTCCGATCAAAACAAGGCAGAGCAGAACTTTGAAGCGCTGGCGGGTGAAAAGGGCATGGTGCTGTTTTTTGTGCGCTCGGCTGATTGGTGCCCGTTTTGTAAAAGCCAGCTGATTGATCTGGGCGAGAAGGGCGGGCTTATCGAAGAGTTGGGCTTTTCTGTCGTAACGCTGAGCTATGATGATCCCAGTCTTCTTAAGATTTTTGCGGACAAATATAAATTCCCCTACACGATGCTGTCGGACCCGGGTTCGGAAGCGATTAAGGCCTTTGGCATCTTGAATGAAGAGATGAAACCGGCAACCAGATATTACGGTGTGCCGCATCCGGTTGTGTATGTGATCGGTCTGGATAAAACCATCAAAGCAAGAATCGCCGAGGAGGGATATAAGAATCGCCCCTCGATCAGAGAAATTACCGAAGCGATTAACACGTTGAATTAAAATACAATTCCCGCCAAATTTGCAGACCTCGCTGAAAATCGGGTATTCTTTGTCTACCAACACATTATAAATACAAATGAAGACAGGGAGAATTTCCATGAATACATATGCTTCTGCATCTGGCGCCGCGATGTTTATACCGCGCAATATTGATAAAACAGTTCCCAAAATGGCCCGCCTCTTGTCGAATGACAATGAAGGTGAGGATGAGCTGCAGACAAGCGCCTAGGGGCTTTGCACAGGAGATTTTCTCCAGAGTGCACTGCAGCGCAAAAAGCCGGCCCAGATATTATAACTGGCCGGTTTTTTGTTGCGAAAACCCCGGAAATCTGGCATTTTCCTAGCGTAATAATTTTACAGGAGGCCTTTATGGTTAAGTTAGTCGAGACCGCGACCGAGTTTGAACTTTCCCCGACACTGGAAGCCAATGAAATGGTTAAGCAGCGGCGCGCGCGTGGCGAGCAGGTTTTGCATATGGGGTTTGGTGAGTCGCCATTTCCGGTGCCGGAGCGTTTGAAAAAGGCGCTTTCGGAGTCTGCGCATCGTAAGGAATATCTGCCGACGGGTGGTCTGCCGGAATTGCGTGAGGTAATTACGTCTTACTACAAAGATAAGATTGGTCTTGATACCGACAAGTTCGATGTGATTGTTGCGCCGGGCAGCAAGCTGATTTTGTATTCGCTTCAGATGGCAATTGAAGGTGATCTGTTGATGCCGGTGCCGAGCTGGGTGAGTTACAAGCCGCAAGCAAGAATGCTGCACACCGAAGTGATCAAAGTGCCGGTGCGGTTGGATGATGAAGGTTTCTTTATTGATCCTGATACGCTGCGTAGCGTAATAAAAGATGCGCGCAGCGAGGGCAAAAAGCCGAGCAAGATTATTCTGAACTACCCGAGCAATCCGACGGGCCTGACGATGACGGAGGACAATCTCAAGGATGTTGCGGCTGTGTGTGTTGAAGAAGACATCTTGATTATCTCTGATGAGATTTATGGCTTTGTTGCGTTTGATGGCAATTACAGAAGCATTTCCAAATATGCCCCGAGCCATACGGCGATTACGACCGGTTTGTCCAAGCATTTGTCGCTGGGCGGCTGGCGTTTTGGCATTGGTTTTATTCCCAAGGCGGTTGATGGGTTGAACGCGCTGCTCAACAATATTGCCAGCGAGACCTGGTCTTGTGTGCCGGCGCCGATGCAACAGGCGGTGATTGAAGCTTATAAAGGTCATCAGGATATCGAGGACCATATTCAGGCCTGTACGGATATTCATAAATTGATGAATATTTATATTGCCGAAGGTTTGCGCGGCCATGGCATTGACGCGCCGTTGGTACAGGGTAGTTTTTACAATTACCCGAATTTTGGAAGTTTTCGTGAGGGCGCGGCCAAGATGGGTATCACCACGTCAAAAGAGCTGCAGGATCATCTGATGAAAACTTACGGCCTGGCGAGTTTGCCGGGGACGGCGTTTGGTGAAGATCCTGAAACGCTGACATTGCGTTTGTCCGGTTGTGATTATGATGGCGCAGCGGCGCTTGCGGCGTATCAGGGTGGCGAGACACTGGATGAGGCGTTTATTGAGAAATATGCCCCGCGTGTGAAGGCGCAGGTCGAGGCGTTTGGCGATTTTGTGAAGCAAGCCAGTCAAGCGAAAGCGGCTTAGAGCAGACCCTTTACCCTTTTTTTAATCATCGGAACCACATCCTCTTCAAACCACGGGTTTTTGCGCAGCCAGATATTGTTGCGCGGGCTGGGGTGCGGCAGCGGGATCACATTGGGTGCGTAATTCTTCCAGGCCTTCACGGTTTCAGTCAGGTTCTTTTCCTGGTTTCCTTTTAAGTGCCAGTTCTGGGCGTATTGGCCAATCACCAATGTGAGCTCAACGTCAGGCATTTGCGCCAGAAGTTTTTCACGCCAGTGCTCGGCACATTCCGGGCGCGGTGGTAGGTCGCCGGATTTTCCAGTACCGGGATAGCAAAACCCCATCGGGATAATTGAGAGCTTTTCGTTGTTGTAAAATGTATCGCGGTCAATCTCCATCCACTCACGTAGTCGATCACCGCTGGGGTCGTTAAAAGGAATGCCGGTTTCGTGGACTTTTTTACCAGGTGCCTGGCCGACGATCAGGACTTTGGCTTTTTTGTGCGCAACAAAGACAGGTCGTGGGCCGAGGGGGAGATGCTCTGCACAGATTTGGCAGGCTTTGATCTCGTCGATGAACTTGTTGAAGCTGTTTTTGCTCATGGTTTTAGTACTTAGTGCGTTTGCACAAGATTGCCAAGAAACCTTTTGCGGCTTTGCCCGAATAGAGTAGGGTACGGCATACACGCATAAAAGGGGATAGGTCATGATCATGTTACCGGATTGGGTTGCGCAGGGGCTGGAGTTGCTCGCGATATTGTTTATTTTTGCTATCGGGGTGGCCGTTCTGGTCGCTGTTGTTTTGTTTTTTATTGATGTTACGCAGACCAAAGACGCTGTGCGCCGGAATTATCCGGTGGTCGGGCGGTTTCGGTATCTCTTTCAGACTTTGGGTGAATTTTTCCGTCAGTATTTCTTTGCGATGGACCGCGAGGAAATGCCGTTTAACCGCGCCGAGCGTGAATGGATCCACCGTGCCGTTGATGGCCATGACAACACGATTGCCTTTGGCTCGACAAAAAGTCTGACGCCGGCGGGCACCAATATTTTTGTGAATTGCGCTTTTCCGAAGCTGGAAGAAGATATTGCCTGCACGGTGCCGATGGAAATCGGGCCGTACTGTAAGAAGCCGTATAAGGCCGGATCGATCTTTAATATTTCAGCGATGAGTTACGGCGCGTTGTCGACGCCGGCGGTGCGGGCGCTGTCCAATGGCGCAAAGATGGCTGGGTGCTGGATGAATACCGGTGAGGGCGGCTTGTCGCCTTATCATCTTGAGGGCGGGTGCGATGTTGTGTTCCAGATTGGCACGGCGAAATACGGCGTGCGTGGTAAAGACGGTAAGCTGAGTGATGAAAAGCTGAAAGAAGTCGCGGCGCATGAACAGGTGCGGATGTTTGAGGTGAAGCTCAGCCAGGGCGCCAAGCCCGGCAAGGGCGGAATTCTGCCTGGGGCCAAGGTGACCGCAAAAATTTCTGAAATTCGCGGCATTCCCGAAGGTGAGGATTCTATTTCACCCAACCGCCACCCGGAGATTGATAGCATTGCCGATTTGCTCGATTTTATTGCGCATGTGCGTGAGGTTACCGGCAAGCCGGTCGGGTTTAAATCTGTGATTGGTGGTTATGGCTGGATTGAAACTTTATGCGAAGAAATTCATGCGCGTGGGATTGAAAGCGCGCCGGATTTTATTACCGTCGATAGCGGTGATGGCGGCACCGGCGCGGCGCCGATGCCGTTGATGGATAATGTTGGTATGGTTTTAAAAGAATCTCTACCGGCGGTGTCGGACATTTTGTACAAACACGGATTGCGCGACCGGGTGCGGTTGATTGCTTCGGGTAAATTGGTCACGCCGTCGGAAGTGGCGTGGGCATTGTGCGCCGGAGCGGATTTTGTGAATTCGGCGCGCGGCTTTATGTTTTCGTTGGGCTGTATTCAGGCGCTTAAGTGTAACAAGAACACCTGCCCGACGGGAATTACCACGCATGACAAGCGTTTGCAAAAGGGCTTGAACCCGAAAAACAAAGCGGTGAAGGTCGCCAATTACTGTCAGAATATTGTGCATGAGGTCGAGGTGATTGCGCATTCCTGTGGTGTGGGTGAGCCGCGCCAGCTGGGGCGGCGCCATGTGCGGATTGTGCAAAACACTGGCCGCTCTGTGCCGATGGATGAGCTGTCCCCGCGGCCAGATATGGTGCAGGGTGCGACGCAGGATAATGCGCCGAAGAATGATGGCAAGGTGCCGGTGCAAGCTTAAGGGAGAGTTGTTATGAGCGAAGCGCTGATGAGCTGGATTGTTCCGTTTACGTTTATCCCGGGGGTGGCCGGGCTGATCCTGTCGACGTCGAACCGGTTCTTTCATGTGAATGGTCTGATCCGGGTGCTGGTAAAAGAAGGTAAGAAAGACCGCGAGGAGGAACTTGCAAAACTGCTGAAACGTTCGCGGTGTTTTCACTCGGCGCTGACGTTTTTCTATATGGCGATTGGTTGTTTTTCGATTGCGGCACTTTTGGGCGCGCTGCACACACGCTGGTTTGCGGATAGCGTGCTGTGTGCATTGACGGCGGACGGGCTGATTGTCTGTGGCGTGGTTTTTGTGGTGTTTGCCTCGGTGCAGATGGTGCGGGAGTCGATGATGTCCTACCGAATGATTAGGAAACTGGCGGGAAACCCTTAGTTTTAGCGCTACAGCCCAAATAAATTGACATAATAATTTAGCTTTGGTATTCTCTATTAAATTTTAAAAAATAGAGAAGGTAAATGTTTTGTACGCTAATAAGCTATGTATCCATTTTGTAGATCCTCCCATGGAGCTAAAGAAGCGTGCTTCCGAGCATTTGGACAGAAGGTCTGTAGAGCTTCCGACCGGAGATCCTGCTTATTTTCCTGGAATTCCAGAGCATCCATTTTTTTATAATGGGGTTGGTTGCATTACGAACCAGGACCAGGAACAGACTATAAAGAGTTTTAGGCAGGAGTTTAATGCTAAGGGATGGGGTTTTACCGAAAAAGAAGGCTATCCAGTAGATTGGGGAAGAAACCTTCCTTTTGGGGATGCAGAAAGGCATTATACCTTTGAATTTACAAGGCAGAATGGTTAAGGCTAAGCCGCGCGGGCTTTGTCGAGCACACAGACATTATCAAATCCAAATTCCTTGAGCATTTCCGCCCCATAACGGCTGCGGATATTGGCGGCGCAGACCAGCGCCAGCATTTTATCTTTTGGTAATTCGGACAGTTTCAACGGCAGGGTCGCCAGCGGGATGTTAATGGCCTCAGGGATCGGATCGATTTCAGCCTCGTGCGGCTCGCGGACATCGATGATGAGGTAATCTTGTGTCAATTCACTGCGGGCGCGCAGGGCGATTGGCTGATTCTGCGGTGTCAGTTCATCATCCATTTTGGTGCCAGAAGGGTTTGTCGATCATCGGGGTGGAGGCGCTGGCGGTTTCCTGCGGGGCGATGATGCCGGATAGATAGGCCTCACGCCCCGCTTCGATCGCTTTGGCAAAGGCTCCGGCCATGGCCACCGGGTCTGTGGCTTTGGCAACGGCGGTGTTGAGCAGCACAGCGTCAAAGCCCATTTCCATCGCTGCCGCGGCATGAGATGGCGCGCCAATACCGGCATCAACAACGAGCGTTTTATCAGGGAATCTTTTCCTCATTTCTTGCAGCGCGATAGGATTATTCAGTCCACGCCCCGATCCGATGGGTGCGCCCCATGGCATGAGTATGTCACATCCAGCTTCAACTAATTTCTCCGCAAGCACTATGTCATCAGTCATGTAGGGCAGTATCGTAAATCCTTTCGATACGAGTCGTTTCGTTGCATCAAGTAATCCGAATGGGTCGGGTTGCAATGTGTAGTCATCACCGATGACCTCGAGTTTGATCCAGTTGGTTTCAAAAATCTCACGCGCCATTTCGGCGGTGGTGACAGCTTCGTCGGCGCTATGGCAACCGGCTGTGTTGGGTAAAACGGGGATGTTGAAGCTTTTGAGAATGTCCCAGAACTTCTGGCCCTTGCCGGCAGCGCTTTCCCGGCGAAGGCTTACCGTGATCAGGCCGGGTTTCGATATTTTAATCGCCTGGCGCAGGATGTCAGGAGAAGGGTAACCGGCGGTTCCCAGAAAGAGCCGCGAAGAGAGGATGGTGTCGTCAATATGAAGGGCTTTACTCATTATCCCCCCTGCATTGGCGCGACGATTTCAATTTCATCGCCGTCGTTCAGTTTTGTTGCGCTGTGATCAGTTTTTGCCACAAACGTGCCATTGCGTGCCACGGCCACTAGCATATCGCTATAGCCCTCCTGCTCCAGCGCGGCCTGTAGATCAAGCGGCGCTGCGAAGTTCTTTTTCTGACCGTTGATGATCAGGATCATTGTTGTCTCTCCAAAATAAATCTATGAATTTGTTGTGTCTGTTCTCAATGTAATCTGCAACACATTCTGCCATCACCGGGGCCAATAAAAACCCGTGACGGAACAGTCCGTTGCAGCTTATGACGTTATCTTTAACTGTGATGCGTGGCAGATTGTCGGGGTAGGCTGGACGGATTCCGGCCTTGATTTCTAGTATCTGCGCTTCGGCAAAGCTGGGATGCAGTGAATACAGCGCGCTCATCAATTCCAGCCCGGAGCGAAGGCTGACACCGTCTCCGGCGCTTTCAATGTTGGTGGCGCCGATCATGAAAATATTATCCGCGCGCGGCACTATATATAAGGGGTAGCGTGGATGCATGAGACGCACGGGGCGGGAGAGCGAGAATTCTTTGTTCTGTACGATGAGGATTTCGCCTTTAACGCCGCGTAAATCGGGGTCGTCTTGCGTGGCACCCATACCGCGGCAATCGATGATGTGATCGTAATCTTTGTTATGAGGGCTGTAGGTCGAAGATTGGAAGTTGCAGCCCAGAGCTTTTAATTTTTCACATAGTTTTGAAAGTGTCGGTGCAGGATCCAAATGCGCTTCTTCTTTCAGATAGAGGCTGCCTGTAAATTTTTGGGATAGTTGTGGTTCCAAGGTATGGGCGCTCGTTTGTTTTTCTGGCGGCAGATGTTGCTTAAAACGCTCGAGGATATAGCGGTCTTCATCATGGGCGATGAGCAAGCTGCCATTTTGGATGATTTGCTCCGGCGTGATGTTTTGCCAGATTTTAATGCCCTCCAGCCCGGCTTCGATAAAAGCGGCCGGCATATGTTCAATTTCGGCATACGGGGCCAGCATACCACCGGCCATAAGGCTGGCATTATCGGCGGGGAAGCCCCCATCAGCCATAAGCGGATCATATAAAGTGACCTTGTGGCCGGTCTGTGACAGGGCATAAGCGGCGCTGAGCCCCATGATGCCAGCACCAGTTATCGCAATGTTCAAAGATTGTGCCATGGGTGAATTATGGCGTGACAGGCCCATATGTCAACATTGGTTGATTTCTTAATAAAGGGGGGCTATAACCCCATATCTCTTTGTGCTTCAAGGCATATTGTTGAATTTTATATAGGTGACGCGAGCCCGTCCCGAAGCGCGTAAGCGTGGGGGCAAACAAACAAGGCAAGTGTCGCTGTTTTTCTTATCGCGGGATGGAGCAGTCCGGTAGCTCGTCAGGCTCATAACCTGAAGGTCGTAGGTTCAAATCCTACTCCCGCAACCAATGATTTCAAAGGATTAGCCGCTTTCGAGCGGCTTTTCTTTTGCTCTATTTCTACCCTGTTTCTACCTGTGCTACCGCTGGTGCTACTCAAAAAATACTTTGGGGGGTATCTTTTGGGGTATAAGAATTTGCGGTGGGGGCATCAATTCAAATCCCGCACT
>JAJFGV010000115.1 GCA_021775965.1 Alphaproteobacteria bacterium
AACTTATTTATTAAATTTCTTTAAACCGGTAAAAATAGAAGTAACGTCAGCATTATTAAAATTTCAGCAACTTTAATAGTTACTCACCATATCATGTGAAGGTATCACATATTCTCGGACAACCTGTAAAGAATTGACCCCGTTTCGATTCTGCCAGTCACATTTTTTGAGATCACTATGAAAAAAACGTTTAAATTGACCCATCCGAAGATCAAAGTTCCCCAGCTTGTTGCCGCCATCAAATATGAAGTTAAAAAATATCTAAAAAGAGAACGTAGAAAGGTTCTGCCCAAAGGTGTCGATTTCTGGGATTTTGACTGTCGGATGGGGGTTGATGAGTCAAGTAGTGAGGTTTTTCATGTGTATGATATTAATAAAGCCATCGATCATGCCGAATTAAAACAGCTCGAATCCTTTTATCTGGAAATTCTGGCCAAACCGGGTCGTCGAACCAAAAAGCCCAGGGAAGGGCACGCAGTTGAAAAAGATGATTCATGAAGCCAGTTGATTGACTACGTTATGAAAAAAGATGGAAACATAATCAGAAGGACTAAGCCTGGATCATGAGTGAACAACAAGCCAACAATCCTCTGCACGGTGTGACACTGGAACAAATCGTTAACAGCCTGGTTGAGCTTTATGGCTGGGACGAATTGGGTATACGCATCAATATTCGATGTTTCAACAGCGATCCCTCTGTGAAGTCCAGCCTCAAGTTTCTGCGAAGAACACCTTGGGCAAGAAAGAAAGTCGAGCGCTTATACATCGCGACGCAAAAGGATAATGACTGAATACAAGATTGGAAATACAGAAAAGTATATCATTTAAGGAAGTAATCACACAAAGACACAGAGATCACTAAGAAAACTAAATATAAAAATACAATATAAAGATAATAGTTCTTTTCTTTGCGCTCTTTGCGGCTTTGCGGTGAACTATTTATGGTCAGGTATTTATGGAAAACAGAAAATATACATTGGAAGAGATACAGGACTGTATCACAACCATTGAATCTTTGGTTGAAGATAGCGAACAGCTTGTCTGTTTAAGCCGACAGGAAAAAAAGAGACTATTTACTGCGGCGGGGAAAATTGCGAGGCCTTCGACTGAAGAGAGGAAGAAGCGTCGTAAAGATGAAAAGGTTGCGAAAAGCCAGGGTTTAAAGAAAGCGGACAGAATTGCCCGGCGTAATACGGGAATCCGCGATGCCCGGTTAAAGGATGTATTCAGTGCTCCGAAAGAGTTGCCGATGGGCCGGATTGAATCAGAACTTAAGCCGGACGAACTGAGTTCCGAACGTAATTGCTATGTTTGTAAAGCTGAGTTTACAACACTCCATCATTTTTATGATTCAATATGTAAATCCTGTGGTGACCTGAATTATAGAAAACGATTTCAAACGGCATCGCTTCACGGGAAAGTTGCATTGATTACCGGTTCGCGGCTTAAGATTGGTTACCATGCAACATTGATGATGCTTCGTGCCGGCGCCACGGTAATTGCAACCACTCGCTTCCCGGTTGATTCTGCAGAGCGATTTGCAAAGGAAGATGATTTTGCTAATTGGAAAGAGCGTCTGCATATTCACGGACTTGATCTGCGCCATACACCAAGTGTGGAAATCTTTGCCAGCTACATCGAACAAAGCTATGACCGCCTTGATATACTGGTCAACAATGCCGCTCAGACAGTTAGACGTCCTCCTGGGTTTTACGCGCACTTAATTGAGAATGAATCAAAGCCATTACACCGCTTATCGGAAGATGTCCGAACTCTTCTGGGTAACCATGAAGCCTGCAAAAGTCAGCTGACGGCGCTTTGTCAAAACGGACTGGAACAAGACTATCGTCTTCCCGTTACATGGCACGGACAAGGTCCCGGAATCGGATTGCGTGCTTCCGCAAAACTTTCTCAGATTCCATATAATTTTGACAACTCTATAGTTGCTGCAGAGCTGTTTCCAAAAGGCAAACTTGATGTAGATCTTCAGCAGGTTGATTTGCGAAAGACAAATAGTTGGCGTCTGAAGCTTGGTGATATCGAAACTCCGGAAATGCTGGAAGTGCAATTGGTGAATGCAGTCGCTCCGTTTGTATTGTGCAATCGTCTGGCTAACTTGATGAAACGTGATAATACAGGGCAGAAACACATTGTGAATGTAACGGCGGTGGAAGGCAAGTTTTACCGATTTAAAAAATCAGATCGGCATCCCCATACGAATATGGCAAAGGCTGCTTTGAATATGCTGACCCACACCTCGGCAGGCGATTTTGCAAAATATGGTATTTTTATGAATGCGGTCGATACAGGTTGGGTTACCGATGAAGACCCGATTGCACTTTCTCAATTCAAACAAGACGTGCACGATTTTCAACCTCCATTGGATATTGTGGATGGAGCGGCAAGAGTTTGCGATCCGTTCTTTGACGGTATTCTTACCGGTAAGCATTGGGTTGGGAAATTTCTAAAGGACTATTTCCCAATCGACTGGTAACTTTTATCTGTCTTGTCGCGAATATTTGTTAACATCAGCAGACAAAACTTCTTTTTTCGTTGCTAATTTAGTCATTATTTTTACAATCGTACAATCATGATAAGAAAAGAGAAAAAGGGTGAATTTGTTGAGAGTGGTACTTTCTCTACAAAATATCAGTTCAGTGTTGGTAAGAAAATAAGCAAGACGAAGCTGTCAAAAGCCAAATATAGCTCTTTACTGCAAATACAAAGTATTGATCCTGTAAAAATTATGAGTGATCTGGAGAAACACAGGACATGGTGGATGTATCAAGATGGGTTTTATGTAGAGAATGAAAACATGTCCGGGGATGACGTAAAAGCCTTTGCTATGGGAAAGATCGGGAAGAAGAAATAGACGATGGAGGAATTTCCCAAAAAATTAAACTCGTATTTAAATACACTTGATGAGAAGGAGAAGGATGAAAAGACCAAGCTGTTTCAATCATTGGTCGAACAAGCTCAAACTCATAAATTCCAGAGTCCTCGTTTCTGGGCTATGAGGCAGATCCTCTCAGGCAGATCGTTGGAACAGATAAAAAGAAACATTAAAAAGAGAACCACAGCGAAAGCGGATAGACACAGATAAATAGAGAGAGAAGAATCGGAATAGGCAAATAGGGGTAAAATAGTATTGCAGTAACAAACTATAAAAATGGTGTGCGTGACTATTCTTTCAAACTAACATCTCATTACACTAACAAAATAAGAAAAAACAAAAAATGTTAAAATTTCTAGAATGCTAATAAAATAAAATAATATCAAAAAGATAGAATAATAAATACTCACAAAAGTCACGCACACCACGGGAAAATTGTATAACAAATTATAAAAAAATCAAGTTAAAAACTAACAGACATGTTACCCTTTTGATGCAATGTATCAATAACTAATGGCATGGAGTAATTGTCTTGATATTAAACAAACCGGAGGCAGTGTGCCAAAGGTCAAATCATTACTTTAGAGTGTTTTTGACATTGCTAAAGTGCGTATTCCTCGGCCCCACAACATCTTATCGCCTGCAACAGCCAATACCC
>JAJFGV010000116.1 GCA_021775965.1 Alphaproteobacteria bacterium
TATCGTTGTTTTGCAGGATACTAATGCTTTTCGCTTCATGTGCGCGACAATCTCGTTTACAATGTCAAGCTCACCTGGTCCCCAGGTAAAAACCACTTTGACATTGTATTTTTCCAGAATCATATCTGCCAGTCTGGCATAGTTGAGAGTAGACCATCGTTTGTATGAACCGTATTCACTTGTGCAAGGATTTACAATAATTAATGGGGATAAACATTTATTATTTTCATCAATGAAATGAGAGATATATTCCTGGTCAGGTTCGGATACAGGGAATTCAGGATTTTGAAATTCTGCGTTAAACCCTATCCCTTTAAGTAATGAAAGGTTCTTGTCTATCCTGTGTTCTCTTTTGTTCTGAGGGTACACTCTATACCTGGTAAACAGATAGTTGAACTCTTTAGAAAAACCTTTGCCAAATCCAACCCTGTTTTCTGTACCTGTTATCAGATCCATTATTCCGCTCTTGAGGTTGCCCTGAAAGTCTAGGACAAGGTCGTAGTGTTCTCCGTGCAGTTTTCTATAAAACGATAGGATTTCAGATATTGTGCTGAAGATCTTTTTGGTTTTTAAAATTTCACGTTGCCACTTCTTCCGGGGAAACACGATTACGTCATCAATGTCAGGAAGGCCGGATAAAATCGCGCTTGCTCTATCTTCTACTAACCAGGAAATTCTGGATTTTGGAAAGTTAGACCGTAAACATCTTAACGCGGGTAGAACATCCACCACATCTCCTATGGCACTAAGCCGAATTATCAATATCTTTTCGGGATTCTTTATCACCTTTATACCATAAAGATTCGGAAAAAATTTATCCGGTGAAATTCAAAATATTACGCATTATTGATTTTCTTCAGACAAGAGTTCTTCATAAACTTTTTCAACTTGTATTGCCAACGTTTCTAAAGAAAACTTTTCCAGCGCTTTATTTAATGATGCTTCTGCCAGCTTTTTTCTAAATTTCTCGTCTTGGCTCAATTTTAGAATTGCTTCTGCTAAATTTTCCGGAGTATCTTCAATTACTAATCCATTAATGTTGTTGTCAACAATTTCCGGTAACATTCCCCTGTCTGCAGCTATAACAGGTTTGCCCATTGCCATAACCTCTCTTACTGCACGGCAAGAACCGTCTGATCCCGGTACCAGAAATACATCAATATCCATACATGACACGACATCTACATAATCCTCGATTCTGTATCCGGTATGGATCACAACATCCTCTAATCCCATTGCCCTGGTTGGGTCTGTCAATAGTTGTTTCTCTTTAGTCCCTCGTCCTATTACAAGCAATCGTATTCTGGGGTCCTTTTGTGACGCGATTTTAATTGCCCTAAGAAGCTCGTTAAACCTGCGATGTGGCTGAATTCTGGCGATTATTCCTACAACAATATCATCATCTCTTATGCCTAATTTTTTTCTACTGCCGGAATTTGAACTTCCTGGACTAAAACGCCGGCAATCAATGGCAGCGTCTATCTTAATAACCTTTTCTTGAGGCAGATTATAATTTTTTATATCTGCTTGCCTTGCTTGCTCAGACACGGTAATTAATTTGTCTGTAAGCTTTGATAAGCATATTTTATTTCTCAATCCTTTTTTAAGTGTGACACCATCATGACTGGTGCGAACAATAGGCAAAGGTTTTATTGCTCTTCTGGCGGCAATCCCACCTACTAAATGGTCATAATTACGATGAACGTGGATAATATCAAATGTCTCGTTATTAATGAATTTTGTCAACATTCTAATATCATTAATGGCCTTAAAGAACCTGAAATGTTTGGTTAAATTAAACCTTGTAATGGGTACAAGACCACGTTCAGAGGCGTATTTATCAACAGATTCCGAATCAGGTGAAAGCATTAATGCCTCAACTGCCTTTCCGCAAGCGAACGTTATGTCATGACCACGTTTCTTCAAGGTTTCACACAAACTGAGTGCGGGCTCTGCCGGGCCTGTCCATTTCCAATCACTGTAGAGATGAAATATTTTCATGTTATATCTATATTATACTGATAGTGGAAAAATTAAAAATTATATGTTATGGAATACCTGGAAGTTCTCAACTTAAAGAAAAAGAAGAGCCAAGTTTATCACATGAAACAGAGAAACTCAAGTAACATGTTGTTTGCGGTAAAATGTTATCTATATGTTATTTTTACGTATAAAAAAACATATGCTTTCTCAAAGAACAGTGAAAAAGCATATCCAATCTAATTACCCATCTGGATTTAACATTGTCTTACTATTCTTACAGAAATTTTCCTATATGCAGAGAGAGTGTTTTGTTAGAATGACTATTATTTTAGTCAGATATAGTTTTCAGGCAGTATTCCCTTGTTTGCCTTAACCAATATAATTGAAATAGCGGAAATTTTATAGCCGCCTTTTAGAATAAACAAATAGTATGAAAGTACTTTTAATATATCCTAACATCAACTCACAAGTTGGTTTTAATTTCGGGGTTGTCTTTATTTCTGCAGTATTAAAGAAACATGGGCATGAAACAAAACTGATCAATCTGAATGAAAAGCTGGATAAACTACCCGATGATAAAGAGATCCGAAGGTTAATAGAAGAATACAATCCACAACTGATAGGCTTCTCCGCTGTCACTACGCAATACCAACATGCATTGAAAATAGCAAAATTTATTAAGGGCTTTTGTGATATACCAATTGTCTGTGGTGGTATTCATTCCACT
>JAJFGV010000117.1 GCA_021775965.1 Alphaproteobacteria bacterium
GCGGCCTTCTGGCGATCCTTGGGTGTGATGTATCCGAGCTCGTCCGCGAGTGACAGCAGCGCCTTTCGACGAGATGAGATCGCCATGATCGCCTGACGGTCAACGCCTTCGATGTCGGCCAAGCCCTTCTGTGGAGCGGCCCAGGGGACGCCCAAGCGTGCCGCGAGCTGGCTTCGCAGCTCAGCACCTGCCAAGTAGCCGGCGGTCGTGGCATGAGCGAACAATCCTCGAGCGTCAACAGCGCGGGTCTCACCGAGACTGTTGGTGGCCATGTTCGCCACCACGACATGCTCGTGGAGCTGGGGTTCCAGGGCCCGGTTGGTGTTGTGACGGTACGACGCTGCCAGCATTCTCGAGGCCTGCTCAGGCTTGCCGTTTCGCCGCACCCGGAAGCCTTCGCGTTCGATGTAGTCCATGCCAGCGGTTACGGCGGCCTCGATCGATTCGTCGATCGCAACCCGATCTGCAGCGGTCCCCTGTGCGTACAAGGCTGAGACCGACTTGGGCGCCGACCAGGTGATGTCGAACCCCAACATCATTTGTGGCTCGGAACGCTCACCGACAAACCGCTCGGCCTCACCCCTCGCGATGATCCAGCGCCCCTTCTCGTTCTTGGTCGCCTCGACGTAGGAGCGGGGCGTCTCGGGTATTGGTCTTCCGTCGGTAGCCGCCACAGCCTGGTTCGCCCTGAGCTGCGCCGTCTTGTTCGCCAGTCGTCGAACGTAGGAGGCATCGACCCCTGCCATCTCCGCAACCTGTGAAGCAGTGAGCAGTTCGTTCGGGTCACCAGGGATTGACGAGAGGCCATGAGCGTGACCTCGTGCCCGTCCGCTCGATCCGTTCGCCAGCAACAGCTGATCACCGGTCCGAGGATCCTGGCCGAGGAGGACCCGACGAAACGCCTCCGGGTCGACTTCCTCTTCAAGGTCAAAATTCTCCCGCTGCGCACCCCGGCCGCGCCACCTGCCAGCCGCCTCAGCCGAGTCGGCGTAGTAGCCGCCAGCCGAGTCCACAGATCGGAGGCTGCTATTGGCTGACAGATCTCGACCGGCGCTACCTGCTCGGCTTGGCGAGTCACTCACAGTCTTCGCCTTGCCTGACTGGTCGCCTTCGAGGTACCCGACGATGTGATCAGCGGCTCGACCAGCCTGGCCCGCATGCGCGCCGAGAACGGTGACGCTTACATGCACGGTGTAGATCCCTTCGACATCTACTACCTGTGGCTCGTCGAATCCCCCGATTGGGACACCCGCCGCCAATCAGGGACAGATTTCTCAATCTCCCAAGGATTATCGGGCTTGGGAGATTCGTGGACTTATCTCCCAAAGCAGGTCCGGCAGGACCTGCGGTTGTGTCTCAGGTTTTTCAGTGCGTGAGCAGGGGCGTGCACCGCGAGAAGCGAGTGATTCGTCATCGGTCGGAGCAATCGGCTGTATTTCCGAATCGGGTCCAGCACGACCTGATGTATATGACATGTCGCGGGACAGACGAGAGCGGTCATCTCGTGGGCGAACCGTCCTGAGCGCGCGAGCGATGCGAGCCTGCGGATTAAGTAGTGATCGGCGGCACCGGTCGGTACTCCGACTCGATCTCGCGTGAGATCAGCTCCCTGAACCTTGTGTGGGCATCGGGCGCCGGGTTCAACACCGTGATCTGAGGGTCGACCTCGCCGCGGAGCACTCCTGCACGAATCAGAGTCCGGATCTCGATGTCATCAGTGGGCATCGAGTACCCGATAACGTTGATGCTTGCGGCAGCACTCAGTGCTCGATATGCGTTCCCCCAGAGCGGAAGAAGTGGCCCGAGTGCATCAGCCTTGCCCGGAGTCATCGTCAGCATCAGGGGATCACTCGCTGCTCCTTTGATGGTTCTCCACAGGGCTCCGGCATTGGCGACCCTGGTCCGAATGACAGGCGTTGCATCATTCAGGGTGGCCCGCCGAGCTCGCTGCGACGCGCACAGATCGCTGATGCTCGCGTAGGCGATCGTGCCGACCGGCTTCTTTGCGTGCGGCGGCTGAAGCCAATCGATCGAGCCATGCAGCTTCAGAATCGTCAGCTCCGCGTCCTTCGGGGGACCAGACAAACGGTAGGGGATTCCCCTAGATTCGGCGAGCCGCTCTGGCAGCGTGTCCCAGTTGGTAGTGATGATGACGCGGCCGGGTTGAACCATCTGGTCGACGAGGTCGTGGCCGGCTCGCATATCAGCGTCGTCCAGGAGGCGGAGCCGGTCACACAGCACATGGACGATGGCGAACCGCAGGTCCGCGAGCAACGGGCGATCTGGGAAACCTTCGGGCAAGCCGCCCTGGTCGATCTGGAGATAGGCCGACAGAACCGAGAAGAAGTCGACAACCTCTGGACGAAAGCCGCTTCCCTTGTCGGGATAGAAGAACCCATAGGCGTCGTCGAGTCGCGCCTCTAGATCCTTGGATACGCCCCACGCCGGTTTCGCGCTGGCCAGGTCATGAACGCGGTCGAGGAGTGCCGCCGTATTGGGTAGACCCCCAGCGCAGCCGAAGCCAGCTCCGAGAAAGTACACATCCCATCTACGATCCGGTGCTCGCGTCATGAGCGACCAACCTACAGCGGGCTTGATGGACCCAGAATGGCTTCGCCGCCGCGGCCACAGCCTGTCGGGTCGGCACTTGCGTGGGAGGGCTCGTCGGGAGCCCGTCGGGCTCAGGCCAAGACAGGTATCACCATGAGTGCGATGTGAATCTCACGATCAGAATCGTCAGGCTGCGTCAGGGTGAAGGTTGGTCGGCCGCCAAGGTCGCTCTGGCGCTTGAACTGGTCGTGGCCGAACAACTCCGTCTCCGCCTTTTCGACAACGTCAGAAGGGCTGCCTGTCCGCACGAAGACGATGAGCGCCGCATGCGTGTCACGCCACGTGATGTACCCCAGCAGCTGGCCTATTGCGTTTCGGAAGGCCGCAGGCCCCTTCCAGATCTTGCACTCAGCAATGAAGACCGCTCGCTGGTCGCCGCCCCAAGGGACCAAGATGTCGGTCTTCCCCTTCCGGCTGAAAGTCTCGCCGGAAGACGGCCCAAAGCGGTTATTGAGTACCACCAGCAAAACGTCGCGCAGCGACTCCTCCGGCATGGTTGCGAATGTCTTTGGGAGACGCTCGACGGCCGTCGTCACATTTTCAACTTCAGACAGAATCGCTGCGAAACCGTCATTCGAAATTGCAGGCTCGGGGGAGAAGGCGGCGGTTCCCGTCCGCGCTGCGACTTCTACTGGCCTGGCTCGCTTCGGGGGATCAACCGCAAATGAACGGGCCGGCCTTGAGCGAGTCTCGATCGGGACCTCGAGGAATTCGTCGAGGTCACGGTCGGCAAGCACCTTCTTCCGGCGGTCGTCGAGCTGCTTCGGCAGGTCCTGGCGGAGTTGCAGATTCCAGGGCTCGATATCGGTCAGCTACCAATCGACATGCTGTTGGATCTGTTTGATGAGCTCCTCGATGGACGCCTTCGCCTGCTCCTTGTCGATCGGTGCCCGAGCCTCGTACGCGGCCACGATCGAACTCCCTCGCACGTCGAACCTTGGCGGGTTGTAGTTGAAGGTAGAGGCTCGTATATCGAGGAGTACTGCGTCGCCCTCGAATGGGATCAGGATCTCGACCCGGGTCCCATCGACGTTCACGGTTCGCCCTGTCCAACTCTCGACAGAAAGATTCAGGTCGCGGGCGCCTTTGCTCGTGCGACGATCTAGGCGCAGCTCGATGGCCTCGACCCGGTGCCGCTCGTACAGCTGGTCCGTCAGGTCATCGACTGGCGTCACGAGAGAGGTGTCCGGGTCGAGCGTTCGCACGGCCTCGGCCACTACTTCGCTCTGGCGTGCAAGAAGCGAGTGCAGGTCGCCCTTGTTGAACCGGAGGTCGGGTGCCGTCATCACTCGATTCTATTGTCGGCTGCGGTGTGCCGGGACTGTCCTTATCCCTACCCCTGCCTCGGAGTGGGGATGAGATGCGGTGACAGCAGACACCACTGGTGCAATGTTCCTGAATGTCAGAGGACATAGACGGCAGCACCGGTCATCAGTGGATAGTCCAGCTCAGATCCACCACACGTCGGTCAAGACTGCGCGAGTCGACCGGCCGAGGCTTGCGGGCCACGACCGGTCGCCGGGTTCTCTAGAAGGGTTCCTCTCCGGGCTTCACCTCGCTGGATTCGGTGTTGGGTTCGGACTTGGGGCTTTCCAGGTAGCCGACGTAGTTGCCGATGACTTCATAGCGCTCCCGGTGGTCGCCGGTCTCCTTGTCCTTCCACTGGGAGTGGGAGAGGCGTCCGGTGATCGAGACGAGGCGGCCCTTGGAGAGGTACTTGTGGTGTTGTTCGGCGGGGGTGCCGAAGCACTTGATGGGGATGAAGTCGGCGCCTTCGGTGCGGCCTCGGTCGACTGCGAGTCGGAAGGTGCAGATCGGGTTGCCGTTGGTTTCTTCGAGTCGGGGTTCGGTGGCGAGCCGGCCGACGAGTGTCACGTTGTTCATTGGATGTCTCCTTGTTCTTGGTTGGTTCCCGGTGGTCCGGGGTGTTCGGGGGTCTCAGCCGTCGGGCTGTAGCGGCGACGCAGCCCGTAGGGCCTTG
>JAJFGV010000118.1 GCA_021775965.1 Alphaproteobacteria bacterium
GGGCCGTAACAGGAGACAAACATTTACCGAGTATGATGAGAGACTTTCTATTCAAGGGAACACTATCTGAACCAAAAATAAGGAAGTTCAGAGGAACAGCGCACGCAATGGGCTTGAAAGAATTTTTTCCTGAGCATGATTGCGGTTTGTTTTTAAAATAATTTGAGGACGGTTACTGGGGTGGAATTTGAACTAACGACCATTTAATTAAAGCAACACCGATTAGAAGTCTGATTTTCATGAAAATTACGGGGGCATAAATGGGGGCACATTCAAAAACGGTAACAAAAAGTATCATTTAATAACAATCAGTTACTCCTCTAATTAGTATCCCGTACGGACGCCATTTACAGCCCTTTTTGGGGCTTTTTATTTATCCAAAACTTTCTTTCATTGTCATCTCAAGGATTTAGCGTCTCAGTTCGAATCCCGCGCGCTCAGGGCGGTTTTCAGAGCTAATTTCTTTGTTAGACTTGAGCTTTCAAACCTTAACAACTGAAAAAGGAGTCTATTATGACACAACAATACACCTATGGCCGTATTTTGCGGCTCCCCGAAGTATTAGAGCGCACAGGCATGGCCCGGAGCTCGATTTATCTTTGGATTGAGGAAGGGCGCTTCCCCAAGCAAGCCTCTCTGGGCGCACGCTCTGTAGGCTGGCTGGAAAGCGAAATTGCCGCAGCCGGATGACTTAATTGTTGTCCGGCTGACTATTGTTTAGAAGGGAAATGGTGCCGCAACCAGGAGTCGAACCCGGGACCTGATGATTACAAATCAACTGCTCTACCAGCTGAGCTATTGCGGCGTACCAATATGTCTCGACCTTATTATAACCTAATTACGGGCCAGGGCCAGATCGTAACCCCTTATAGTGTAACTGCTTTTTGAAGTCGAGCCCTTTTATACCATATTTATCCACTCATCAACAACCTGGAGAAAAGACCTTACATATTGGTTTTACAGCCATTTTTCTGCTAAATTAATAAGGGTATAGCCGCTTAATTTTACTTTTCAGCAGGCACAAGCGACGACAGGTACGGTTAAATACCTTAGGAGCGCCGTAACGCACTGCAAAGTCAAAGGAAGTGGCTATAAACACAAATTTTCTAACTTTGGTGGTTTAGGTCTTGTCAGGCGGACAACAAGCAGAAAATACACTCCATGAGAACGCGATCGGCTGGATGATCCTGCTGGTCGTCATCGGCGTTTTGGTATGGTTGTTTTGGTACTACTACGATGTTGAGGTCCGCAATCTCGTACGCTGGATACGCTATAGCGAAATATGGCTTGTTTCATGGTTTGTTGACGGTGATTACGCTGTGTTTTTCCAGGGCCAGCCGCTCAATTTCGACTATGGCATGAAAGGCGACAATGATCCGTTTGTTGGTGTTGACGATCTCCCCAAAGAAAAGCTCAACCTTTATTATATGACTTTGATTAACGCGCTGGCGATGCAACCGCTTAAAATCCCGTTTACAATTCTGTATGCCCTCGGCGCATTGTGGTGCATGTTTTTAGGGCCCGGCAATCAGTTCCGCACGAAAATGGGACTTGAGGGTCTGATTGACAGACAATCAGAGATTTTCCCGGTCACAACACCTTTTGCGGCTTTTGATCCATCAAAACAACCGCCGCGCCCACCGGGTTCTCCCGTTCCTGCGGAGCTACCTTCCTTTGCCGAAGCTCTAGGACCGGAAGAATGGCTGGCTTACAACTCCGTCCCGGCACCGGATGGCAAGATTGATCAAACCGCGGCAGCGCGTTCATTCCAAAAACAGCTCGGCAGACGCTGGAAGGGTGCAAACGCCATCGAACCCTATAAGCAAATTTTGCTGGCCTGCTTCTGCCTGAAAGCAGCGCGCAAAAGAGTTGAGGCTGATACGATGCTGGGGCGTCTGGCGATATGCTGGTCGCACAAAGGCGGGCTCAACCTTGGCAAAGATAAAAAACTTTTAAAAGAAGCCAGAGCCATTCTACGCAACAAAGACATCTCCGCAAAAACCCTTACCAAAGTCAATCAGCACGCTTTTGAGGCCACGGCGATACTACGCGCTTTGGCCACGGCGCGCGAAGAAGGCGGTGTTATGGCGCCGGCGCAATTTGTCTGGCTACGCGGCCATGACCGCCAACTTTGGTATCCGCTCAACAATCTCGGCCGCCAGTCTTTCCACATGGAAGCATTGGGTGCGATGTCCCATTACAAGGCTGAAAAGCTGACGCAGCGCCCCATCCCGGTCCCTAAAATGGAAGGGGCAGTAGAAACGATCATGGAATATATGTCTTCGGGACGGGCACGGCCAATCCCGCAACTTGATTACAGCGCCTCAAAAAAACGCGGCGTTAAAAAAGCCACTTAAGAGAAAATTATAAGTCAAATAAGAAAGAGAGAAATACAAAATGAAAAATTTACTCAAAACAAAAAAGAACAAAGCAAGCGCCCGTGTCGTTGACGGGAAGTTGATTTTGTCTTTCCCGGATGCGCTCACACCGGTTCTGTGGCAAATGGATTTGGACGAAGCCAAAGCTTCGGCGCTGGAGGTTCAGGAAAACAAAAAAGACAATATCTATACGTTAACGCTTAAAACACCACGCGGTGAAGCCGTTGATGTTGCTTCTTTCAGCGATCGCGACACGGCGGTCAAGGGCCTCATGGCGGCATCGCAGGCTTTGTCTGCTGCTCATGGTCAAATTCGTCCCGCCGCCGCTCAGAACAATGCACAAGCCGGTGCAGCTTTGCCGCCGCGTGAAAAAGGAATCGGGAAATGGGGCGGCATCGCCCTCTTTGTTGTCTTCCTGTTTGTTTTAATCAATGTGTGGAGTTCACTGGTGCCACGCTCAGCATCCCAATCAAAAACTTTATCAACAACACTTTCTCCATCGGGCGAGGCCGGTGTTCCGATGTCAGCCGATGATTTTTTGCAAAACCGCTAGAAAGAGAACGACCGAAAGAGGACAACAAGGCAAAGCGATATGGCACTAAACCAGCGTAAATATGAACACCAACATGAGTCGATCTTACGGGACATTCGGCCCCTATGGACACGCATTGGTGAATCGCTGGCCTCACCAAGCTATTCGTCTACAATTTTTATTGCGGCGGCCGGCGCTGTCTATATGTCAGCATGGACGCTGGCTTTTGCCGATCTTTTGCTTGTGTTTATGTCCCTTTATTTTATCTGGCTTTTAACCCGCGATCGCTCTCTGGCCTTTAAATTGCCAGCCATGGCCAAATATAAAGACAACAACAACATAGGCCCAGGCCGGACCGGCAAAGCCGAAGGCATTCTTTATCTTGGCAACGTTGATAAAACCAATGAAGAGGTCTGGTTCACCAACAACGATGCGCGCACGCATATATTATATCTCGGAACAACAGGGTCCGGTAAAACCGTTGGGCTAACCTCCCTGGCCACAAACGCGATGAGCTGGGGCTCCGGCTTTGTCTATATCGATGGTAAAGCCGATACGGATCTGTGGTCAAACTTGTCTGCGCTGGTGCGGCGCTTTGGCCGCGATGATGATCTGCTGGTGCTAAACTACATGACCGGCAACGCCGATATCAAATCTCCATCGAATACCATGAACCCGTTTTCTTCCGGATCCGCTTCCTATCTCGTCAACATGCTGGTAAGCCTTATGCCGGACTCGGGAGGCGATAACGCAATGTGGGCCGAACGTGCCGTCTCTCTCATTGGCGCAATGATGCCGGTGATGTGCTGGAAACGCGACAATCAGGATGTTCCCCTTTCCGTCGTAACCATTCGGGACAATCTCGGGATAAACAATGTGATTAAACTCGCACGTGATGATGCGGTGCCGATAGAAATGCGCTCCGGTATTATCGGCTATCTCGATACCTTGCCCGGCTTTGTGCATGATGCCTATGACGATCAGGGAAACACCAAACCGCCCGGCCCCGACACGCCACAATACGATACCACCACCGCCAGCCAGCAACACGGCTATCTGGCCATGCAGTTCACCCGCTCTCTGCAATCTTTGGGTGATGATTACGGCTACATCTTTGATACGCAAGCCGCCGATGTCGATATGGTTGATGTCGTGTTAAACCGCCGCATTCTTGTCGTTCTCATCCCGGCACTGGAAAAATCCGGCGATGAAATTGCCAATCTCGGTAAAATCGTTGCCGCCACCATCAAGGGTATGATGGGCTCGACACTGGGCTCGACGGTTGAAGGCTCCAGCGAAACCGTCATCGAAAACAAACCAACCCATTCCTCCACGCCCTTTATGGTTGTGTTTGATGAGGTCGGCTATTACGTCGCGGAAGGCATGGCTGTTATGGCGGCGCAGGCCCGCTCGCTTGGTTTCTGTCTGGTCTTCTCGGGACAGGATTTACCGGCGATGAAAAAACGTGTGCGCGAAGAAGCCAATTCCATCACCGCCAACTGTAACATCAAAATTTTTGGCAAGCTCGAAGACCCAACCGAGACCAAAGAGTTCTTCGAAAAAACCGTCGGCAGCGCATTGGTCACCGAGGTGTCCGGCTTCCAGATGGCCGGGGGATCAGAGCTTGGCAGCTATCACGATACACAACAAGCCAGCATCCAGCTTCGCCCGCGCGCCAATTACGATACTTTGCGCGGCTTTACCGAGGGCGAAGCCATCATCACCTTTGGGGAAACAGTGGTCGATTGCAAAATCTTTTATTCCAATCCCGGCCACGCCAAAGCCATGCGGGTGACGCGTTTCATGACGCTGCCACCGCCTGATGAAAACCTTGTGAAACACGCCAGCTCCATCACCAAACTCCGCGACCTGATGATCAACAAAAGCTGGACGGCGATGCGCGCCGATGTCGCCATGCCGACTTCCGTGGAAATAGACGCGCTGCTCGAAGGCTATCGCATCGCTGAAAAAGCCGACGATAACATGGTCCATACCGGCATTGCCGCGCTGGTCCAGGTTCATGCCATCGACAATGAAATTGTCGTGGAGCCGCCTCCGCCTGCTGCGCCACCGCCTCCGCCCCCACCGGTTGCAGAAACACCAGCCACAACGCCGCCGCCTGTTGAAACCCCTGCGCCACCACCACCCATGCAGCCGCCAGCAGAAAAACCAGCGGATACAAGTGCCGGCCCGATGGGCTTCTTTAGCGGCGACAAAAAAGCAGAAGACAAACCCGCCACGCCGCCACCCATAGAAACACCAAAAGCCATTCCAGAAGAAACAGCGCCCCTGGCCCCGCCAGCAGAAACAAAAGCGCCGCCACCGCCAATCGAACCACCCAAGGAATCGCCCCCCACACCACCGACAGAAGCTGCGCCAGCAACCAAAGAAGACCGCAAGTCTTACAAACTACCGCCTGAAATTGAAAAAATCATCTCGGATGCTGGCAAAAATATGAAGGGCAAATTATTCGGTGACAAGGAAGATGTGTAGAACAAAAGAGAGCGGCAACGTCTTCTTCTTCGTCTTTCTTGGCGTTGCTCTATTTGCGACGCTGGCCTATGTCGTGGCCCGCGGCATGCGCTCGGACACCACCGCCACTTTGAACAAACGCCAGGTTGAACTAGCCGCCGCCGATGTTCTCAACTATGCACAAAAACTTGAGCACGGCGTGGCCCGGCTGCGGCGCAAAAACATCTCGGAAAGCGACATCAGCTTCGAAAACAATGCTGACTTTGTGAATACAGCCTGCGATACAGGCGCGGACCCGGAATTCCCCCGCTGTCAAATCTTTCACCCCTCCGGCGGGGGCTTTAGCTATCTATCCCCTGATGATAATGTCACCACGTCCGAATGGCATTTCACCGGTGACACCTGCATCATCAATATCGGCACAGGCGCCGCCGGTTGTGATTCCGACACAGATTCCTCAAACGAAGAATTGCTGGCCGTCCTACCAAATATCAGCCAAACCGTGTGCACCGAAATCAATGATCGCCTCGGCATCGGCGCAACCCCCGCCAGCGCCGGCGGACACGCCGCCGCAAAATTCACCGGCACTTTCGCCGACGATACCGTGCTCGACGGACTAGATGATGTGAACGCCGCCTGCTTCAGCAATGGCGGCAATTTCCATTTCTATCGAGTCCTGATCGCGCGTTGAGAGCCTTGACAAAGCAGGAAATATTTCCTATAATGCTGTCGTGAGGTGCTGGCCATAAGAAGGTAAAGTACAGGTAAAAAGTCGGGTCCAGTTTTCGGGGCCACTTCCCTTCCTGTGACAAAAACCTGGCCCGAAATGAGGGCCCGAAAAACGGCAATATGACCCCACATAGGTTCCATCCTTTTCACTCACCACAATTCCTCCACCCTCCCCCTAAAAAAGAAATATTTAAATTATGAAAAATATAACAAAGGGATTATACGCGCGCGTACCAGGTCGCCCGTGCTTTTCCATGGCGCATCAGATAGCCGCCGGAGACCAGCTCGCCGAGCCGTAATTTCAGCGTTGAGCGCCGACCGCGGCTCAAACGTTCAATTTCCTTCATCGACAGGCGCTCGTGATTTTCAAATAATTTCAATACTTTAGTCGAGAGTTTCGGCATGTCGGCGATTGTGTCACCGCCTTTTTCCATGCGTACGGCCAGCTGATCTTTTTGATCTTTCAACAGCCCAAAAAAGAAACGCAGCCACGGCCCCCAATCCGGCTGCCCGGCCTCCAGCGTTTCCTGCGTATAGCTCAGCGCATCAAAATAATTGCGCATTTTGGCATTCATCACCGGCTCCAGTGCACTATATGGTGCATAGCTGTAACCCGCTTTAAACATTAGCAAAACGATCAACATTCGGGCCAAACGCTGGTTGCCTTTTTCGAATGGCGAGAGCTGTAAAAACACCGCCATAAAAAGTGCGATAATCAAAAGTGGGTGTACGTCTTTTGCCTCAAACGCCTCATCCGCCCATTCCACCAACTTTCCCATAAGCGTCTCAGCGTCTTCCGGCGTCGCCACATCCAGCGTGCCAATAATTTCTTCATTGCGCTGAATAATGAGCGGAAAATTCGTCGCTTTATATTGGCCTTCCTTTTTACCGCTAATCACGCCGTGCAATTTTTTGATCACGTCTTCACTGAATGGCTGCTCCTGCCAGGGCTCCAAAACGGCCTTAAAATTTTGGCCAAAATTGGCTACATCACCCAATAATTGCAGCGCTGTGGTGTGCTTTTCCAGCGCCCGCCAGGAGCCCTTAAACTCATCTATTTCAGTGAGTTGGTTAAGGATTTCCGGGGTAATTTTTATGTGGTCAGGATTTAACATCGGGGCCGATACTAGCCATAAGTTGTGACCAACGCAAGCCCTTACATGCGCTCGGGAATCTCGATGCCGAGCAAGCCGAGCACCAGCGCAATCTGTCTATGCGTCAATTCACATAGCGCCAGACGGCTGGAGCGTAGCGCCTCATCTTCTTCCGACAAAATATGACATGCGGCATAGAAACTGCTGAATTCCTGCGCCAGCCTGTACGCGTATTCACACAGCAAATGCGGCGTATAATTCTTCAGCGCGCCTTCAAAAACATCCGGCAATTCAGTCAAAAGCAGCGCCAAAGATCTGTCAGAATCCTGAATTGTAAATTCCTTACCGGGCTCAAATCCCTGCGCCTGCGCTTTTCGTAACAACGATTTGATACGTACAGCCTGATACAATAAATACGGCCCGGTTTTGCCCTCAAAGCTGGTCATGCGGTCAATATCAAAGACATAATCGGCGATACGATTGTTCTGCAGATCGGCAAATTTGATCGCCGCAATCGCAACTTTCTGGGCAATATCAGCACGTTCGGACGCTTCGATATCCCGGGCCAGCTCCGCTTCATCCAGCCGGGCTGTCGCTTTTTCAATCCCCATAGAAATGAGTTCTTCGAGCCGCATCACCCCGCCAGCGCGGGTTTTGAAAGGTTTACCATCGGGGCCATTCATCGTGCCAAATCCGGCATGGGTAAGCTCTGTACTGTCAGGTACAATTCCACCTTTATACGCGGCGCGAAATACCTGTTCAAAATGAAGGCTTTGGCGCTGATCCACCACATAGATAATTCTTGCGGGCTTATACTCCTCCATCCGCTCGACTATCGTCGCCAAATCCGTTGTGCCGTACATTACCCCGCCATCGGATTTCAATAAAATCAGCGGCGGCATCTCTTTTTTGTCACCCTCCTGCTCCACCGAAATCACCAGCGCGCCTTCGCTTTCCTCTGCAAAACCCTTTGTTTTCAGCCTGTTAACCATCGGCGCGATCATCTCGTGTACGTCTGCCTCGCCCTTCCATAAATCGAAATGAACACCCAGCGCACCAAAGTTCTGTTTTATGCCTTCAATGGAAACTTCTGCGAATTGCTGCGCCGCTTTTCGGTAGGCCGGATCACCGTCCTGAAATTTGCGTGTCGCTTGCTGTGCCTTTTTCAACCGCGCTTCATCCTCCTTACAGGCCTTTGAAGCCGCCGGATAAATCTCCTCAAGCTGTTCCAGCGTCACGTTCTGCCCCAGTATACCGCGCTCTTCTAGCTCCGTGATAACCTGGCCCATGTGTAAGCCCCAATCCCCAAAATGCACATCTCCAATCGTCTTAAACCCAGCAAAACCGCAGATACGACGCAGAGAATCGCCAATAACAGAGCTGCGCAAATGCCCGACATGCATGGGTTTGGCGATGTTCGGCCCGCCGTAATCAAGGACGATGGTCTCCTGTTTGGTGATTTTCTCGACGCCCAAACGCTCATCAACCGCGCTGTCCGCCAGATGTGCCGCCAGATATTCATCCGTGATATTGAGGTTAATAAACCCCGGTCCGGCGATTTCGATATTTTTAAAAACCTCATGTCCTTGATAATGCACAGAAACATACTCGCTATTAACGTATGTATCTCTATCATGACCAAAGCCGAGTAACTTCGTCTGTATTTCTCCAGCAATCTCGCGCGGGTTTTTGCTTGCTAGTTTTGCCGCGCTCATCGCGCCATTGCACTGAAACTGCGCCAGATCAGGCCGATCCGACACCCGCACCTGCCCAAGTTCCACAGGCAAATCCAGCGCCGCAAACGCCGCACCCGTTATTTCCGTCAATTTTTCAGCGAGTGAGGTCATCTTTCCATATTTTCTTGCAATTATGATCTGCCATAGGTTAAATACACAATCTACACATAATTACAAAGTACTGGAGTAAAAAATGACAGATACCACAGCAATTCAAATAGCGTATTACAAAAATCCTGAAATTACACTTGACCAAGCTTGGGATCATTTGATGGAACTTTTTCAAGATAAAGCCACAAACGGCGGTCAGGTATTGCGTATACCGGGCTACAATAAAATTAAACTTATTAATGCGCCACAGCCGGTTGAAGGAGCCAAAATAGAAACAACACAAGTAAACGGCATGCCGGTATCAGGAACTATCTTACATTCCGGTGTATCAATCAGGCAAAAAGGACTTGAAGAAAAAGGTCAACCTGTAGATACGGAACAAAAACAGCTTATCTTGGAATTTAACTCAGCTAGTTATGGCGGGTATCATGTGGGCTACGATAACGACAAGTTTACAATCACCTACGACCTAGGTTTTACAGACAATGGCAGCACGGCACGAGTGAGCACATGGGCAATGATAAACGTAAAAGGCGCCGGTTTTTGGGACCGCAAACCCGCTAAAAACGGGGATAATGACAACGGCATGTTGCTAGGCCCACGCTTTACCGCCAATCATGCCATGAGAGAAATCGAAGGAATATTTTTTCCTCAGCTTGTTGATAGGCAGCCTTAAATATCCACCGCCGCCTTCAGCGCGTTATTCTGAATAAACTCACGTCTTGGCTCCACCACATCACCCATCAAGGTTGAGAAGATATCATCGGCTTTGACCGCATCCTCGACCCTTACCTGCAGAAGCGTGCGCACATTGGGGTCGAGCGTGGTTTCCCAGAGCTGTTCCGGGTTCATTTCCCCAAGACCTTTATAACGCGAAATATTCAGACCCTTGCGGCCAAATTCCTGCACCTTGTCATACAATGCCGCAGGTCCGTTGACCTTGGCCATATCTTTTTCACCCAGGCGCAGTTCAACCGGGCCGGCGAATACATCCTGCAACCAGTCGACCGCTTTGGCCAAACGCCGCGCATCAGGGGAGCGGATATGATCGGCCGAAATACGAATGCTATCGGTGACACCGCGCAATGTGCGCGACAAGATATACCCGCCGACAATGGTGAATTCACCCTTCCAGCCTTTGGCATTTTTCGCGGCAACCGCATCCAAACGTTCGGCAATGTTTTTGGCGTATTGTACCCCGGCTTTTTCATTTTCGAAAATGCTATCATCAAAGGCACCGGTAATCGCCGCCTGCTCAACCACTTCGCGGTTGCCGATGCGCTGCGTCAGATTGTTGACCGGCGGGCGCAATTTCCGCGCCTCGACCAAAAGATCGCGCAGATCATTGCCCGCACGGGCACTGCCCTTATGATCGATAAGCGCCATATCACCGAGCGTTGCATCAATAAGATAATCTTCGAGACTGCGCTCATCTTTCAGATAAAGCTCACCCGCATTGCCGCGCTTGACCTTGAACAACGGCGGCTGCGCGATATAGAGATAGCCCTTCTCGATCACCTCGGGCATGTAGCGGAAGAAAAACGTAAGAAGCAGAGTCCGGATGTGCGAGCCATCGACATCCGCATCAGTCATGATAATGATTTTGTGGTAACGCGCTTTCTCGATGTTAAATTCATCCGGGCCGATGGACGTGCCCAGCGCGGTAATCAGTGTACCGAGTTCCTGCGAACCCAGCATGCGATCAAATCGCGCCCGTTCGACATTCAGAATTTTACCGCGCAGTGGCAGAATTGCCTGATTGTGGCGATCCCGCGCCTGTTTGGCCGAACCACCAGCTGAATCTCCCTCAACAATAAAGATTTCAGATTCCGCCGGGTCTTTTGATTGGCAATCGGCCAGCTTACCGGGCAAATTCGAGACATCCATGATGCCTTTGCGCCGGGTGAGATCACGGGCTTTGCGGGCTGCTTCACGGGCCATGCCCGCTTCCATAATTTTACCGACAATAATTTTGCCCTCAGCCGGGTTTTCCTCCAACCACGTGCCAAGGCTTTCGGCTATTGCGCCTTCCACGACCGGGCGCACTTCGGAGGACACCAGTTTGTCCTTGGTCTGGGACGAGAATTTCGGGTCGGGCACCTTTACGGACAGCACACAGGTTAATCCCTCACGCATATCTTCACCGGTGAGTTTCAGATCGTTTTTCTTGATCAGCTTTTTTTCATCGGCATATTTGGAAATAACACGCGTTAGAGCGCCACGGAATCCGGCCAAATGCGTCCCGCCGTCACGCTGCGGGATATTGTTGGTAAAGCACAGCATGGTTTCGTGATAGGCATCGGTCCATTCCAGCGCCGCCTCAACCGTAATACCGGCTTTCTTGTCTTCATGGGTTAAAGATACCGGCGCCTTAATCAACGGTTTTTTCGTACGGTCAAGATATTCGACGAAGCTTTCAATGCCTCCTTCAAAGTGGAAATGAGATTCCTTGTGATCGTCTGCATTTTCGGGGCGATGATCCTGCAGATAAATATTCACGCCGGAATTCAGAAACGCCAGCTCGCGCAGACGATCTTCCAGCGTTGTAAAATTGAAATCCGTCATCGTGAAGGTTTCGGTTGATGGCAGGAAGGTCAGCTGTGTACCGTTGCGCTCTCCGTCATCAAGGTCGCGGGTCGCCGCCAGCGGCGCTTCCGTATCACCATGTTTGAACTTTATATGCCATTCCTTGCCATCACGTTTGATATCCAGCGTCAGCCATTCGGACAGCGCGTTCACCACCGACACACCGACACCGTGCAAACCACCGGAAACCTTGTATGAGTTTTGATCGAATTTACCGCCAGCATGAAGCTGGGTCATGATCACTTCGGCGGCTGAGATTTTTTCTTCCTTGTGCTCATCCACCGGAACACCGCGACCGTTATCCTTCACACTCACCGAGCCGTCCGCATTCAAAATCACATCAATGCGGTCGCAATGGCCGGCCAGGGATTCATCAATCGCGTTATCGACAACTTCATACACCATGTGGTGCAAGCCGCTACCGTCATCGGTATCACCGATATACATACCCGGACGCTTGCGCACAGCATCCAGCCCACGCAAAACCTTGATGGAATCGGCATCATAATCGCCGCCATTATCAGCCGTTTTTGTCGTCGTTTTTTTGGTTTCTATATTGTCTTCTTTTGCGGCTTTCGCACCCTTTTTTGCCATGTCTTTACTCTTGATCCTTTTTCATTACTTTTTTGGAAGCTAACCCATTGATTTTAAATGAATTTTTTCCAATTTTCTTGTGTTCTTATTTATAGCACAGCGCCTATAAAAAACATAGGCAAATTGCACGATTTTTCGTAGCTTTTTCGTAGGTTTTTTGCCCGTTTTCTTGGTTTTTACGGGGGGTTTTAGAACTGCGCATACAGCAAAGAAAACTCAAGACAAATCGATCAGGTTTTACTATCATCTGCAAAATGAACGAACATCTAAAAAAGCTCATCCGTACCCATTATCTTTCCCTTTCCGGCTATGTCTCAGCCGGGATGGAGGCCGCCAAAGGCGATGAGAAGATTTTCATGAACGCCAATGAAAATCCTTATGCCCTGCCGGGTCTGGGCAGTATGAACCGTTATCCGGAGCCGCAGCCCATCGAATTGCTTGAGGCTTACGCCAAAACATATGGCGTAGAACCAAGCCAAATTCTGGCCACACGCGGCGCTGATGAATCGATCAAGCTACTCACCCGTGTTTTTTGTGAGCCGCACAAGGACAGTATCCTCATCCATCCGCCGACTTTTGGCATTTATAAGGTCGATGCGCAAAGCCTACCCGTAGAGGTTCTTGAAGTACCACTCATTGAAGAGGCTGGGTCTTTTGCGCTTGATACCGAAAAAATGATTGAAACAGCCAAAAGTAAAAAAACCAAAATTGTTTACATCTGTTCACCCAATAACCCCACTGGCTCCAGCTTTGCGCATGAAGACATTTTAAACATTTGCACAGAACTCGAGGGAACAAGCGTCGTTATTCTTGATGAGGCCTATGTTGAGTTCTCGGCAAAAGAAAGCCTTACGCCAAAGCTGGCGGAGCACTCAAATCTGATTATCCTGCGCACGCTTTCCAAAGCCTATAGCCTTGCCGGAGCGCGGATGGGAGTCACGTTATGCGCGGATAAAAATTTCATTACCTTTATGAAAGAAAAAGTGGCGGATATTTATCCGCTACCATTGCCCAGTGTTATGGCGGCTTTGCGCGCTCTTTCACCCGAGAGCAAGGATAACTTTCAAAACAATATCCAGAGCATCCGGAGTGAACGCGAAAGACTGAAAGAAGAATTCCGTACCTCGCGCCTGATTAAAAAGACCTATATCTCCGATGCGAATTTCCTGCTGGTCAAGATGGCTATAGATCAAGGGGACAAGAGTATCGCGGGTGATTTTATTGCCTTCTGCCTGAGCCAGGATTTGATCCTGCGCGATCTTTCAGACAAGCCAGATACGCAAGGCTGCATCCGCATTACCATTGGCTCACCAGAGCAAAATGATTACCTGATCAAGGTCATGAAACGCTTCGAAGACAAGATGGCTGCCGCTGCGGCTTGATATCAGCATCGCGCACTTCAAAAAACTGGGCCCTATCCCGTACAGCTTCGAATAATTTTTCTTCCGTCCCGGTCAACCAAACCTGACCGCCGAGATCGATCAGCAGATCATACAGCGCCGCCCGCCGTCCCTCATCCAAATGCGCCGCAACTTCATCAAGCAGCAAAATCGGCGGCGCGCCACGCTCGGCAGCGATAAGGCGTGCATGGGCCAGCACCAACCCAATCAACAACGCCTTTTGTTCCCCCGTCGAGCATTGATCGGCTGGCATATCTTTGGCCGCATAGCGAACCACCAAATCACTTTTATGCGGGCCGCTTGCCGCGCCACCAACGCGCGCATCCTGCTGCCGTGATTGTTTCAACTGATACGCAAATAACTCCTCAACCTCCAGCGCAGGCGCATTATGCAGAAGCTCCTCAATCGTGCCGCTGACATTTAATAGCGCGCGCGGAAAAAACTCATTATCAGATTTATCACAGGCCCGTTGCAAACGCTGCGCAAATTCCAGCCGCGCCGCAGCCAGGGCCGTGCCTGTTTCCGCCATTTGAGATTCCAGCGAATCCAGCCAGGCAATGTCCGGCGTGTCATCATCCTGTAGCAATTTCGAGCGCTGGCGCATCGCGTTTTCGTATCTTGTTGTCCGTCCTGAATGCCCCGGATCAAACGCAAACACCAACCTGTCCAAAAACCGCCGCCGCTCCCGCGCTGCATCGATGAACAACCGATCCATCTGCGGCGTCAGCCAAACGCAGGCCACATAATCCGCTAGTGCGCTTTGGCTCTTGGCGTTTTGCTCATTGATGCGAATAACGCGCTTTTCGGTTTGCGCATCCAACCCGGTACCGAGGCGTACATTTTCATGCTGCGTTTGCACCTGCGCCGCCACCGCCCAGGGCTTTGGCGCTTCCCGGCATTGCACTTCCATCACCTTGGCAGTACGCAAGCCCCGCCCCGGCGCCAGAAACGAGACCGCTTCAAGCACATTGGTTTTGCCAGCGCCATTGGGACCGTGCAGAACGATGAGGCCGGAATTCAATTCGGCCAACGCCGCCTGCTCATAGCAGCGGAAATTATGGAGCTTGAGCGATGTAAGATAGGACATAAGCTATTTTAGCCACAGAGACGCAGAGAACCCAGAGAAATATTATTATTAAAAATAACTTGACCACAGAAAAAATAATATGTTAAAAACTATTTTTATTCATATTATGGAGATGGTTATGGCAAGAAGTACAAAGCAAGCAGATCAGAGTTTTCTTAATCACCTTAAAGATAAGCTCAGACACCAGGCAGACTTTCATCTGGAGCGAGAACAGAATCCTATGAAGAAAGCAGAAATGCTGGAGAGAATTACTGCAGCATTTCAGAAAGTGGTATCTGCTCAAGAAACTTTAGGTTGGCCAAAAGCTTCACGCCCCAAACCCGGAAGATAACTTAGTGCTATACTAAACCCGCAGCGGCATAATCACATAAAGCGCGCTGGCATCGGAATTATCCTGGATAATTGTCGGCGAAGCCGGGTCCGCCAGCGTCAAGCGGCAACCTTCGCCTTCAATCTGGGATGTGATATCCAGCAAATATTTGGCGTTAAAGCCGATCTCGATATCGGTATCACCGTTAACCTCGACCTCTTCTGTCGCACTGCCTGCATCAGGAGAACTGGCGGAAATCGTCATGTTCTTGCCCTGCAGCGTTACTTTTACCGCACGCGATTTGCCATCGGAAATCGTCGACACGCGATCAATCGCGCTTGTAAATATTTTCGGATCAACCTCGACAATCTTGTCATTGCCCTGCGGAATAACCTTTTGATAATCGGGGAACGTCCCATCGATTAGCTTCGAGCTCAGCACAACATGATCGAACGCAAAACGTATTTTGCTCTCGGATAAACTAATTTCAATCGCATCGGCTGCTTCATCAACTAATTTGCGCAGCTCACCCACCGCCTTACGCGGCAATATAACACCCGGCATACCGGCGGCACCATCGGGCAATGGCATTTCAAAGCGGGCCAAGCGGTGACCATCGGTGGCCACAGCGCGCAGCACGTTCACGCCGTCATTTTCGGCCTGATGCAGATAAATACCGTTGAGGTAATAACGCGTTTCTTCGGTAGACATCGCAAATTTTGTACGATCAATCAGCGCGCGCAAATCCGCCGCTGGGACAGAAAAACCGGTTGGCAAATCGCCGCCGCCAATTTCCGGGAAGTCGGCCGTTGGCAAACAGCTGAGTTTAAAGTTAGAGCGCCCGGCCGATACCGTCATCATCGTGCCTTCAGCATTCAGCGTCAATTGAACATCACTGCCATCCGGCAATTTACGAATAATGTCATGCAGCGTATGGGCCGGCGCGGTTGTTGCTCCCGGTTCCGAGACTTGCGCCGCAACAGATTCATTGATCTCCAGATCCATATCTGTGGTCGCCAGAGACAAAACACCATCTTCGGCTTTGATCAAAACATTGGCCAGAATAGGAATGGTATTACGGCGCTCGACAACACTTTGGACATGGTTCAAAGACCGGAGGAGGGCTGCGCGTTCAATGCTCAGTTTCATGGCTGCTACTTTCAACAGTTAAAATTTTAATCAGGGAATCGGAGCATAGCACACTGGAAAAGCCCGTGGGAAGCGGAAAATGACCCAAAGATCAGGTGGAAATCAGGCAGCCAGCAAGCTTTTCTGGCAATTGGCAAAACTTATGCACAGCTCTGCCCACAACTTGCCAAAAAGCTCTGTCTCATAGGCGCTTAGAGATTTTAGACGGTCTTCATTGTCGCCGCACATCTCAAACATCTCGGCCAGATGCATGTCTTCCTCGGCCAGCAGGCTCTTCAGAGAAAGCTGCAAATCACTGGCCTCCAGCACCTCCTGATAAATCGCATAGAGCCAACAAGCCCGCAGCTCGATAATCAGCGACACCCAGGGATATGGGTCATCAGGCGTAACAGCCTTGCTAAGCCCGGCATCCATGCGGCCGAAATACATCAGCGCCGGCACGCGGCACATGGTGTTCTCATCCGTATAACCATCCAACGCGTGCCCGGCGATCCGTTCGGCCTGGCGTTTGAAGAAATACGCATGGCGCGCCTCTTCGGCCAGATGTTTGAGGCTGTCTTCGGTGAGAGTTTTATTCATCTGCGAAAGCATAATCTTGCGGCTGCCCATATGCTCGAGCATCGAAAGCATGTTCATAAACCGCGCATGTTCTTGCGGCTGCTTTACGATATCTTGTAGGAATTCACGCACCGAATTTTCATGCCGCGCGTTGTTCTCTTTCATCCCGGATATGATCCAGGGCCCGCCAGAGTGTTTCATAGATCAGCTCCAGATCTTCAGATGTTATGCAATAAGGAGGCAAAATATAGACCGTATTACCGACCGGGCGCAAGAGAACATCATTTTCAATCATGAAATCATAGATTTGCGGGCCAATTTCGGACAGATAGCCCTGGGTTTCATCCTTGATATCCATGGCAAAAATACTGCCCTGAACCCGCAGCGCCGCCACATCGGGGCGCGCATAAAACCAGCCCGCCGCTTTTTCATGGGCCTGCTCAATGCTACGGATATTGGTCATCACCGGCTCCGTTGCCCAAATTTCTAAACTCGCCAATGCCGCGGCGCAAGCCAGCGCATTGCCGGTAAAGGACGTCGAATGGAAAAATGTCTTGCTGCGGTCGGTATCGTAAAACGCGGTGTAAATCTCTTTGGTCGCCAGCGTCGCGCCCATCGGCAGGAACCCACCGGTCAGCCCTTTTGACAAGCACATCAGATCCGGCGCAATCCCGGCCTTTTCACAGGCAAACATGGACCCCGTACGACCAAAGCCAGTCATTACCTCATCAGCAATCAGCAGCGCCCCATGCGCCCGGCATAAATCATGCAACGCCTTCAACGTCTCCGGCGTGTAAACCCGCATCCCAGAAGCGCCCTGCACCAACGGCTCAACAATTAGCGCCGCAACATCGCCAGCACGCAAGATGGATTCAAATTTCTCCAGTGTTTGAAATTCTCGTCCCTCGAATGGAAACGGCAAATGTTCAACATCAAATAGATACGGTTCGTATAGTTTATTAAAGACGCTGCGTGAGCCTGCACTCATGGCTCCGAACGTATCACCATGATAGCCACCTTCGAGTGCTACAATCTTGCGGCGCGGCGTGCTCTCATGTTCGAAATAGCCAATCGCCATTTTCAAGGCTACCTCTACGGCCGTCGAACCACTATCGGAATAAAACACAAACTCCAGCGACGGATCACTGAGCCGCAAAAGCTTCTTGGCAAGCTCTTCTGCCGGCTCGTGCGTAAAACCGGCGAATACCACCTGTTCGAGCTTTTCCGCCTGCGCCTGCACAGCTTTCACAATCTTCGGATGACAATGGCCATGCGTATTCACCCACCAAGATGAAATCCCGTCAATAATCTTGCGCCCATCCTTTGTGTACAAATACGCACCTTCCGCCCGATCGACATGAATCGAATCGGGCAGCAACGCATGCTGCGTCATTGGATGCCATATCGGTGAAACTTCACTCACGAGTTTAAAAATCCTCTAACTTAAAATTATCTTCAAAAGCCGTTTTCAAAGAATCCGCATTTAGCGTCTCCAACCGCGGCAAACGCCCCAGCACCTTCTCCTTTGAAAAATCAGCAATTGTGCGGATATTATCGTCATTTTCTTCGCCGATAAAGGCAATTCCGTGAATTTTTATCTTTCGCGACCACAACGCCTCCAGTGACAAAAGTGTGTGATTAAGCGTCCCCAGCCCTGTGCAGGCGCATAAAATCACCGGAACCTCCCATTTCTTAAACAAATTCACCTGAAGGTTTTCACGTGTGACCGGCACCATCAACCCGCCAGCCCCCTCAATAATCAGAGGCCGCTCCGAATCCGGAACCTCCATAGAATCGACATCCACCTGCACCCCATCAATTTCGGCGGCGCGATGCGGGGAAAGGGATTCGGTGAATATATGCTTTTCCGGTAAAAACCGTTCATCCGATAGGCCAGTTAAATCCTGAACGGTTTTGGTATCAACGCCGCCCTCGATTCCCGATTGCAAAGGCTTCCAGTAATTTGCCCCAAGCGCCTGCACCAGCATCGCTGCAAAAACCGTTTTTCCGATATCGGTATCGGTGCCTGTGATAATAAAATTCTGACTCACGCCGCCTTGTCCTGAAGATAGGGCGTGAGATGCGCGAAGAATTGATCGAGTGTTTCTTTCTCCAGATCAGCGTTCAGTGACAACCTTAATCTAGCTGATCCTTCCGGCACAGTCGGCGGACGAATAGCACGGATATCAAAGTCAGCTTTTTGTAACGCGCTCGCGACAAAAACAGCATGTTCATCTTCACCTAAAATAATAGGTACGATCTGACTACCCTCACCACCCATTTGTAATTTTACATTGTTACAAATGATATGAAGACGCTCTCTTCTTTCTTTTCCTTCTTCTGATTGAACAAGCCTGAGCGCCTCCTTTACCAATACAGCCTGCAGCGGCGGCGGCGCGGTTGAATAAATAAACGGCCGGGCCGTATTAATCAGCGTGTCGATAATATCCCCTGATGCACAAACCAACCCGCCAGCCACGCCCAGTGCCTTGCCGCAGGTATGCAGCGTAATCAGATTTCGGGGCAAGCTCTCTGCACAACCTTTGCCACCCTCCCCCCATACGCCCGTCGCATGCGCTTCATCGACAATCAGGGTTGCATCATATTTCTGCGCAAGTTCATAAAGCTCCGGCAACGGCGCAAAATCACCATCCATCGAATAAAGCGATTCGACAGCGATAAAAATCTGCTGCGCCTCATCCCGAAACCGCTTGAGTGCATCTTCATAGGCATTCAGATCGTTATGCGCGACCTTCACGCCCTTCGCATGCCCGGCATGAATACCGTCTTTCACACTGGCATGGATCAGCGAATCATATAGCACTACATCGTGGCGGGTCGACAATGTCGTAAACAGCGCGTAATTGGCCTGAAACCCTGTGGCGAAATATAATGAACGCTCATAACCAAAGAAGCTCGCAGCAAATTCTTCGAGATCTTCATGCGCCGGATGATTACCCCGCAGCAGCCGTGACCCACCCGAACCAAGATCAATCCCCGATTCGATCGCGCTCAACGCAGCATCCCGCAATTTCGGATGATTCCGAAACCCCAGATAATCATTCGAGGTCAAATCAACACCGCTTTCGGAAGAAAGGCACCGCAAGCGCCCCTTGTCCTCAAGCTGCTTCAGCTGTTTTTGAAATTGGTTCATCATCCTTATATGGCGGGCGCGGTTTAAGGCCCAGCACCTCCAAAAGGTTATAATCTTCATCGCTTTCGGGATTCGGCGTCGTTAGCAATTTCTCACCAGTGAAAATCGCATTGGCCCCGGCCATAAACGCCAAGGCCTGTGCCTCACGAGAAATCTCTAAACGCCCGGCTGACAAACGCACCATTGCTTTCGGCATCAAGATCCGCGCGACAGCAATACAACGAATCCATTCGAAAATATCGAGAGCCTCCACGTTTTCCAGCGGTGTTCTCTCCACCGGCACCAGCATATTAATCGGCACTGATTCCGGCTGCGGGTCTAAATTCGCCAGCGTGTGCAGCAAACCGATTCGGTCTTCCTCCGATTCGCCCATGCCCAAAATACCGCCGCAGCAAAGCGAGATCCCGGCCTTCGCCACATTACCAATCGTATCCAGCCGATCCTGATATGTGCGCGTCGTGATAACTTTATCGTAGAATTCTTTGGACGTGTCGAGATTGTGGTTGTAAGCGGTCAGCCCGGCTTCCTTTAATTTCGTCGCCTGATCTTCGGTCAGCATGCCCAACGTACAACACGCCTCCATCCCCATATCAGAAACACCCTTCACCATATCCAGCACGCGATCAAAGCCACGCCCGTCTTTGACATCACGCCAGGCCGCGCCCATACAAAACCGTGTTGAGCCTGCTTCCTTTGCGGCTTGCGCCTGCTTCAAAACCTCATCGGTCTTCAGCAGCGTTTCTTTTTCCAGTTCCGCATTGTTGTGAATTGACTGCGAACAATATTTACAATCCTCAACGCAGCCGCCGGTTTTGATCGAAAGCAGCGTACACATCTGCATTTCATCATGGGCATGATGTTCACGGTGCACACCTGCCGCCTCGAATACCAGATCGAGAAGCGGGCGAGCATATAGCGCTTTGACGTTTTCTAAAGTTGTTATGTTTGCTGGCATCCAAAGACCCTAAAGCCCCGCTTTATTATTGTCAAAACGAAAGCGGCCTTAAATTAGTTGACATAACTTTTATTGCTGTGTTAGATATAGCCCTATGACGTTTGCACTGCAAGAAGAAATAGAAAAAGCCTTTAAGCCTGGGGAAAAGCAAATTGTGGTCAGCGCCTTAATTGCCTCACCCTTGGAACAATTTCTGGCCCTGGAACATGCCTCTCACAAAAAGGAAGCGGGGACATGAGGAATCGTTGCGGGTGTCGTTGACCCGAACGAATCTCCTATTGAAGCCTTAGAACGTGAAATCGGCGAGGAAACAAAATTAGACCCTACACTTTTTGCATTTTTGCATTTCTTCGAAACACAGCACAGACGATTTTTTACCTTCCTGGCCTTCGTAAACCAACAAACAGATCCCACCCTTAGTAATGAACATGATCACGCCCAATGGGTTTCTCTTTCGCAATGGCCGCAGAATATGCATTCCGAATGTGCCTACATTATGAAGGATGTAGGAGGAAGCGACAGTATTTTGGAAGCTTATAGAGAAGGAAGTCAGTATTTCGATTCGATTCAGCCAAGGATTGGATAATAAAAAAGCGCGAACCCAGGAGACGAGGATCCGCGCTATGAAACAGGCTTTAAACGACAAATGGAGATAAGTCTGGCCTGCTTCCTTTGTTCTTTTGTTTATCCAGCCTCTTTAACCTGTAAGGGCGCGCCGCACGACATCAACATCCTGAGCAATCTGGGCGTCTTCTTCCATCAGCTCTTCGATCTTGCGCACCGCATGCATCACTGTTGTGTGATCGCGGCCACCGAATTTACGGCCAATCTCCGGCAGTGAGCGCGCTGTCAGTTGTTTGGCCAGATACATCGCCACCTGCCTTGGGCGCGCAACATTGCGGGCACGGCGGGCGGAATGCATATCGGTCAAACGTAAATTGTAATGCTCTGCAACCTTGCGCTGAATCTCGTCAATGGTGATTCGGCGATCATGGGCCCGCAAAAGATCCTGCAGCACTTCCTGCGTCGATTCGAGCGTGATTTCCTGTTTCGCGACATCGGAATGCGCAACGATTCGGTTGAGCGCACCTTCGAGCTCACGAATATTGCTTGTAACCTTCAGGGCCAGGAATTCGAGCACGCTATCGGGCACATCGGCCTGTAGTTGCGCCCGCTTGGATTGCAAAATACCAAGGCGAAGCTCATAGGTTGTTGGGTGAATATCAGCCACAAGTCCCCAGGCCAGCCGTGAGCGCAGGCGTTCATCGATGCCTGAAAGATCGCTAGGTGCCTTATCGGCTGAAATAATGATCTGTTTGTTCTGGTCAACCAATGCATTGAACGTATGAAAAAATTCTTCCTGCGTTGATTCCTTGCCTGAAATGAACTGGATGTCATCGATCATCAGAACATCAACAGAGCGGAACTGTTCCTTAAAGTTCATCGTGTCATTGGCCCGCAGTGCACGCACAAACTGGTACATGAATTTTTCAGCCGAAAGATACATCACGGTTTTATCCGCCCAGTGCTCTTCCATCTGCCAGGCAATCGCATGCATCAAATGGGTTTTACCAAGACCAACACCACCATAAATAAAGAGCGGGTTAAACGGCACGGCCATGCTTTCTACAACGCGGCGCGCTGCTGCATGGGCCAGAGCATTCGGTTTGCCAACAACAAAGCTTTCAAATGTGAAGCGTGCGTCCAGAGGTGAGGATACTGATGCCACCTCATCTTTTTTATTTTGGTTTGCTTTGATGGTTTTTTTATCGGCGTTATCTGTATCGTCCTCATCAATGATGGCGTTTTGAACAACGACAATCTGAAGTTTTTTAATACCCTCATCGGCTTCCGAGCACATGGCCAGGATACGCTCCGCATAATGATTCTGGATCCAATCGCGCATGAAACGCGTGGGGACAGACACTTCCATCGTGCCGTGATAATAAGCCCGTAACACCAACGGTTTCAGCCAGCTGCGAAAAATCGCCTCACCAAACTCACCACGCATGCTTTGGTGAACCTTCTTCCAAAGCGTCATAATTTCACGTGATGGCTCTAATGGCGCGCCCTCTAACCCAGCATTCTCTTTGGCTACAGCGGCTGACTTTCCCCCGGCTTCTGACATATCAATTCACTCCACAATCTAAAAAATTTATATTTTGACAAAGAAAAGGGGTTTGCAAACGTATGCACGTTTGTCATTTTTCTTACGTCAGAACGGTTTAAATTAAAGGCGTCACTAAAATCGTAATAGCCAAATCTGTATATCCAGTTATGTCCCCATACAGCTTTTTGACAACCTTGTCTCAAATACAAAGGCCACTTAAACCGACTTTTTATTTTAAGGCCGAAACCAAAAAATGTCGGAATGTGAACTTTCAAAAAAAGCGATGTGCGAAATGAAGAAACCCATTCCCGTTCGCAATAAAAAAACTCTACAACAAATTTTTACAAGGATGCAATAAGATCAAATGCAGAACATGAAAAAAAGAAACAATTGTTCTGATCTTGATTTATAACAGCACAAAGCGCTCTGAAAAATGTCTTTCTCAGAACGTCATACGCAGATAAATTTTAATATGTTGATTTAGAGTGCGATAAAAAAACCCACACTATGAAAGACCCTAACCTAAAGCCTTAACCCGTGCCGAAAGCCTCGACATTTTCCGGGCTGCCACATTCTTGTGAACGACACCCTTGGAGACACCTCTGTATAATTCCGGCTGTGCTTTTTGTAAAGCATCTTTGGCGTCTTTGGCATTGCCCGACGCTAAGGCCGTTTCGACGCCTTTGAGAAAAGTGCGGATCCGGCTCAATCTCGCTTTATTGACCAGAGCACGCCGTGCGTTACGGCGGATACGTTTCCTTGCTGATGCATGATTAGCCATCTTATAAACCTTCTTGTAAGTCCTGTTATTCTTTAAAAAAGCCTCATTTTAAAGGAGGCCGCGTAAATCCTTATGTCCTAGAGCGCGATTAATAGCCGCTGGAGGGCTGTTTTGTCAAGCAATATATAGGGTTTGGGCCATAAAAATCAGCCCCCTAATTAGCCATGCGGCATGATGATAATCTTAAGAAAATCCTGCCCCTCGACCTCTTCAAAATTCATACGCAGATACTCGCCTTGCCGGGCAAAATAATCATCGCCGATTCGATTCCAGCCAAGCTGCGGCAGGCTTGCTTCATAATAGGTCCGAATGGCTTCAGGCGTCAGTGATTCTATAGACGCCACAGATTCGATAATGCGCCCTTCAGGCTTGTCGAAGACAACCGTATACTCTGTAAGCTCTGTCAGGCCCGGCATCAAAGGCACATCCTGCAATGACGTAAAAAACTGCGGTGTAGCCAAACCCGACGGCGCAGCACTATCTTGCTGCGCCTGCACAGCCAGCGGCGCTGTGACAATACACATAAGCATTACGAACATTGTTACATAGGTACGAATCGTCATTATTACCTCTGCTTCACAGGACAGAAAAAAGTCGAACGCCCTGCCTGAACAATCCGGCGCACAGTATCGTCACATGTGCAATCTGGACATTTTTCACTTTCCTTATCATACACGGAAAAACTATGTTGGAAATAGCCAAGAGAGCCGTCGGTTTGGCGGTAATCCTTCAGGCTGCTGCCGCCCGCCACGATCGCCTTTTGTAATACGGAACGGATCGCAGCGGCAAGTTGCTCTGCTTCTTTCCCTGTGACACTGCCAGCTGCTCTTTCGGGATGGATGCCCGATTCAAACAAAGCTTCACAGGCATATATATTGCCAATTCCTGCCACTATTTTTTGATCCAACAACGCCGATTTAATATTGCTCTTACGACCATATAATTTCTCCTCCAGGCATGGGCCGCTGAATTTATTTCCCAAAGGTTCCGGCCCCATCTTCGAAAAAGGCTTTTGATTTTCCCAGTCATTCGCTGGCGTCATATAAATCATACCGAAACGTCTTGGATCGTTAAAAACAATACGGCTTCCATCATCCGTATCAAGAATCACATGATCATGCTTTTGTACCTCATAAGGCACACCCGGCTTATAAATATGAATGCGGCCCGACATGCCAAGATGAAGAACCACGACCTGCCCGCCCTCCAGAAAGATCAAAATATATTTACCGCGCCGGGATAGTTTCCTAACAGATTGCCCTTCTATGACAGATTTAAAATCATCGGGCACTTTCACCCGTAAATCCGAGCGCCTGACCTCAACATGCTTAAAAGCCTTGCCGCTCAGGGCCGGCTCCAATCCACGCTTTACAATTTCAACTTCAGGCAGCTCCGGCATATTAACGTGACTTTTTCCACTTAATCGTGGCTTCCTCACGATCGGTCAAAAAGAAAAGCGGATGAATATGATCGTCGCGTTCTTCAAGCGATCCTGGCTTCCAGTATAACGCTCCGCTGCGCTTTTCCCTGAAAACGAGGATAGCATAGTCACGCATGGTCAGAATCTTGTAACGAACCCCCTTGACCGGCACAGGCTTACCGGAACTTCTTTTTGGCAGCAACACAAGAGCGCCCTGATCTGCATCATAGGTGTAACGTCCCCTGGCATATTTGCGCAGACTCCCGGAATCATTCGTGACATATATAAGCTGAAAAGCACCATCGCTCATTTGTAAAAATGCCTTGGTTGAACCAAAATCGGCCTGCCAGCTTCCTGTCAGTTCCTTTTCCTTCGGCGTTGCAAGTTTTCTTTTTGATGGCAAGGATTCAGGAGCCGTGGATTCTTTGCCCGATTTACGAACAGCCGCCACTTTCTCATTGGGCTCTGCATCCTGTTGCTCACTCTGTTGCTCACTGGCAGCAATATCGCTTTGCTCCTGCTCACCGCCGCCAAACCTGGCATAGGCCAGATAGCCCACCCCGATCACAGCAGCAACGCCAACGGCCAGAACCGTGACCCCGATCAGGTCACCCGTCATTTTCCTGAATTTCACAGGGTTTTTCTGTTTTTTGCTGTCCTGGCTCATTTATGAACGCCTGTTCGTTTGTGAACCTAACGCTATAGCAATCCTGAGCGCAAAACTCAAAAAAGAAACGTCATCGACTAAGGGGGCCCAAACAAAAAGCCCCAGTAAAGAAAAAGCCGCTGTGGGGCAGCGGCTTTAAAGTTTACGTGTGTGGGGATAAGAGGCTTATACGAGATCGACACAAGGCCGAATTACGTATAATTTATGTCCTCTTGTGCTCTTTATAGTACAGGGGTATAAGATGCGTCAAGGCAAAAGTAATAGATTTTGTAGAAAAATGCATAATTTATGAATAAAGGGCAAAATTTTTATAGACATAATTAAAAAATACGGTTATAAGATTGCTTTATTACCCCAAAGGAATAGGTTAAACATTAAGGATAACCATGCCAACAATTGAGCAAATACGCGCTGCACGCGCCCTTTTAGACTGGAGCCAGTCAGATCTGGCAGACCACGCTGGTCTGTCCCAGACGGGTATTGCGCGCATAGAAAATGGCACCAACAAACCCAACAGCTCCACCTTGACCAAAATAGAGTCCGCCTTTGATAAGGCTGATGTTGAATTTTTAGCAGAGCGCGGCGTTCAAAAAAGAACCAATGAAATTCGTATATTTCATGGGCAAGACGGATTTACTGAATTTTTGCAGGACGTGCATTCCGTTGTTCAGAACACGAAGGAACAAACTAGTATAGTTGTAAATAATGTGTCTGAAGCTGAATTTTTACGCTGGGAAGGCGACTACGCAAACATTCATCAGGAGCGCATGAAAAATGCAAATGTTCACTACCAAATCATTATTGCAGCAGGAGACCAAAATTTTACGGCCTCGGAATATGCAGAATATAGATGTGTTCCCACAGATGTATTTAGTAGCGTCTCTTATTACATATATGGAGATCGCACGGCACTGATTGATTTTAATGAAGATGATGTCGTTGTTTATTTAATGAACAACGCAGCCATCGCTAACTTTTACCGTGAAGAATTTGAAAAGATTTGGGCAAAAGCAGAGGTCCCAAAAAACTAGGCGATGATAATGAGTACTGCAAAAAAAGAATCTGAAACAATACAGACCGATCATTGGACACCTCTTTTTACAAAAGATGTCATAGAGTTGATTGAAGGAAAGCGAGAAGGCCATCTAGGACAATGGGAGTATTCTGAGCCCATGTTCGAAGGCGACCCTGTACGCGGTTTCCAGCTTTGGGAAGAATTTCTTCAAGCAAATCCGGAATATTATATCCTAAGCACTGAACTTAAACTTGCCAGTAAATGCGCAAAAATTTTACCCAAATACATTACAGAACCTCTGGCAATCGCTTTTTTGGGCGTAGGCACACCCACAATTTTTAGGCAAAAAGACCTGACACTAACCCAAAATTTTCAAAAAGTTGTTAGTGCAACAACTTTTGATATCAACTCAAGATATATAAGGGCTTCTTTAAAGGAACTAGAAACAGCAAGACCCAAAGTTATTCAGGGTGGCTACATTCTGGATTTCTTTACAGACGGATTCTGGTTTCCAGATGCTCTTAGCACTAATGGATCTAGTAAGAAAGGCAAGCCAACAAGACTGGCAACAATGTTTGGCGGAACACTCCTTAACCTTGAAGGTTCCGTTGATGACGGCCCACCGGAAAAGCAAGCTATAGAAAGATTAAAAATTATTCGCAAATCACTAGGCGGAAAAAACGGCGGATTTCTTGCAATAACACAAGATGCCAATGAAGACCCTGGGAAAGTTGAAAAAGCTTACTTTAACCAGGCAGCCTTCGCAAAAAATCTGGTGCATAGAATTAACCGTGATACGCCATATAAATTTGATCCAGATAAATCAGAATTTAGGGGTCAATTCCATCCGGACAGCCATGATTTAGCGCATTACCTGACGCTTGAAGGAAAGGACCGCCCCAGAACTGAATATCATTTCAACAATTCTTACAAAATTCCTAATGAGATTTTTACAAAATGGTATGAAAAAGCTGGATTTACTTCTGTCCATTCGGAAAAAATAGACGATGTTTATTTGCACCTTCTAGCTTCATAAATTTTAACCTCTAGCACCCGGGAAGATTATGATTGATTACTCGGAATACATAGAGTTAATAGGCCTCCTTGCGGGCTTTCTAACAGCCTTCAGCACGCTGCCCCAAACCATCAAAATAATAAGGCAGAAAGAAAGCGATGCTGTTTCGGTAGTCACACTGCTGATGTTGACCGGATCATATGCTCTGTGGCTCGCTTATGGTGTCATTCAAGGGCTTATTTCTATTATTTTTTGGAACATCATCGCACTGGCATTTGGAATCATTGTACTCGTTCTAAAAATGTTTATCTGGCCCACAGATAACGGCAAGAAAGAATAAGAAATTCTCCTATCCAACTAAAAAGGCCGCTCATTTCTGAACGGCCTTTTGTTATTTGTATTGGTGGTAAGCGGCTTACATCATGCCGCCCATGCCGCCCATTCCACCCATGCCGCCCATGTCACCCATGCCGCCAGCAGAACCTTTGTCCTCGCTTGGCGCATCGGTAACCATGGCTTCGGTGGTGATCAGCAGACCAGCAACGGACGCCGCATCCTGCAGAGCTGTACGAACGACCTTAACAGGGTCGATAATACCGGCCTTCACGAGATCACAGAACTCGCCTTTCTGGGCATCAAATCCGTAATTGGATTCTTTTTGCTCCAGAAGCTTACCAACAATCACGGAACCTTCTTCGCCTGCATTTTCAGCAATCTGACGAATAGGCGCCTGGATCGCACGACGGATGATCTCGATACCAACATTCTGGTCATCGTTATCACCTTCGAGCTTTTCCAGTGCTTTCGTTGCATAAAGAAGAGCAGCACCGCCACCGGCGATCACACCTTCTTCAACGGCAGCGCGCGTGGCGTGCATAGCATCGTCAACACGGTCCTTGCGCTCTTTCACTTCAACTTCAGTGACACCGCCAACACGGAGAACAGCAACACCGCCGGCCAATTTAGCCAGACGCTCCTGCAGTTTCTCCTTGTCGTAGTCCGAAGATGTTTCTTCGATCTGCGCACGGATTTGAGAGCAACGCGCTTCGATGTCTTTCTTGGCGCCCGCACCATCAACAACAGTTGTGTCATCTTTGGTGATGGAGATTTTCTTGGCTGTACCCAGCATATCAAGCGTTACGTTCTCAAGCTTGATACCAATATCTTCGGATACCACCTGACCACCGGTCAAAAGCGCAAGATCCTCAAGCATCGCTTTACGACGATCGCCAAAGCCAGGAGCCTTAACAGCCGCAATTTTCAAACCACCGCGCAGCTTGTTCACAACAAGCGTTGCAAGAGCTTCGCCTTCAACATCTTCAGCGATGATCAGAAGCGGACGACCGCTCTGAACAACAGCTTCCAGGATTGGTAGCATGGCTTGCAGATTGGACAGTTTGGATTCGTGAAGCAAGATATAAGGGTTCTCAAGAACCGCCTGCATCTTGTCGGCATCGGTAATGAAGTAAGGTGACAGGTAACCGCGGTCGAACTGCATACCTTCAACAACTTCAAGTTCGTTGCCAAGAGATTTTGCTTCCTCAACTGTGATCACGCCTTCATTGCCCACTTTGTCCATGGCTTCCGCAATCAGCTCACCGATTTCGGCTTCGCCATTGGCAGAAATTGTTCCGACCTGTTTGATCTCATCATTGGTCTTCACATTTTTGCCGCGCTCTGCGAGGTCTGCAACAACGACCTTCACAGCCGCGTCGATACCACGTTTCAGATCCATCGGATTACGACCAGCGGAAACAGCCTTGATGCCTTCATTGGAAATGGCCTGTGCCAAAACCGTGGCAGTCGTTGTTCCGTCACCGGCGTGATCATTGGCTTTGGAAGCCACTTCACGGATCAGCTGCGCACCAAGATTTTGAGCGGGATTCTTCAACTCGATTTCCTTGGCAACAGTCACACCGTCTTTGGTGGTGCGTGGTGCGCCGAAGGATTTCTGGATTACAACATTGCGCCCTTTAGGACCCAGCGTTACTTTTACGGCGTTGGCAATAATGTCTACGCCTTTCAAAAGCTCATCACGAGCGTCTTCATGGAATTTTACGTCTTTAGCACTCATAGTTTTTCTCCTTATAAAATGTGTTTTGTTTAATCTTCAAGAGCAAAGAGCTTTTGTTCGTGGCCAGGAAAGCAAGGCGAAGTGTACGTTTAAGTACATGAGCCGCTGCTTGACGCCGCCATCGGACGAAAGATCGAAGCTCTTAAGCGGCTATGACGCCGATGATGTCGGACTCTTTCATCACCATCAGCTCTTCGCCGTCGATCATGACTTCTGTGCCAGCCCATTTCGAAAAGATAACCTTGTCACCGGATTTAACATCCAGAGGGCGGGTTTCGCCGTTATCATTCACGTGGCCGTTACCAGTGGCGACGATTTCGCCTTCCATCGGTTTTTCCTGCGCCGTTTCGGGGATAATGATCCCACCGGCTGTTTTCTCATCTGCATCGATCCGGCGAACCAGAACGCGATCATGCAAAGGACGAAATTTAACTGTTCCCATTTCTTCTTCTCCTAAAAGTTAGTGTTATCCTCACTTTGAGCGCTATTAGCACTCCAACTTAGCGAGTGCTAGACAATTAGAGCAACATGGCAACATTTTCAAGCTTTTTCGCACTATTCCTGATCAGGCGTAATCCCCCAAAACTGTTGGTAATTAAGGACTTAGCCAATCTATTGTCCATAAAGCGTCTAAATTTGGTATAATAAAAAGAGTGGGAGCAATAGATACGAGGAGGTTTGACCATGGCAGAACTGGGCAAGCAACTGACAGATTACAGACTGACAACGGCAAAAATTGTCTATCACATGCCGGATTACCAGGAGATTTTGCAGGAATTTATCTGGCAGGATTACGATATGGCACCAAAATTCCCGGCTTTAACCAAATTTCTTGATTTCTGGACCCGTGAAATTGATGGCAAACTTCACTCTGTTTACGTCGCCAAGAAAGAGCTCATCACCCCCGGCGATTACCGCTTCGCTGATTTTGAGGGTACGGTTCAGTAACTAATCCGAATTCTCAACCAGCTGCACTTTCAACCCGTCAAGTTCTTCACTCATAATAATCTGGCACGACAGCCGCGAATTGTCCTGCAGATGAAATGCCTCATCGAGCATTTCCTCTTCCTCATCCTGCTTCGTGGCCAGTTTTGAAAGCCACCCCTCATCAATGTAAACATGACAGGTGGCACAGGCGCAGCACCCGCCACATTCCGCCTTCATTGGAAAGCCATGGTCCTGGATAATCTCCATCACCCGCCAGCCTTCCACAGCATCAAGCGCATGCCGGGCACCTTCCAAATCCGTCACATAAATTTTCATTTTTTATGCCCGCCCTCATTCATCATCGATTGCACGCCATAGGCGATCGCAATGCTGGCGACCACGGTCGAAGCCAGATTAACGATGATTTTTGCGGCGGCCATCGTAAACTCATAGGCTTTCGAAATATCATCAGATTCAGAAGGAAAAACCACAAGCGCCATATCGGAAAGCATCATCAGGAGTAAAATAAAGGGCAAATAACAAACGAGCCATGCCCCCACCATGTAAAGCGACGTCGTATAGCCTTTAGCCTTGCGCATAAAGCCGGTAATTGAATATCCCATCACCACCGGCACATAAAGCCAGACCAAACGAAACAACCACATGCAAAGCGCAAACAGAGCCATGGCAACCAGATACGTTTCAAAGCTGGGCTCAGGAATGTTCTCAACCTCGGAGGTCATACCATTCATTGTCATACCGTTGACAAAAGATAGAGTCAGCCATATCAGAACGTAAACCGCGATCCCTGCACGCATTAAACGATAGCGCTCCGGATTTGCCGGCCCCGATTCTTTTGTCTCTGCCGTCTGTTTCTTTGCACGCAACTGAAAAGGCAGGGCTTCATTATATAGCGCCCGCCGAATCAGATAGGCTATCAGCCATCCTTCAACAAAAAATGACGGGAGGAGAACAAGACCATGGCGCAGGAAATTTTGTTCCATATCGAAAGTTGTAATCAGAATATAACCGATAAACTTGATAATGGCCGCTGGAAAAGCAAGGCGCATGATGGCACGCCTCTCATCCCAGAGAAACTTATAACCTTTCGATGACGCTTCTATAAAATCGAATGTTGCCATGATTACGATACTCTTTAACATGAGTGCAACTTACAAGATAGGCCGAAGACATTTTATGACGATACCAACAAAAACAGCACATTATATTGCGCTTTGGCTCTTTGGCTGCTGTTTTCTGGTAAGTGCTATGATTATTGTTGGCGCCATAACGCGGCTAACCGATTCAGGACTGTCGATGGTGGAATGGCGGCCTTTGATGGGAGCACTGCCGCCCCTGAATGAAGCCGAATGGGGCCGTATTTTTGATCTCTACAAGCAAAGTCCTGAATTCACGAAAGAAAATTCGTGGATGGCCCTGGAGGATTTTAAAACAATTTTCTTCTGGGAATGGTGCCATCGCCTGCTGGGACGGTTGATCGGCCTGGCCTACGCCCTGCCGTTTTTCTGGTTTTTGCTAAAAAAACAAATTCCGGAGGGTTATAAGCTCAAACTCTTTGGACTTCTTCTGCTCGGCGGCGCGCAAGGGCTGATGGGCTGGTATATGGTACAAAGCGGTCTGGTCGACCACCCGGAGGTCAGCCATTACCGCCTGGCCGCTCATCTGGGTCTGGCGCTGTTAATCCTGACCCTCATGTTCTGGCTCGGCCTGACCTTTCGGAGCACAACGCGCAATCCAAGTCAGACCCTTTACACGCATAGCCTCATTGCACTCGGCTTTGTCGTCACAACAATCTTCTGGGGGGCCTTCACCGCCGGGCTCGATGCCGGGCTGGTCTATAATGAAACCTTTCCGAAAATGGGAGGGCACTGGCTGCCGCCGGATTTACTTCATAATCAGCCAGCCTGGACCAATTTTTTTGAAAACCATGTGGCCATCCAGTTTGCCCATCGCTGGCTGGCGATGATCACAGCCCTTATCGTGCTGAGCTTGTGGGGGCATGCCCTATATAAAAAAACGACGCGTATTGTTTTTCATTTTCTGGCGACCATGGTTTGCATCCAGCTCGCCCTCGGCATTACGACACTTTTATCCGGCATTGCTTTGCCACTGGCGGTCGCACACCAAAGCGGTGCTGTCATTCTATTGCTATTATTGATTTTTTGCCTTTATTCGGTACGGCCTACGGCCAGATAATTAAAAATCATCTTGAGCGGCAATGGATTTTTTACCGGAGGAGCTACGGCTACGGCTGCCTCTGCTGGTTGCAAAGGCGGGGCAGACGGCGCTTCAATGCTCGGCTGCGGAACGGCTTCCACCTCTTCGCTTGCTTCCTGCTCAGCCCCTGCCACCAATGCGGCATAGGAAACCGGCTCGGAATAAATAAAATCGACCTGCACAATATTTCGTTTGGCGCCCAGGTTCAGGCCCGATCCACCTTCCAGAGGTGACGGCGCGGCATCAATTGGCTGGACGTCAATCGGTTGAACGTCAACTGGCGCGGAATCAACTGGCGAAACATCAATCGGCTGAACATCATCTTTCAAGTCTTCTATCGGCGGCAAATCTGCGGCCGGCGTTGGTGACAATTCATCTACATCTCCGGACAACTCTGGTGCCAGAGGATCTTCACTCTGCGCGTCCTCTTCCGGCCCGCCTTCACTTGTTTCTTCTTCGGCTATCTGTTCGTCAGGGCCCGGCGGGATAATATCGTCGACCACATCACGCGCATAAACATGAAGCGCTATCGGACGACCCAGCGCCATTATTGTTCTTGCAACATGCTCGGGTTGCAATGATCCGTGATAGACGCTTTTTTTCACCACATCATCCAGCACATTAACTAGAACCATCCGTCTTTCTTCAGCTTCAATCTCCAGCTGCGCGCGGTGCTCTTTATCCTCAGCGCCATCCTCATCATATTTCATCATCGCAGGGCAAAAAATATGCGGCGCCACAAGCGGCCAACTCCCGCGAAAATGCAACCGCCCACTGATATTACCCTGGATATAAAGACTCTCCAGCGCATCAATAAACTCATCGCTTTGCTCTGCCCACGGATTTAGTTGCTCTTGCGGAGCTTCCAGCGGTATGTCCGGTATAGATGTATCAGCCATAAGAACCATTATTTTTTATCTACCTCAACAAGGATAATGGCTCACAGAAAACCTGCAAGCCTGAATTATTTTTTTAACCAACCGGATTATCCGGCACCGCTGCGCTGGCAAGTTCCTGCGGCTCCGGCGCAGATTTAAACCAACTGAGCATTTTATCGATAAAGTCAGGGCTCTGGTTTTCTGCCCCACAATGTTCTACAGCGCCATCCTTAAAGTCTATTTGATTGCCTGACAGCACCTCTACATTACCATCCGAATAATGGTTAAATTTCTTACTGCAAGAGGAGCCTTCCGGCTTGCTGGCCGCGTCCCAGGACTTCTGGTTGGGCGAAGATGACGTCAAGTATTTTTCAGCGCCCATTTCGTTCAACATCTCTTTATCCTTAGCAGCAGCATCCCCAGACATTTGCGCATGCTCAAGGCGCGTTACGGTTTTTCCATCAACTACCATTTTATCCATCGAAGCACTAAACAGATTATCATATCCGTTCACCTCTGCATTCACGGCCTTGCGCTCTTCCTTCGACGCAAGTTTCTTAAAACCATCTACAAATTCCTCGGTCATGCTTTTGTAGTACATTTCTCCTGTCGGCTCCGGTTTCCCTCTGGCTTCACTGACAACAGGCTTGGCAAGATGCATATTAAAAATAGAAATTCCAAAAAGATCGTCAATCGGGGTTTCCTTAACAAATTTTGCAAAGGCTCCAGGACCACTTTTCTCTAAAGATTCGAGGCCGTTCGGCGCGATGTCATTAATATTGACCAGCGTGTTGAGCCTGTTCGGATTGCCCGCAGCATCTATCCACGTTACCGAAGCGAGAACATCCCCCGGCTCTACGCCGACATTCAATTCTGCCGCCAAATCCATATTGTGCCGTGATTGTTCCGTTAATCCAAAGAAGGCAACCTTAGGACGACCATCCATTTCATTGGGCCTTGTAGGAGGATTAAAAGCATCAGGATTAACACCGGTTACGGCCCTAATAAGCGGCACACGCTGTCCGTCCGACATCGCGACCATAGGACCACCCGATGAAAATCGCCGCCCTACTTTTGAAAACCGGACCTCATCTGAACCTTGAATAAACTCGAGCGTCTTGCCTGCCAACTCGGCCGCTGCCGGCATCGCCGGCTCATATAACGCCTTCTCCTTAGGATCTCTATTAAATCGATTGTTGCTTTCTTCTGGAGTGCTATCCCCTATATTTTTAATACGATTTTTATCTCCACCACCATTCTCTATCAATTCTTTGAGATCATTGGCACGATTGTTCGCCCCTTCACTGCCTGCTTTTTTATGAGCCGTCATATCCGCCGCTTGCGTTGGCGGCGTTTTATGGGAGACGGTTTGTGGTTTCACGACACCCACTATTCCCTGCTCATAAGAAGCATTCTGCCCAACGACGGGTGGGATCTGATCGCCTGTCTTGTTGGCTGGCTTATCAGTTGGATCCTGCGTACTTTCTTGACTTTTGTTTTTCTGACCCTGCACCTCCACTTTACCTTCGTAAACCACTCCCTTCAGACCAGGCACAGTGCTCAAAAGACTATCGGCAAAAGCCAGACCATCCTTTTTAGGACTTAAATGTTCTGCCTCCAAAGCTTTCAGAAAAATTCCTTGCATTTCCTGCACACCTTTTGTCTTCAGAATCTTTTTAAGATGAGGTTTTATTCCGTCGTATTTTTTATCTCCATCTATAAAATTAATTGCATCGTCCACGATATTATTTATTAAGTCCGCAGGATCAGTTGTTCCATGTTTATCTTTAAGCTCAACATAAAGCCCCGCCAACCCATTTTTTATTTCCTTCATATCTATCGCAAGATCCTTCGACTCCGGATCCTTTTGTCCCAGGACCTCGGCCAATGAAATACCCATATGAGCGCTGAATAGCGTGGAAATAATTTTCCCGAGCGGCCCCGGCAGCATACCGATAAAATTAAAGATCATGTCCTTGTAATTCTGGGGAATCTCGTTCAGGACGGTCAGGAACATGGCCAGATTGTCATTGGCCTTGACCTTGGCACCAGCCGTATCATTAAGCATGTTGTTGCGCTGCATAATATCAAACGCGATAAAGATTTCTTCAATGCTGAGCCCTTTAGTGTCTTTTTCGGCAGCACCGGGCACCTTCACAGCATTGTTGACCTTTTTCATGAGCGCATTTTGTTGCTCATCGTCAAGCTTATAATAAGCATCCCTCATCATATCCCTGACAACGGGATTATAGGTACCGTCCAAATCGCCCTTTTTATACGTGCCCTTCGCCCGCAGAAGGATCTTCATATTCATGATGACGTGTTGCGTGGCGTTCTCTGTGGGACGGATTTCATATGGATCCGGTTGCTTCCCGTCTTTTGTTTTGTCCGGCGTTATTGTTGCTTTATCAAATATTCCGTCAGCCACACCATCTGTTGCCGGTATCCTCGGATTGGTTGCCGCCATAGGAATAAGGACCGCCTCCCACCGCTTAACCAACGCCGTCTCCGCCGCGGTTTGCTCTACTCTATAGTCTTTCTTACCCAGTATTTCCGGTGTGTTCATTTTATCCAGATCGGCAGTAAGCGCATTAAAGCCTTCAGCACCAATTGGATAGCCAGCCAGAGTCAACGCTTTGTCTAATTTTGCCTTCTGCTTTTGAGGAAAGTCGTTATAGCCCGCCCTCAGAAGTTCCCCTAAAGGCTCTGTATATTCACCCTTGGGTGCCACTGCCTTCAACAGGCCTTTCTTATCGTCCGGCGCCTCCTGAATCATGACCGCTACCGTTTCGTCAACAGCTTTTGAAAGTTCCTCAGGATGTGTTGAAATTGTACCATCCGTATACAGGGCATTAAGGAACATTTTAACCTTGCCGGGCTCCACACCAAGATCGACTGCAGAACCTGATGTCGTTGGCGCTGTTGTGGATACACCTACTGCAACCACTGCTGCCGGGCCTGCCGGACCCAATTCAAGAGCGCCGTTCTCAATCAGGAAATCAACAGTTTCAACAATATCGTCCAACCCTGACGCGCCACCAAGCGGGGCAAGCGCCTCTTCAAGCTCTTTGTAGTTTCCTTTTTTGTTTTTTACGATGTCCTTTATAATTTCTGCCATCTCGGCACCCATCGTGGGGGTGTAAGTGCCATCTATTGCGTAATTAAAAACAACGCTGGGATCTGTATCGGCATAGGCTTTAACCTTTGTTTTCAGACCCATCATAATCAGACCCATCGACGCCGGTGTCTTTTTATCTCCCATGATATCGCCGTCAATTTTTTCAACACCACCCTTAACCGCCTTGCTCACCAGCATTTCCAATTTTAAACCATTGGCCTGAATAACTTTATCCGAATGAATAGCAAGTGGCGCTAAAATCTCATCTCTTGGCGACGCGGCACCATCTGTATGTTTATCTAGAATCTGGCGATCTGCTTGCATCGCATCAATGGCCAGGAAAAGAGCCTTCGCGTTTTCTACCGAAGTAAACAGAAACTCAGGCTTATTGATATAGTCCTTCCGCATTGCTCCATTCATACGGCCACTATTGATAAGCTCACTAACGGCCTGCATTTTTACATCATGCGGAACATTTTGAAGATCCTGGATATCCACCAGTGTTTGGTAAACCTTGCTTTTTATAAAATGATCGATAGGACTTAGCTCGCCCGCCTTAAGAGGAGTCGAGAACTGTGCAACAAAACTTTTTCTAGAAACGTAATCTTGGATTGGGTTCGCTGGGTCGGCTGCCCTGACGAGCGCCACAAAATTTCTTCCAGCCTCATCAAGCTCATCTTGCGTAATCTCGCTGCTACTTCCAAGATCTGCATAGGGATCAATCCCGTCAATCACCAGAGCTACATTGACAGCATTGGTGTTTGTTGGCGATGGCGACTGCGTTTCTGGATCAATTGGTGGCGACGTTACTGGATTGGGTTCTGTTTCTAGGTCTGAGATAAGATCTCCTGGCTCAAACATTGTCGGTAATTCTACCTTAGGATTCTGTGGCTGCGGCGTTGTTGTCTCAGGGGGCGGCTGCACGACTGTTGTTGGCTGAGGTGACAATACTGTTTCGGGCTCGGCCAGTAACGATGCTGCCGCCACAGGCTCAGGCTTTGTAAAGAATTCATCTTTTTGTAAGTCTCTCAGCGCCTTAATAACCGCTGGCCCCTCTTCGAGTAGATCAAAAAACAATTGTGGATTTGCTCTCATAGGGTCCGGCGTTTCTGTTCTCTTCGCCAATTCGCCTATAAGATACTTGTCACCTGCCTTAGTACGAACCTCCTTAGTATCAGCATCACTGAAAGGAAGAGAATCTTTCAAATCACGTGCCGCATCCTTCAAATCACTTGCCTTATTTAAAGCATCACGAACTCCTGTGGCCGTAGTTATGCTGTCCAAAAGCGGCGCGGCCAATTCCTCCGTAAAACCCTGCGCCTCATCAAACTTAAGCTGATCTTTCTCAGCCTCACCCTCATTGTACATTGCGATGTACTTCTTGACGCCGGCAATAACCTGCGCGCGTGTTGGTGGATTATCCACGGGGTCGACCCCCAATGAAGGAAGATGTTGTTGAAGTAGCTTAAGATTAGCGCTTTGATCCGCCATGAATACACCCTCTAAATATAATCAAGCCATTGTTTTGGCTTTGTTTTACACACTTACCGTTTTAGACTTTTTTATCTTTTTCCCGTCTCTTATTAAGACGGATTATTGTTAATTTTAGCCTAAGATAAGGTGATTATGTCACATTTAGGGGTCTTTTACAAATTTCAGCGCCTTTTTCTACGCTACGCCGCCTCGGATAAGCTTTCGCGCGCTTTGATCTCGGCAAAGTAATCAAGATAGGCCTGCACGGTTTTTTCCTTGGTAAATTCGTTCAAATACCGCTCATAAGCATTTTGAGCCAGCTTCGCCGCCAACGCCTTATCTTCAATCATGCGGGCAATCGCCGCCTGCATCTGCTCCTCATTATCCACCCCGACCAACAGGCAATCTTCCTCGTGCCGAACAAACTGACGCGGCCCATCAGAATCAGTGGTAATAAGCGGCGTTTTTTGTGCCCAGGCCTGCACAAACACCGTCCCGAACGGCTCGAACCGCGAGGGCAAAATGCAAATATCCGCCGCCTGCAAAAGCGCCGCCCGGTCTTCGCGCCAACCCAATAATTTCACGCGCTCGCCAACATTCAGATCGGCAATAAGCTGCTCCAGTTCTGCCCGCTGTGGCCCTTCCCCGGCGATCCAGGTATGAACGCCATCCATACGGGCCACCACTTTAATCAGCGTATCAAACGCCTTACTCGGGTGCAGACGCCCAAGTGATAACAAAACCGGGGCATCTTCCGGCGTGCCCAATGCGGCACGGCTCACTGGCGTTTCCACAGCTTCCACTTCTGCAAAATTATTGATCAAATTCACATTATTTTTCGGCACGCCGTGATCAACCAGATGCTTGCCAATATCCGGCGTAATAACATTAAAGTAATCGGCGCTTTTGAAATATTTGATGTTGTAATAACCACCCAGACGCGGCACGACCAGATAACGCGGGATACCCATCTTATTGTTCCATGCCGGCGTTTTTGACGGCGCACGCGCCATCCATCCCTGCACAATATCAGGGCGGAAACTCTGCATAATTTTTGTCATTTTCCACGGCGTGTAAACATCCAGCCTGCCACCAAAAGGCAGCGTATGGACACGCAAACCGGCCTTTTCAAGGGCCGGCACACGAATATCATTGGCGCGTGTAACAACCTCAACGTCCTGCCCGGCCTCGGCGAAGGCAATGCACATATCGACAAAGGCCGTTTCGGCCCCGCCATGTTTTGCCCCGGCCATCACTTCAAGAATTTTCATGGGTTCTTGCTCTAGGAAACGTGGTTACGGATTTTCTTTGGGTGACGATGTTGATTGCGGATAGCTGACCAAACCTGCCCTGAGAAGGGAGAGCATCGAAGACTGCGTCTCATCCATATTGCCAAGAAGAAAGTTACAAGCTTCCGGCGTCGTGACAGGGACTTTCTCAAATTTGCTGGCTGTGTAATCGCGCGTTTGATCAATCAGATTGAAAATATTCTTAAACTCTTCTTTCTTGGCGTAGTCCTGCGCAAAAACCATATTGTTTATATTGGCATCAGACTCTTTTATAACCGGCTCTACCGCTGCGCCCCATATTTCAAAACGACTATCCAGACCAACCTTCATATCGGGGTTATTGTCACCGCAGGCTTTAATAGCATCAGTAACATCGCGGCGCACTGTCTTCACAGTGTTGACCATATTGTAATTGCTATAGATAGAAGAAAAATGCTGCATCTCTTCGGGCTTCAGGTTTTCGACAAGCCCCTTGATGGCTGCGCGCATTTGCGCAGCTGGAGCGTTCTCGTCTTCGGCCTTTTCTTCAGCCGCCGTTCCGGCCTCATCTTTTGAATCCGGTGCGACCTGTTGTTCAGCATTTTGTTCATCCGGGTTAACAGCCCCCGCTTTGGCCCCATCAAAAACAAAAGCCACGGAAATCGTCAAAACCGATAAAAAGAAAAATCGTGAGAACATAAGCAAAGCTTTCCTACAAAAAATTATTGAGCCCATAAAGTAGTCGATAATCGAAGTATTTTGTGCCGAAAATATTGGGTTTCGAGAACCGGAAGCGTAAATGTATTCTACATACATGCGAACCGGAAGCGCAGAAACCCAATATTTGCAGGCCAAAAGACGATGATTTCCGACTACTTTAATCTTAGCATAAAAAAAAACCGCCGGGAAACCCCCGGCGGTAAGGAAGGCCTGTTATAACTTAGCTCCGGACTTCATATACTTGCGGGGTAATGAAGCAGTCCGAAAAATCATACAGGCCAGGCACATGACATAAGAGATAAAATGTTAAAACCCAACTTTTACTAAATTAATGGACGGGCGGTCCTGCCTTCCCCAAGGCGTTCCCCTAGGACCTCTCCCGTCTCTTCCCAACCTTCTGCTTTCCCTCAAGCGCTGGTCTGGTCGTCAAGCTCATTGCACCGATCCCCAGGCATAAAAAACCGAACAAAGCTGCAATAAAACCTACAAACATATTTCTTTCCCCAATATATTTACCATAACATTAAACAAGTAAATACAAAGTAAATAAAATTCAAAATTAATTTATTCGGGATTTATTCATGGTTTTTATTTGATAGTATTTAAATAAAAATTGTATAAAATTTTAGATAAATTGTTTTCTTCTTCACCGACACTTAAAAAGCTTCACATTTACAATGATTTAGGGTTGTCACAGCCCTTATTTTGTGAATACTTAGACACCTTGACAAATTGCCCGGAGAAAACGGAGTAAAACCGACATGACATTAAAAGCTTCCAAGCGTTCCGATATCCCGATGTTTCGGGCGCTGGACATCCTACGCGAGGCCAATAAAAGGGCCGCTGACGGCGAAAATATCATGCGCCTGGAGGCTGGCTTGCCCTGCTTTGGTGTACCTCAGCCCGTACTCGATTACGCCAAACAGGTCATCGACAGCGATCCGCGCCAAACTTATACGGAATCTTTGGGCATGTCCCTGGTGCGCGACCGTATTTCCTTATATTACCGCGACCGCTACGGCGTTGATTTTGATTATTCGCGTGTTGCCCTGACCGCCGGTTCATCGGGCGGGTTGTCCATGGCCTTTATGAGTGCCTTTGATGTTGGTGACAAGGTTGCAATCTGCACCCCAACCTATCCGCCCTATCGCAACATCATCAACTCGCTTGGACTTCAGGTTGTTGAAATTCAAACGAGCGCCGAAACCGATTACCAACCAACTGTAGAGCTGCTCGAACAATGCGGAGAAAAACTCGACGGTCTGGTGATCTGCAGCCCGTCAAATCCAACCGGCACCATGATTGCCGAAGATGAACTGGAAAGAATCTGTAACTGGTGTGATACCAATGGCGTCCGCCTAATATCTGATGAAGCCTATCACAACATTACTTATGAAGAGCCCGCACAAACAGTCGCCAAATTCACGGACAACGCCATCGTCCTCAACACGTTTTCAAAATATTTTGCGATGACCGGCTGGCGTTTGGGCTGGATGATTTTGCCCGAAGAGCTAATCGACCGCGTGAAACGGCTGGCTGAAAGTTATTTCGTATCGCCGCCAACCATTTCCCAGCATCTGGCGTACAAATCTTTTGACCATATGGATGTGCTTGACGGTTATGTCGCCTATTACAAAAAGAACCTCGACATCCTCAAAGCCGAACTGCCCAAAGCAGGCTTTGACAAGCTATCAAACGCCAAAGGCGCGTTCTATGTTTATGCCGATGTCCATCACCTGACCAATGACACAGAGGATTTTTGCCGCCGCATGCTGGGGGAAGCCAAAGTATCGATGACGCCCGGCCTTGATTTTGATGTATCACGCGGCCACACAACGGTGCGAATCTGTTATGCTGATGACACCGACGACATTGCCGAGGCCTGCCGACGGTTGCAGGAATGGCAAAAATAAAGAAAGAATCCCATGCATAGAACCAGCAATAGAATAAATGAGCGCGGAAATGTTCTCTGGTTTATTCTGATCGCCATTGTTCTTCTTGGCGTTCTGACCGGTATCCTCAGCCGTGGTGGTTCTTCCGTCGATCAAAGCGGCGACTTTGAGAAAGCCCGCATTCAGGCCAGCCAAATCTTGCGCTACACCAAAAGCTTCGAAACCGCGATCCAGCAAATGCAGCTGCGCGGCGTTAGTGAAAGTGATATCAGCTTTCAAAATCCAACCACGGCTGTTGATTACACCAATGCCAATTGTGCGCTAGACGACTGCATGATTTTTGATATCGGCGGCGGGTTAACCTATCGCGACCCACCCGCTGGTGCCAATGACGGCAGTGAATGGATTTTCACGGCTGCCAATAATGTCGGCACCACCGCCGACCCCGTGGGTACAACGGCGGCCACAACAGGCAATGACATCATTATGTTGATGCCAAATGCGGACACCTCTTTATGTATCCAGATTAATCGTGACCAGGGTGTCGGCACCGCAGGAACGCTGCCGATTGAAACCACAGGCATCGCGACGACCGAATTCACAGGAACCTTTGTGGGCGGCGGGCCGACCATTCTTGATGGCGATCCCACGCCTTTTGAACTGGATGGGCAATCCGTAGGCTGCTTTACCGACAACGCCGCAAGCATCACTTATTTCTATGCTGTGGTTTTAGAGCGTTAATCCGTTAGCTTATTCCACCAGCCGCTCTTTTTCTTTTTTGGCGTTTCGTTAACAGTCTCATGCTCACTAGGCTCTGGCTTTTTCCGCGCGGGCGCAGCTTTCTTAGCCTTTATCGGCTCAACACTTTCATCATTGGCGACTTTGGAAGATTTTTTCTCGTCCTTCTTTTCGGGCTTCTTCTCAGGCTCTTTCTTTGCTTCCGGCTTGTCATCTTTATTATCACGAGCAGAATCCTTTGCGGCAGGACGACGACCTCTTCTTGGTTTCTCGTCCTTATCCTGATCTTTGGGCTCAACCTCTTTAACATTCCCGTCCGCATCCTTAGCGCCATCATTCTTATTATCGCCATCCTTATCATCATTTGGGCGATTGTTACGACCGCGACCGCCTCTACGACCTCTGCGTCTGCTGCTTGTCTTACGCTCGCCATCTGCGGGCTTTCCATCTTTGGCAACAACCGCTTCGCCGCCGTCCGCCTTATCACTATCCTCGCCGTCAGTGCTGTCTACAGGTTTGGAAACTTCAATGTTATAGCTCGATGGCGTGATAGTTTCATCAACGCGGATCAAAATGGTGAAATCATAACGCTTCTCGATCTCCGCCAAAGTGCTCTTCTTGTTGTTCAGGATATAAAGCGCGACATCATTGGACACATGCACAATAATCTGCGCGGCGCGTGAACGCATGCCCTCTTCTTCAATCGCCCGCAGCACAACAATCGACATCGCATCACAAGTCCGGGTAATACCGGTACCATTACAATGTGCGCACACATCATATTGCGCCTCAGTCAAACTCGGGTTCATTCTCTGACGCGAAAGCTCCAGCAAGCCAAACGAAGAAATTCGCCCAACTTGTATGCGCGCACGATCCGTAGAAAGCGCTTCTTTCAGTTTACGCTCAACCTTGCCGTTGTTGCGACGCTCTTCCATGTCGATAAAATCAATGACAACCAAACC
>JAJFGV010000119.1 GCA_021775965.1 Alphaproteobacteria bacterium
TGTGGGCAGTATGTATTGCAGTGAAATAACTATAAAGGACTATAAGAAGCAGATTATGGCTGCACATGATGCTGTTAGTAAACTGAATGTTGCTCTTCGTCAGATTCCTGAAAATGATAGAAAAGTCCTAGATGGTTATTATTGCGAGGCAAATGAACAAGACATGCTTATGTTTGAATCTGGTTTTCAAGAAATATCTCAGCGCATGGAAAAGACTTTGGTCTTAGCCGAAAACAATATAAACAAACCCGGCGCTGGAAAAGCAAGCAGAACAGGAAAAGAGTATATTGCTGCTATTGAAATGCTTATGCGCTGGTTCTCTGATGCATGTCCTGAATATAAATTATCAGCCTCCCAAAACACCCCTTTTTATAAATACGTTCAAATCTGGTTTGAGTGTTTTGTTAACCCCGATGACAATGACAAAGATATTCGACGACATATTGAAAATTCATTGAATCATCCCAATGTCAGACGACATCACGCTAAAGGTCAAAAATAATCCTTTAACGTGCCTGCCTCTGCTTAGTAGAACATCATAGGTTTCCCTCACATGTTCTAAAACACAGGAGGAAAACATGACGTACAATATTTTACGCTTACCACAAGTTAAGAAAATTACTGGCCTTAGCAGATCAAGCATATATGCCATGATTGCTGATGGTAATTTCCCCCAACAAGTATCGCTGGGGGAAAGATCTGTCGGGTGGCTAGAAAATGAGATTAGGGAATGGATAGAGCAACGCGCTGAATTACGGGGGCAAACAAAATGACCTCAAAAACCTTTCGTATTGATTGGTACCCTCATGCAGCCTTCGTTGATTTTTCTGAACTTGAAGTAGAAGAGATTGGTGTTTTGATGCAAATAATCAATCTCTTCTATATCAAAAATGGGCCAATTGATAATGATGCTAAGCATATTGGCAAAAGCTGCAATATAGGTGGCAAAAGATGTGCAGGCATTATTAGCAGCCTTATCAACAAAGGGGTAATTTCTTTCGTAGAAGATGGTAAAATTTCTCAAAATCGCTGTTTACTTGAATTGGAAACTATTAGAAAAAGGCGTCTGAAATACTCAAAAAATGGTGAAATAGGAGCAGAAAAGCGATGGGGAAATGAACAAAATCAAGAGCTTGGTAATGACCAAGCTATTTTAGATGTAATGGCTAATACCAGCACCGATAAGAGTCGTAGTAAACCTACCGGTACCACCGATGGGGTTGCTCACCAAGAGGGAGGTATGTTGAATAGATTTGGAACAAATCGTAACACCTCACTCAATCGATGCGCTGGCTATAATATTGATCATCATTTATCAGAAAAAGCACGTGAGCAAGCAAGAGAATCGGCCGCTGGATGGTGTCAACAAAATTTGATGAGAGTTTACAATAAATGGATAGAAGAAAAACATAACGGCACACCACCCAAACGTCCTAATGCAGCATATCCTGCATGGTGCGGATCTTACACCAAAGGGAAGCCGCCCCCATAATCAACTGGGGGGGTATTTCAAAAGTCTAAACCTTTAATAGGCCAGACCGCCCCCCTAGTTCTCTTTTTTTGTTAATACAGTTTTTTTGCCTTCTTTTTTTTACTTTTAAAATAAATTTTTGATGATCACCAAGACTTACATGCCAATTTTTAGCAAAAACTCAACGAGGTAAAAACGCTGAGATATTGATTTTAAACAACAGATCCCTTTTCAAAGCCATGAACTAAATTAGTTTATTGCCCATCTTGCTCTTTTTAGATCATACATTTCTTTACCAGTGCAGTGTTTGTTCCAATCTCTACTATCGGTCTTCGCTTGCCCCTTTACTATGGCTATGTGTTCAATGCTCATACCTCCAAATCCGTTTCTGCCTTTGTATTTAAAACAGGCTACGCTTGCATCATCATTTGCAGTGATTGACAGCCATTCAACGGACTTGGGTTCGCGCATGCTGGATTTGAGGGCTGTGCCGTATGCCACAACTTTTTGAAAGCGTTCCTCGGAGGCAATTTCTTTGGCGGTGGGAGGTGTTTTTATGGCTTGGACAGGCGGCGGCGTATATATCGGAGGTGCATTTTTTAACTGCCAGAAACCATAGACAATCCATACGAAAAGAATCCCAATAATTATTTTAAGAATATTCATGTTTTTGCTCCCTTGATTAAACAAAACGGCCGCCAGATTTCTCTGGCAGCCGGGGAGTTTGTAACCGTCTTACGAGCGGCGCAGCGTATTCACGCTAGGCGCTATTATATTCCGCTGCCTCCCCGACCATAGGTCGAGAAAGCAGCATCATTGGTAACGGCCCGATGCTGTCGTAGGCCGCGTAAGAGGGGTTACAACGCCCCGTGTAAGCTCAAAAAATGAGCAAACCCGTTATAGGTTTATCTTTGATAAGGAAAAATTGCAATGGAAAGAAAGGTGGAATGTAGGCTGTGTGCCGCGAGCTACTCATGTAGCGGGCGTGGTGATGCTCTTGTGCGCTACACACCCTTGTGACGTCCGTGCAGTTCTGGCGAATTAAGTGAGCCGGAAGCTATGCGGGTGTGGTTGAGTGCCGGACAGCAGAAGAAAATTCGTATAATCAGGATATGAACGCGCTGCGAGCACGCAGGGCGGCAATCCAGCATACGTCTTTTGTAACACCTATGGCACTTACACCAGTTGCAGGACGTATTAGCAGTCAGGTTTGGTAAATCAGAAATATTTTATGCTGCATCATTGAGCTTTGCTTTATGTGTCTTCCACTGCTCAATAATTTCTTCATCAAGGATTTTGCGCAGCGATTGTTTGTGGCCTTCTATTTGTTGCCCTATCTTAGTATCAAAATCACTCATAATCCTCTCGGCTCTTTTTGCATAGGCAATGAAGGTCAGTCTCTTCTTATCCGCCAGCGTTGAAAAATCCAAATCCTGGAAATCTTCTATATTTCCGTATTTTTCATACAGTTTACCGAAGTTAATTTTGTTGCTGATTTCCTTTACGGTTTTATCACTGTATCTTTTAACCGTCTTGGCGGCTTCCCGCCTGGCGCCCCAGCGCATTTTCCGATGAAATCTATGCATTGTGCTGTCTTTAATGCGCACGCTCTTACCATCAAATGCAAAGCCCAGGTATTCAAACCCATCACCCATGTGCTGTGCTTCTAGACCTTGAATAACGAAGGGTTTGCAATGTATGCGCCCTTTCCCTTGCTGAAAAACTTTTATGTGCGTTTTCCTATCTTTAATTGAAAGCTCTGGCCCTGCATTGGAAATCTCTCTTTTTACAGCTTCAATTGCAGCATTCAGGACACCTTCATTCTTTGGCAGGATAAGCAAAATATCGTCTGAATAACGGCAATAATATATGTCATTTTGTGCGGCATATTCTTTAATTTTGCGATCAAAATTTATGAGAAATAGATTGGCAAGCAAGTCCGAAATTGGTGAACCTTGTGGAATTCCATAGGGATGCTCATTTTTCTGTATGATTTTGGCCGGAACAATTTTTTTTCTGAACTCTTCCGGGGTACACAATTGCTTGTATTCCGCCTCCCTAAAAAATTTGTTTTTGGGCACATCCCTCTTGAAACCAACCTTGTCCACACCATCAATCGTCACTTTTCCTTTGTATCCGAGTATCGTGCAGACTTTGTCAAAATCAACTTCACGGTAATCCGTTATGTTTTTGAACACCGCCTCATGATCAGGTGGAAGTTCTTCAAATCCCATCAGGCCGCACCACAGTGTTTTCAATTTTTCATGATCAATATTTTCAAAGTAGCTGCTAATGTCCAGCGCAACGGCGTAACAGTCACCCCTACGCTTAATTTCTTCAAATACATCGCGAGCAAAATCAATATTGCATTTTCCGCCACGTTTACCGGGGATCACAGGGATTTTTCTATATGCAATGACAGCATCATCAATCCCGTGTTCTGTTAATTTTTGTTCGTATTCTTGGGAAAGTAAATGTCGGTAGTATGCAAAAATATAAGCGTCTCTTCTGCAAGCGTATCTAATAGGCCGTTTCTTGGCGGGGCCACGGCCAAATTTTCCCTGAACATCAATGTAGAGTAAGAAGGGATAGAAAGCGTTTTGAGCTACCCTTTCTGGATTTTGAACAATATCCAGAATCTCATCAATATTAAGGGGCGCATCAAAATGCGGGTAGTGTTTAAGTTTTGGTTTCCAGTCTTCTTCCATGGCCCTGAATCGTTTGAGGGCGAAAGCAACCAGCGTATGTCTGGTTATAACTTCCGCCCCCGCCGTTGGTGACGAGCCAATGTTTCAGGCTCTGATCATACAATTATTACGAAGTAATCTATAATGTCTGTGGGACACAGGTGTGTCTTCACATAAGTATAACCATAACCATAACGAACAGGTGGAGATCAAATGAAAATTAACATAAGTTCCAAGCGACTGAATGTCCAGTTACGACTTGACAGTTTAAACTACAAACTCCTGTTAAGGATGTCAGCATCATCTCATGACGTCTAGTAACGTGCAAGAAAATCGTAAAAACAGATTGGATTTACCCACAATTTTGTAGTGCATGTTCTGTGGTCTCATAGATGTGGGTAGGCACAGGAGATGATTTTTCAGGGTACAGGACAGGGTGCAAGCGGGCAGTGCGGACTAGAAAATGTCGTTAAAGCAGTCAGATAAGCGCCAACTTCGGTTGCTGCCCCAGTAACCAATTAAATCAATGCATTATATAAATGGACTAAGTTTTTTGGATTAATTTAGGGCGCAATTTCCTGTTTCGCCTAGCTCTACCAAGCATCCGCCGCCGGAGGGGCCGGAGTTTTCGTTTGTTTCGGAATGGGCTTCATCGCCTTCATTGTTCTCGCCGGTTTGTCGTTTGACTTCTTCTTCGAGTAAATCTTCGCTTTGTTTAAAAGCGGGGCTGCTCGGCGCATCAGTGTTTTGACTGGGGTGATTGGTCATGTTGTGATCGGTATTGCCTCCCAGAATCGTGCTGACCGCCAGAGAATAAACGAACGTTACATCGGCGGTGCTGGGGATAAGGGCCGGCGGATCGGTATTATAGCTGCGCCCGTATAATTCAGGGCCGCTGAGGCCGCCTTTTTGGATCGTCGACGGCGCGGCCGAATAAATCACCGTGCGACCAAGGCCAGCATCAATCGCGCCAACCCCTGCGTTGTTCACAAAATTATTCAGCGCGGAAAGAACCAGCGTGGTGCCAGTGCCAGCGGCGGTTACCGTGCCGGAATTAAGATTCAGATTGTTTGTTGAAATTAGCTCAACGCGTCCGGCGCCGGTGAGGCTGTTATTGACATCAATTCCACCGCCGAGAATACGAAGGTCATAACCGCCGGGGCTGACATCGACGCTGTCGATGGTCACCAAACCACTGCTGCCGTTGCCGATTTGAAGCTGGCCTCCTGCTGCAAACAGAGCCAGATCGGCATCGGTGAGATTCAATGTTCCCGCGCCGCCGCCAAGCCCTATTGTTGTGCCAGAGCTGCGCGGGCCGATTGTAAAATTACCGGTGGCGGAAAGTGTTGGTGCACCTATCAAATCAAGTGTGTTGGCAATCAATGTTATATCTGTCGATGCGGCTGTGGTTGTTACACTGGTCGCGTTGATTTCAATATCGTCATTGCCAGCGCCGCTGCCCTGACCTTGACCGGTGATGCTGATGTTACCTTCGGCGGAATCTACCGTTGTGCCGGCAAGATTTAAAAATATACCACGATTGTTGCTATCGCCATTGCCACTTGTGCCACTCAATGTGATAGTCGCGGCATTTGCACCGGTGCCGGTTGATCTGATATCCGGACCATTATTCATGATGATGCCGTGATTGCCATTGCTTCCGGCCATCCCGTTGCTGCCGCCATGGCCAGTAATATCAATCGCACCGTCAACAGACCTTACGAGCGTACCTGCTCCTTGCATGCGTAGGCCGTTATTATTATCCTCGCCTGCGCCGCCCGTACCGTCGAGCGTGATCGTTGCGGCATTTGCACCAGTACCGTTTGAGGTGATAGCCGCGTTGGTGCTGAGATAAATGCCATAATTGTTAGCACTGTCAGCTATTCCATTGCTACCGCCCTGTCCAGTGATGTCGATAGCGCCATCGACGGAGGTTATAACGGTGGTGAAATTAATTAAATAAACACCATAATTGCTATCCTCGCCGGCGCCACCGGTGCCATTTACTGTAATGGTTGCGGCATTGCTACCGGTGCCGGTGGAAGTAATACCGGAACCGTTATTCATGGCAATTCCTATATTGCTATTACTTCCTGCTGCTCCATTGCCACCGCCTTGCGTGGTAATATCAATAGCACCATCGACAGAGGTTACGCGTGTGCCGCTACCGTCCAAATATATCCCCCAATTGCTATCTTCACCCGCGCCGCCGGTTCCGTCCAGCGTAATGTTAGCGGCATTTGCACCCGTCCCGGTTGAGGTGATATCGGCACCGGAACGCTGGTAAATACCGTAATTGTTATTGCTTCCTGCCAGGCTGTTGCTGCCTCCACGACCGGTGATATCGATAGCACCATCAACAGATCTTACGAGTGTGCCATTATTAAGCAAATATACGCCATAATTTGTATCTTCGCCGGCCCCACCTGTGCCGTCGAGGGTGATGGTAGAGGCCCCTGCGCCGGTACCTGTCGAAGTGATATCTGCGCCACCAAGCAGATAGATACCGTAATTGTTATTGCTTCCTGCCAGGCCGTTGCTGCCTCCACGACCGGTGATATCGATAGCACCATCAACAGAGGTTATGAGTGCGGTGCCATTAAAATGCACGCCAAAGTTACTGTCTTCACCGGCCCCACCGGTTCCGTCGAGTGTAATCGTTGCAGCATTGGCACCCATGCCGGTTGATATTACATCGGAGCCGCCCTGCATATAAATACCGAAATTACCAATGCTCCCAGCCAGGCCGTTGCTGCCGCCCTGGCCGGTGATATCGATAGCACCATCAATAGAGGTTATAAGTGTGCCATTATTAAGAAAATATACACCATAGTTGTTGTCGTCGCCGGCCCCGCCAGTGCCATCGAGCGTGATAGTTGCTGCGCCTGCGCCGGTACCCGTTGAGGTGATATCGGCATTGAGGTTAAGATAAATACCGTAATTTGTATTGCTTCCGGCCAGTCCGGTGGTGCCACCTTGACCAGTGATGTCAATGGCACCATCGACAGACGTTATAAGTGTGCTGGCATCAACCAAATAAACACCATGATTAGCACCTTCACCCGCACCGGCCGTACCATCCAATGCGATGGTTGCGGCGTTCATGCCTGCACCAGTTGAAGTAATATCCGCGCCCGCCAGCAAATAAATACCGTAATTTCGAACGCTTCCAGCCAGTCCTGTGCTGCCGCCCTGGCCAGTGATATCGATAGCGCCATCTACGGACGTTATGAGCGTGCCGGCAGTGTTTAATAAGACGCCGTAATTATCATCATCGCCATTGCCGGCCGTACCATCAAGTGTGATCGTTGCGGCGTTTGCCCCTGTGCCGGTTGAGGTGATGTCTGAGCTGCTGTTCATATAAACACCAAAATTGCTACTGCTCGCCACTGTCCCGTTACTTCCACCGCGACCGGTGATATCAATCGCCCCGTCTATAGACGTTATAAGAGTCCCTGCATTATCCATGCGCACACCATGATTGGCATCTTCGCCATTCGCGCCGGTTCCATCCAATGTGATCGTTGCGGCACTAACGCCTATACCTGTTGAGGAAATACTAGAAGCACCCAACAGGTAAATACCCGCGTTATTATCACTGTCCGCTGCTCCGTTGCTGCCGCCTTGACCGGTGATATCGATAGCACCATCCGCGGAGGTTATAAGTGTGCCGACACTGTTTATAACAACGCCATAGTTATTGTCTTCGCCCGCACCGGCCGTGCCATCAAGGGTAATCGTTGCCGCACCTGCGCCGCTCCCGGTCGAGGTAATATTTGCAGCGTTAACAAGGTAAATACCGTAATTGCTATTGTTCCCAGCCGCACCATTGCTACCGCCTGTACCGGTGATATCGATGGCACCGTTTACAGATTCTATAAGAGTGCCAGCACCATCCAGGCGTACGCCGATATTAGTATCATCGCCATTGCCGCCCGTACCATCAAGTGTGATGGTTCCTGTTGTCGTTTGCAGCACGCTGCCAGTGTATATATATACGCCGTATTGATTGCTGCTTCCGGCATCGTTGCGCGCGTTGCCTCTCAGGGATATGTTGCCGGCGCCAGAGATAATATCGGTGTTATTTAGGACCACACCATCATCCAGTGTGGCATTGCCCCAGGCGGCTGTGGTCGTTGGGTCCGCGCCGCCGCCAGCGGTGAAGTTGCCGCCATTTGTTGTGAAGCTGCTATTCGTCATGCTGATATAGCCGGACTGATTGGCATCAAGATCGGCATTGAGGACAACGTTAAGTGCATCGCCACTGGTGCTAGTCAGGGTTGTGTTGCTCACCACAATATTTTCATTGGCCAGCAGGGTGAGGGTCGCATCATTATTGGCAACGGATTTATCAATCGTCGCGTTGGTCATGGTGATGATCCCGGCATCGACGCCGGCACCAGCTGTTGTCACCGTTACATTGCCGCCGCCGTTCAGCGTGGCGTTGATTGTCGCCGTATCAACATCACCGCCGCCGTCAGTAATCGTCATATCCGTCGGATCCAGTAGCCATTCGCCGCCTTTGCCATTGATCGCGCTAACATCTATGCGCGCATCGCTGTGTACTTTGAGTTTGTCCTTGCCCGAGGTTTCAACAAAGCCGCCATCGCCCGATACCACGCCGCCTTTGGCCTCTATGCGCGCACCAACAATGGTATCACCATCGGCCCAGACAATGACTTTGCCGCCATCGCCGGTCTCGTAACTATTGGCGGTAAGTGTTGCGGTTTCTGTCACGGTCGTGGTTTCGGCGGTGTAAGTATCGCCCTGGCCCTGGTAATCTCCACCGACCAGAATGTCGCCGCCGCCGGTTTGGCCAGACGCATCCAGCGCGCCGGACAGTGTGACGTGATCGGCCTCAAGAATAATCGTTCTGCCTTGTGATGTAATAGAAGACACATCACCAACGCCGTCCATGTTAATTGTGGAATCTACGATGCCTTTCGCCGCGCGCGCCGTGAGATGAATGACGCCACCCTCAGCGAGTAGTGCGCCTGTGTTGTTTACAATCGCGCGTTCTAAAGTTTCATCAACGGTAAGTTCAATCAGTTTATCACCGTAAAGATCAACCGTGGCTTTTGATCCTGCGGCCAATTCTATGCGGCCTGTCCGCGCGCGGATAACGCCGTGATTTTCAACCAGTGGTGCCACAAAGGCGGCCAACCCGGCCTCAGCCACAGTGATGTTGCCGTGATTGATGATCGCGCCGTCTTTATTGACATCAGCAATGTCCAAAATATTCTCGCCGCGCATAAAGGAAACGTCATCAATGTTACCTGTTGAAGCCACAATGCCGCCGACATCAACAACAGAATCTGTACCAAAAATAATGCCGTTTGGATCCAAAATCAAAACCTGGCCGTTGGCTTTTAACGTGCCCATAATTTGTGAAGGATCATGACCGAAACTTTTCACCCGGTTCACCGCAACCGAATTGCTGCCGGGTTGAAAGAATTCTGTTTTGGCATCCTTGCCGATATTAAAGCTGTTCCAGTCAATAATTACTCGGTCGGTGTTTTGGTGAATGTCGAGTTGTCCATCGGTCGGGCGATCAAAGCTCGCCGAGCCGCCAACAACGTTTTCACCCTGCGGCGTTGCAAGCGGATCCAGCGCCAGCGCCGACGTGCTGCAAAGCAAGCTGGCACCAAACACCGCCGCCAGAGTTTTGCAGGAATACGCTCTAATGTGTTTTGTTTGACCCATGACCTGAAAATAGTGTTGTGAACGAACGAAGAAGGACAACCCTTCACCTTCATTATATAAAGAAATTACTGTGGAATGATTAAGTGGATATGGTAACTATAAGGTGTGGGCCCCATTTTCTGGTGATAAGTTTTTAGGGTACAGGACGGGGTACAAACAAGTACCTTGAATCAGAAGGTGTAATTAAAACAATAGAGTAGGGGTTCTATTCGGTTCCTACTCCCGCAACCAATGTCAGTAACGATTATAGCCATTCTTCGGAATGGCTTTTTTGTTGCAGGGCTACTCTGGGGATAATCATTTTTATCTTCGGTAAGATTTTAGGTTTTACGCTAAAAGAAAAAACCAACACCTAACTTAATTTATAAATAAACTTTTGAGGAACTGAGTCACTACCTCTCGGCATTATTATAACCTTATTATGGGCTGGGGTCAGATTTGTGCTGCTCTTTTTTAGGGTGCAGGTTAGGTACAGAGGCCAGCGCACTATTCGAAGATCAAATGCAATCAAGCCCTTATCTTCTAAACTCGGTTACAACCCCAGTAACCGTTCTCAAATTATTTTAAAAACAAACCGTAATCATGCTCAGGAAAAAATTCTTTCAAGCCCATTGCGTGCGCTGTTCCTCTGAACTTCCTTATTTTTGGTTCAGATAGTGTTCCCTTGAATAGAAAGTCTCTCATCATACTCGGTAAATGTTTGTCTCCTGTTACGGCCC
>JAJFGV010000120.1 GCA_021775965.1 Alphaproteobacteria bacterium
GCAGATGAAGGGGCTTGATACCTCTGTACATTATACGGCTGCCGGAATAAAGACTGGTATAACCAGGGAGTTGTTCTGCAGTTCTGAAGGTGCAAATATCGATCAATCATTGCCGCTGACACAGGGCATTGTCTATGTGTCAGCGCAGAAGGGTGAGTCCAGTCCGGAAGTTTGCTATGATTATGTTGGCGATTTAAGAGGATGGGAAATAATTGAAGGCAAGAATTGCTATAACTTGAGCTTTCTTGATTTTGCGCTTGAGAGAACAAGAGATACCATCGAACTCTCAGGCGCAGAGTTTCTTAAGACCGGTAAAGATGAAGTAGTCGTTGTAACGGACCCTCACTTTAATACACTTCTCGTACACGAAATCGTCGGGCATCCCACCGAATCAGACAGGATATTGAAGATGGAAACTGCTTATGCGGGAAGGTCCTGGCTTTTTAAGAACATGGATGAAAACCAGTTGGGAAAGCGGATAGCGTCGCCTCTCGTAAATGCATTTTCAGATCCTACAACAATGGGATATGGATACTATAAATATGATGCTGAAGGAACACCGGGTAAGCGCATTAACGTAATTGAGAATGGTGTATTAAAAACATTTATGAACGGAAGGGAAAATGCTGCAATCCTTGGGCATGAGCCGAATGGATCGATGAGGGCTACAGAGTCGTCAATGGTGCCAATAGTCAGGATGACAAATACAGCATTTGGCCCCGGTAAAAAGAACCCTAAAAATATAATCAAAGAGGTAAAGGATGGATATTACATCGTCAGCCACAGGATTCCGTCCATAAGCGAATCCAGAGAAAACTTCAGGATCTCTGCCAAAAAAGTTTATAAGATTGAAAATGGCAAACTTGTAAAGCTGTATAGAGGCGGCGGCATAATGGCAAATTCAAAAGAGTTCCTCATGAGCATTGATGCGGTGGGGAATGATTTCAAAATGTATCCTATTCCAACTTGCGGAAAGGGACAGCCGATGCAAGTCATGAGAGTCGGAAACGGTGGCCCAACACTCCGGGGCAGAGCCAGGTTGGCAGGTTGTTGAACCATATTTCTTCTCCCCTTGGAGAGAGGGAAAAAAGAAGTTCTCACGCAGAGCCGCAAAGAACGCTAAGTGAACAAAATCTGAGTTGGTATTTACCCTTTGTGTGAGAATTAGTTTTTAAAGTTATTATCCGTGTTTATCTGCGAAAATCTGTGTCCTATTAATTACAATGATAAAAACAGAAGATCTACGAACAGCCGTTGCCGACGCGCTGAAACAGATAAAAAAGCAAAAGAATATTATTGATGCAGAGGTATTCGCATCATGGAATGATCTGATAACGATAAGGCTTAATTACACATCCGATATTCCCTGTAACGGGGTTCATGAGCCAAAGTCTATCCAATCTTACGGGCTTGGAATTCTGGCCACATTCAAAAAAGGAAATAGGATCGAAACAGGGTTTGGGTCAGTCACAAATGATCTGACGAAAGAGGGAGTTCTTGAGGCCCTGGCGAAGGCGAAACGAAACAGGGTGTATGATCCGGGTTTCAAAACACTACCCGAATCGGTAGGTAAGCCTGTCTTGGCAAACTATCACGACAAACGTGTTATGGGTATTAGTGGAAAAGATGCTGTCGGTCTAGGATGGAAGGCACTTGACGGTACACTTAAAGCCCTTCATGATGGAGGGCACAAAAAAACAATCATTATTGGTGGAGACGTCACTATCTTGAGAGAGAGAATGGCCATAAAGAGTACAAAAGGGATAGACGACTTTGACGAAACAACCAGTCTTACCGCAAATATAACGGCAATGATTGAGAATAAAAATGTTAAAGGTACGGGATGGAGTATGGATACGCACCTTGCAACATTTAAGCCGGAAGCTGCCGGGAGAGAAGCTGCGGAGAGTGCGATGAGGACAATTGGTGGAAGGAAAATCAGGTCAGGGAAACATAATGTGATCTTTGGAAATCAACCACTTACTGATATTGTTTCAAACGTACTGATACCATCTTTAGATCTATCTTCAGTCTATGCATCCAATACGCCATTTCTTGGAAAATTAGGACAGGAAATAGCATCAAGTAATTTAAATATATTCGATGATGGATCCATAGAGGGGGAGATCGGTAGTAAAAAAATTACGTGTGAGGGCATGCCGACCGGAAGAACTGACCTGGTCACGAATGGAACACTTACAGGCTTCCTGGCAAATAATTACTATGCGCAGAAATTCAGAAGCAATCTGTACAATCCAATACCACGGAACGGTTTCAGGTACTCAACAAATGGCAGGGATTATAAAAATAAGCCAGGAATTTTTCCGACAAATGTAATAATTGAGGGAAGCAAAGAAGCCTCTAGGGAAAGTCTGCTTAAACAGGTAAACAACGGAGTCTACATAGGTAGGATATGGTACACCTATGCGATAAACGGATTGGCAATGGGCGACTTCACGAGTACGATAATCGCCGACTCTTTTTCCATAAAGGATGGTAAAATTGCCAGCCCTTTAAAACCTAACACCATCAGGATAAACACAAACATAAATCATATACTCAACAACATAATCGGAATTACAAAGAAAAAGAGGTCTACACTGGTATGGGGATCAAGGGAAGTAGTAGTTGCCCCTGAAATCGCCGTAAGTAATGTGCAACTGGACAATGTAACCGGTTTCCTGGGCTGAAAAATTTTCAGGGTTAGGAACCTTTGGTAAATTCAATTAAATACGTTTCAAACTCTTCCTTTGTTGCGTCATGTATTTTTGCCTCAAATGTTCTGGTTGAATGACTATTCAGGTTCAATATATAAAAGTCGTTGCTAGAGGCTATAGCACCATTTTTTTTGTAAACGGTAATTTTGAAAAGTGAATATTGGAAATCATTGTTAGTGTTATTTGTAATCCTGCCTCTAAAAACTGTGCCATTATACTGGGTTTCATAGGTAACGTCATCAATGGAAAAATCATCACCAGATTGTTCAAAATTTCCA
>JAJFGV010000013.1 GCA_021775965.1 Alphaproteobacteria bacterium
AGTTCTTTATGTACCCAGGAAACCTGTTCTCTGATACTTGTCATCTCAAAAAGGTATTTGTTAAGCCCTGCCTGTCTTACCGTATCACGAAAAAGTTCTTCATGAGTATGCGGAGTACAAGATGCTACAACTACACGGTTAATATCATGTTCGTCAATTCTCTTCTTGATACTGTCTAATGAGTCTTCTGAACAGGTGTATAGAAACTCACCTGCAAAAACGACGTCTTTAAGTTTAGAAGCGTATTCTACGACCTCGGGGACATTGACTACTGAAGCTATATTCCTTCCGCAACGACAAATAAATACTCCTATACGAACGTCTTCGTTCTCTACATCCTTTTCAGGAGGATATACCTTCCTGCTTACCATCTGTCCCCGCTCGTCTTTCAGTAAGGCTGAAACCAGAGATGCTACGGAGGACCCCTCCGTAACCGTCTCAGGTATATCTTTGGGTCCGGCACAAGTGCCTGCTGCAAATATACCCTTTTTTGAGGTTAAACCCGGTCCATTCCTCGTCGTCCTGATAAAACCATATTCATTCAGCTCTATCCCCAGGGTTTCTGCTAGAGGTTTAATGTTTGAGGCAGATGTAAGCCCAACAGCCAGAACAACCATATCGAATTCGGTCTCTTGCATTTTCCCCCGGTCATCTATATATTTCACAAAAAGATTTTTAGTTTTAGGCATCTCATATATCTTAGATACCATACATCTAATGAACTTAATACCATGCTCGTTCCTGGCAGTCTCATAATATCGCTCAAAATCCTTGCCGAACGTCCTTATATCAATATAGAAAACTGTCGCTTCAACTTCCGGATCGTGTTCTGTGGCAACAACCGCCTCTTTTATGGAATACATACAGCACACAGCCGAACAGAATTCGTTACCACAAGAAGGATCACGAGACCCTATACATTGTATAAAAGCTATTTTTTCAGGACATTTCCCATCGGATGGCCTGAGCACCTCTCCCACTGTCGGACCGGAAGCGCTGAGTATCCTTTCAAACTGTATGCTTGTCAGTACATTCCCATACCGGTCGGAACCGTACTCCTTCTTAAGATCAGCATCATAGTGCTCTACACCTGGGGCAATAATCACTGCGCCGGTTCTTATCTCAGTAATTTCATCCTTAATTTTGTGGTTTACCGCACCCGGGCCGCAAACCTTCTCACACTCCATACATTCGGAACATATACCGCAATTCATACATCTGGCGGCTTCTCTGAGCACTTCTTCTTCAGTTATAGTAAATTCAACTTCATTAAAATTATTTATCCGATTCTCCGGGGAGAGCAGACTTACATCAGTACGGTCACATTTATCGAATTTTATATCCGGTGCTTTTGAGGAATCTGCTTTTTCACCACGTCCTTCCTTAATATCAACACCCCTGATATAACGGTCTATAGAGAGCGCCGCCTCTTTGCCAGCTGCTATAGCTTCAATAACGGAAGCCGGACCGCTTTCGGCATCACCGCCCGCGAAAACTCCTTCGGCAGTTGTTGAAAACGAAACCGGATCTGTCTCTATCGTCCCGAAAGCAGTTTGTTTAATCTGGTCTTTTTCTGCCAGATACGTAAGATCGGGTCTCTGTCCTATAGCTATAATAACATGGCAAGCATCGATCCTGTATTCTTCTTTATCATCACAAATCGGATTAAATTTACCTGACTCGTCAAAGACCTTAAGGCATCTCATAAACCTGACTGCTGAAATTTCATTGTTGGTGGTTTCTATCCCGGCAGGGCTCCATGACGGATGGACAGTAATATCTTCCTGAGTAGCTAACTCCACCTCCCAATCATGTGCCGGCATCTCCTCTCTGCTTTCTAAACAGATTATGTGTACTCCTGAAGCTCCAAATCGTCTTGCTGTCCTGGCTACATCAATAGCCACGTTCCCACCCCCTATTACAATCAATTCGCCCTCTATTTCTATTTTTTCACCTGAATTCACTTTCTTTAAAAATTCCACACCCTGCCATACATTTTCGTTATCTGCACCCGGAATATTGATTGTTTTTGGTTTTCCGGCGCCGGTTGCCAACAATACAGCATCATACCCTTCTTCCTCAAGCCACTGAAAAGTAATATCTTTTCCCAAAATTTTACCGGTTTCTATCTCTATGCTTTTTTTCAGTATATTATCAATTTCCAGTTTCAAAAGATCTTTAGGGAGCCTGTACGACGGTATGCCAAGCGACATCATCCCGCCCAGGGTTTTCTCCGCCTCAAAAACGGTTACCTTATATCCCAGGCGGGCAAGATCATCTGCTGCTGTCAATCCACATGGTCCAGCTCCAACAATCGCAACCCGTTTGTCTTTTCTCGCCTCTACAAGTTCATCTGTTGTATCTTCATCGAAAGAGTACGGATGATCACGCAGACCAGTATTTTCCACCTGCTGAGGGGTTTTTTCATCACTTTCATTTTCTCTTTGTTCAGGTTTAAACAGTTTAGATTTTCTATTCTCGTAAACAAAGTCAGCTACAAATCTTTTTAAAGGATTAATGGCAAGTGGCTGTTCTATATCTTTCCGATTACATTCACCTTCACACGGATGGTAACATACTCTTCCTAATATTCCCGGAAAAGGAACTTTATGCCTTATCAAATCAAATGCCTCTTTATATTTACCCTGGGAGATTAAAGCTATATACCCTTGCACATTAATGTGCGCTGGACAGGTATTTACACAAGGCGCTCTATTTTCTTTATCGATAACAAAAGCAAGAGGTATGGCTTGCGGGTACATTCGATAAATTGCCTTGCGCTTGTCTAACCCGCTATTAAACTTATTGGAAACCTCAACGGGACAAACTGCCACACAATCTTCACATCCGGTGCATTTTTCTAAATCTATATACCTTGATCTATGATTAAGTGTAATCGTAAAGTTTCCCGGCACCCCTTCTATCTTCTTTATATCCGCATTGGTTATTATGTCTATATCAAGATGCCTGCCACATTCCACAAGTTTCGGCGAGACAACACACATGGCACATTCATTTGTCGGGAACGTCTTATCAAGCTGTGTCATGCGTCCGCCTATCGCTGATGACCGTTCAACAAAATGCACCTTTATCCCGGATTCAGCTAAATCAAGCGCGGCCTGCATGCCTCCTATCCCACCGCCAACTACCATTGCCGAACCTATTTTTTTATTATTTCCTTCTTTCTTCTTCATGAAATTATTTTTTTACTTGTACTCTTTTCAATACTTTACTGACATCTATTAAATGCTTTTTAAACGTATCTTTTACTTCTTTGATATCAAATGCCAAAGCTAAAAGTTCTGTAAAATAAAAAACCGGAAAATTCTGACCTTTACCCTGCCTCATCTCTAAATTTGCCTGACACAAAGGACATGCTGTCACTATCACATTTGCTCCTGCCTCTTCGGCCCAACTTATCATTTTACTTACGAGCTTAGTCACAAGAGTTCCCCGACTCAATGAAAGCGACCCTCCGCAACATTCGGTTTTATACGGCCAATCTATGGTCTCAACACCTGTGGCTGAAATTATTTTATCTAAAAATTGCGGATTCTCCTTATCATCAAGCTGCGTAACTTCATGTGGTCTTACCAGGAGACAGCCGTAATAACATACA
>JAJFGV010000121.1 GCA_021775965.1 Alphaproteobacteria bacterium
CCAAAAGCAACGTATTGCGCACATAAGGACCAACATTCAAATGATCAATCGCTAAAATGTTCAGCGCGGTTACTTTCATCTCTTCGAAAGTCGCCAAATCTTCTTCGGTCACTTCATGTCCAGCTTCGAACAGAACCTGTCCGGTTTCAGGATCAAAAATATCGCTCGCAAGATATCTTGATACCAGCTGCTCATCGCTCACCAGAATTTCTTTCAAACCGCCTTCTTCAAGCTGCTTGGCTTTGCGCGGCGTAATCTTTGTTCCTTCTTCAGCCGCGACCTTGCCAGTTTTGGCATCAATAAGGTCATACGTGATTTTAATACCGCGCAGAGATTCACCGTTAAACGGCGTCTTCCAGCCTTTTTTGTCCTTGGTATAGACAAGCGTCTCATAGAACGTCGCAAGAATTTCTTCATTGCTCATGCCCTGAACCATCAGCGGGTCGACTTCCTCGTCATTTTCCAGGCATTTCGCACGATATGCAGCCGTCTCGCCACCATCCAGCGCGCGCAGCAATGTTGTTACCGGCAATTTCCGGCGACGGTCAATACGCACATACATATGGTCTTTGGCATCAAACTCAAAATCGAGCCATGAACCGCGATAGGGAATAACCCGCGCAGAGAACAAATATTTACCGGACGCATGGGTCTTGCCATTATCATGATCGAAGAAAACGCCAGGAGAGCGGTGCATCTGAGAAACAATCACACGCTCTGTACCATTCACCACAAATGTACCGTTGCCGGTCATCAGCGGCATATCAACCATATAGACGTCTTGTTCTTTAATATCGCGGATCGAGCGCAGACCGCTGTCTTCATCGATATCAAACACAGACAGACGCAACGTAACACGCAAAGGCGCCGCATAAGTCATACCGCGCTGCTGACATTCCTCAACATCGTATTTGGGCGCCTCAAGCTCATAACGCACGAAATCGATTTCTGCGCGATCGGAAAAATCCTTGATCGGAAAAACGGAAGAAAAGACTTCTTCGAGGCCCTGCATGTTGCGGTCCTCAGCAGAAAGATATTGCTGCAGGAACTGCTCATAGGAGTTGCGCTGCACCTCAATAAGATTGGGCATTTGCGCAACTTCTTCAATCTTGCCAAAGCTGCGTCTGACGCGCTTTCTGCCGGTAAAACTTTCGATGCTGTTGGCGGGTGGGATTTGCTTAACTTTTTTGGTTGCGCTTGCTGCACTCATGATTTGTCTACCTTCTCTTTTCTGTCCCTGTGATTCGCCCTGCACCAAAGCGAACAAACCACGCCCATCCTTCTTTCCAGAAGGTTGAAGTGGTTGATTAATATTACTTTTCCGCCTGTGCGGATCGTGTATAAAACTGGACTCTCACGTTTTTCCCGAAAAACTTGCCCCAAACTTGAGCGCTTTATGGCCCATCACCGAGCCAAAGTCAACATCTTTGAAGCACGAAAAGCACTCCCGCCAGGCTTATGCCTTTCTACGGGAATGCTTTTGAAATGAAGCGTTACTACTTCAGTTCGACTTTAGCGCCAACGTCCTCAAGCTTTTTCTTGATTTCTTCGGCTTCTTCTTTCTTGACGGCTTCTTTCAGCGTCTTGCCACCGGCTTCGACCATGTCCTTGGCTTCTTTCAGGCCAAGACCTGTGATCGCGCGGACTTCCTTGATAACCGGAATTTTCTGACTGCCAGCTTCAACAAGAACGATGTCAAACTCGGTCTTCTCTTCAGCAGCTTCGCCAGCGCCAGCAACCGCAGCAACCGCAGCAGGTGCAGCGGCAGCAGCCGTTACGCCCCATTTTTCTTCCAGAAGCTTGGACAATTCCGCAGCTTCAAGAACGCTCAGTTTTGAGAGTTCCTCAACAATTTTCTCCAGATCAGCAGCCATCACATTTTCTCCTTTTTAAACAGCTAAAAATTAAAACCAATAAAAACCAAAAACCTTATTATTATAAATTAAGACCCTCTAAAGACTGGCCTTTTTCATCCACTTGCCCCTGAGGCTCACTAAATTCAGTACCCGCCGAATTTTCAGAAGGAACTCCTGCATGAGGAACCAATTTGCTTTTGCCATTCTCTGTTTCTACTTTCCAAAGAAAACCAGTGGCTTCAGATACAAGCGACGTAAATAGCAGGTTCATAGTTACTCTCCCTTTTCCCCGTAAGCAGCTGTAACACCAACAATTTCACGAGCCGGCGTCTGCATCAACACCGCCAGTTTCGTTGGTGCCGCCACCAGCAGCCCAACAAGTTTCGAGCGAACCTCATCAAGCGATGGCAACATAGCCAGTTGCTTAACTTCATCGGCATCAAGAATTTTTTCACCGAGCGCGCCGCCCATAATGACCAGCTTGGCGTGCTTCTTGGAAAAATTATACGCTGCTTTCGCTGCCGCTACCGGGTCTTGCGAGCTTGCCATACCAGTTGGGCCTGCAAACATATCGGAAATCTGCTCAAATTTCGTGCCCTGGATCGCGCGCTGTGCCAGTGAGTTCTTGGTCACTTTAAAGCGTGCACCTTCGGCGCGTAAATCGCTACGTAGCGTACCCAATTCCTTAACCGTCAGGCCGGAATAATGCGTTACAACCACAATCTCGTCATTTTCAAAACGATCCTGCAGGTCTTTAACTTCGGTTTCTTTTTGTGCCCGGCTCATGCCCATGGCGCTTCTCCTTAGTAAAAAAATAAAAAGGATGAACCTCCTAAAAGATCCATCCCGTCCGAAACAAAAGCCACGCCCTCCATAATCGGACGCCTCTTTTCTATCTATACAGGTTTATTAAGCCTCTTCTGGCCCCTGCAGTCTCGGACAGATATTCAATATTGCGGCTTTTCTAAGCCAAAACCCCAGTGCCGTCAAGCTTTTATTAGGCAGCTAAAGATTCCATATCAATCTTGATCCCCGGCCCCATTGTGGAGGTCAGCGATACCTTCTTGATATAAGTCCCTTTGGCGCCTGTTGGCCGTGCTTTCTGGATTGCATCGACAAAAGCGCGGATGTTTTCAGCCAGATCTTTTTCATTAAACGAAGCCTTGCCAACCCCAGCATGAATAATCCCGGCTTTTTCAGCGCGAAACTCAATCGCGCCGCCTTTGGCATCTTTCTCGGCTTTGGCAACATCTGGTGTCACAGTGCCCAGTTTCGGGGTCGGCATGAGGCCTGTCGGGCCCAGAAACTTTCCATGCTGAACCTCC
>JAJFGV010000122.1 GCA_021775965.1 Alphaproteobacteria bacterium
CGCGCGGTTTTTGTATTGGTCATGTGGGCCCGGAAGCGGCCGTTGGGGGCCCGATTGGGTTGTTGAAAGATGGCGATATCATTCGGATCGATGCCGAAAAGGGAACCCTGGATGTGAAGCTCGATGATCAAGAGCTTGAAAAACGGAAGAAAAATTGGGTTCCACGTGAAACAAATTATCGCTCCGGTGCTTTGTGGAAATTCGCTCAGCAGGTCGGCCCGGCCCGAGATGGCGCTGTCACCCATCCGGGGGCGAAGGCCGAGACGCATGTGTTTGTTGATCTTTGAGCTTTTTTGACCTTTATCCTTTTGTTTTGGCATCGTAATTCGAGTTACTCATTTCGTTTGCTGTTTTTTTATAAGGGGGAGGGGTGTGTTTTGTGCATTTTAAAAAACAAACAAACCTGCGGTTTGCTTTGCCCTTCAGTTCGTTCGTAAATTTGAAGGGGGGTGGGAGTGCCTATGCCCTTGATTTTGTTTGATGTCGCTTGTTTTTCTTTCAGTTTGTTGGTTGATAATGTGTTGTTTTTTAACCACTGATTTACACAGATTGTCATTGCGAGCGACCGGAGGGAGCGCGGCAATCCAGTATTGTCGGTATATCTTTTGGATTGCCGCGTCGCTATCGCTCCTCGCAATGACGGTAGATGCAGTTGTGGATATTACTCTGGTATTATAGGATAAAATTCTTATTTTTGCAAGGGAAAAGATTGACTACGAAGGCACGAAAAGTTTAACCCCCTTTTCTTTCGTGGTTTAAATTTCGTTGGTGGGCTTTTCAGGGTTAGCAAGGCTGGGAACAAAAAATAACTTTTGGGCTTCTGGCACCTGTAGCTCTTTAATTCCCAAATTGTGACTTAGTGTAAACGGGGAAGCTGCAAATCTTGGGAGAGTATATAAGCCAGTAACCACACCTATTGGTGCCGCAATCCAAAATTTTTGTGTGAGGGTATAGGCCCTATTATACGTCTCTATCGCAATGCTAATACTAGTCAATGCAATTACCAAGCTATTAGTTCCCCCCACAACTTTACAGGCGGTTTCCGGTAAACCAAACACTGAACGTGTTTTTTGTAACGTAGCTTGAAAATAGGCAGGACAAAAACGTAAAGGGTAAGAAAAGGCTTCCCAGGCTTGTTTTTTAAGGTCAGTCATTTGTTGTCTCGGCTAAATTAAGTTCTGAGGCCTTCTTAATGTTTTTCTTCCGTAAAATCAACATATTTCCATACATTACTAAGCCTCTCTTAATTGTTTTCGTGGATAATTGAATTTACCGGTTCAATAAGGTATTCATATAGGTCCATGTCTAAGAAACACATATATATTAATTCTTTGAAGGTTGTAGCTGTGATATTCACAGTGTTATCCACAGCCGTATTCGGTTTTTCTGCACCTTCTACGGGCCAGTATATGGACCAGGCGCAAGTTGAGCAGGAGACCAAAAAAGCCTCTTTCCTGATGAAGGCCTCTCTCGGCAATGCCCTTAGCGCTGGTCGTATTGGCAAAACCCGTTTCCATGACAGCAAGGCGATGCAGGTTTACTATGATACGCGCGAAAGCCAGCCATTTTGGATGGGCGATCGCCGCTCTTACTCTCACGCCGAAAAATTCCTGGACGTGTTGGAGGCATCCTGGACGCATGGGTTGAACCCTTATAATTATCATATCGAAAAAATCAGGGGTCATATCGAAAACCCCAACATGATGAAAAAGGCCGAGCTGGAGTTGCTTCTGACGGACGCCTTTATCCGCTATGCGCGTGATCTCAGCGGCATTCGCGTCAATCCCGAAAGTATAAAGCTTGATCCGGATGACTGGCGCGCGCCGATGGAGAGCTATGATATTCTTGGCTTCCTCTCGGATCGTAACCGCTTTGATAAGGCGCTGAAGGCCGTAGAGCCGAAAAGCGCGACGTATAAGAAGCTTCAAAAAGAACTGATCCGCCTGTCACAGGAAGATGTGCAAGGCTATGAACAACACCTCCCCATCGTTTTTGGTGGTCTGATGAAGCCCGGTTGGGGTCACAAGGTGATACCGAAATTGCGTGCCCGCATGGGTCTGCCACAGCCGGAGCGCCAAAAAGGCAAGTATGATGATACACTGGCCGCCGCTGTGATGAAGTTTCAACGCAAGAATGATCTTGAGCCGGACGGTATTATCGGCGACAAGACATTACAGCTTTTGAATCGTACCAAGAACGACAAGATGCTTCAGCTTATCGCCAATATGGAGCGCCTGCGTTGGGTGGAAGAAGAAAAACCCGATCGTTTTATTGTTGTGAATATTCCTTCGGCGACCCTTTGGGCGCTGGACCATGGGAAGGTCAAGTTGGAGATGCCGGTGATTGTCGGCAGCCCCTGGCGCCGCACACGGGTATTTAAGACCGAAGTCAGAGGGGTGCGTTTGAACCCCAAATGGACCATTCCGCCAACCGTCAAAAAGTTCGATATTTTGCCGAAAGTTCAGGAAGATCCGAATTATCTATCCGATAAAGGGATTGAGTTGTTCCGTGGCTATGGCCGTAACGCGATCACGCTCGATCCGGCTTCGATTGACTGGAACAATGTTTCCACCAAGGAACTTCATGGTATTCGTATGGTGCAAACGCCTGGTGAACACAATCCACTGGGGCGCGTGCGTATTTTGATGCCGAATGACTATAATATGTATCTGCACGATACCAACCACCCTGAATATTTTGATAAGCCAGAGCGTGCGGTGTCATCCGGTTGCATTCGTATGAAATATCCTGAAAAAGTCGCTAGCTTTGTGATGAGCCGGGAACAGGGCTGGAATCGGGATTATATGGATGAAATCTTTGAAACCAAGAAAGAAAAAGACCATAAAGTGGCCGAGCGCATGCCGGTTTACGTATTGTATTATACCGCCTGGGTTGGTGACAAAGGCCAGGTTGTCTATGGCACCGATGTTTATAACTATGATAGCAAACTCATCGATTTGCTGGCCAATATTGACGGTTTCCACATTCCCGTGCATAATCGTGGCGAAAGCGGAAGAGTTGCGTCCTCACTCTAAGCGCGCATATTCTCGCTCATTTAATTGTCCACAAAATTCTCTCTTTACTCACATGGGAAATCTGTATAGAAACGCCCCCGCATACTCGTTTTAGTATTCATTGCGTCCTACTGAGTTCACTTACAAAAGGTTTTATCTATGTTACTTGAAGAATTAAACTCTCGTGAAATTATCGAAGCGCCGAAACTTGAGCGCCGCGATCTCCTTAAAATGGGTCTGGCAGGCATGCTGGGTGCTATTGTTCCTTTGGCTCCTGTTAAAGGCGCGAGCGCCGCTTATGCCGAGCGCCGGGTCTCTTTCCGCCATCAACACACAGGCGAAAGCTTTTCCGGTGTTTACCGCGTTGGCGATAAATACATGCCGGCAGCGTTTGATCGTTTGAATTATGTCCTGCGTGATTTTCGTACCAAGGATGTGTTTCCCATGGACCCGCGGGTTATAGACATTATCAGCATCTTACAGGAAAAAACCGGCAGTCGTGCGCCGTTTGAAGTTCTGTCCGGTTATCGCAGTCCCAAAACCAATGCAATGCTTCGCCGTGCCAGCACCGGTGTGGCGCGCAATTCATTCCATATGTATGGTCAGGCGATGGATATTCGTATGCCGGGCTACAGCACGCGCAAATTACGCAGTATCGCCAAATCGATGCGCGCCGGCGGTGTTGGTTATTACTCCAGCAGTAATTTTCTTCATGTTGATACCGGCACGGTCCGTAGCTGGTCGTAATTTCTTTCTATTCTTCGATAAATGGCCTGCAAGCAAAGCGTTTCTGCGCTTCCGGTTCGCATGTATGAAGAATACATTTGCGCTTCCGGTTCTCGAAACGCTTTGCTTTCGGCTCATTTCTCTTTGAATGCTCAATAGAAGCGCGTTATAAGGTCATTCCCGAAACAGAAGGAATGGCCTTATGATTTATGTGGGATTGGGTGCGAATGTACCAAGTCGATTTGGTTCTCCTGAGCAGACGCTGGAAGCGGTGAAGACGGCTTTGAGTGAGGCTGGTCTTGCTGTAGTGGCATCCTCGCGCACATGGCGCAGTGCGCCGGTTCCTGTCTCTGATGATCCCTGGTATTGCAACGCGGTTGTGGCGGTTGAAACGGATAAGGCGCCGCGGGAGGTTTTGGACGCCTTGTTGGCCATAGAGGATGATTTTGGCCGCGAAAGAAGCGTGAGGAATGCGCCGCGACTGATTGATCTTGATTTACTAGCCTACGATGAAGAGGTGATTGAGGAGGCAGGGTTCGTCCTGCCGCATCCGCGTATGCATGAACGTGGTTTTGTTCTTTTGCCTTTACGGGAAATATTTTCGGCGTGGATACACCCTGTTTCAGGCAAAACAATTGATGAGTTGATCGAAGATTTGCCGACTGAGCAGCAGCTTAACCCGATCGAAGAGGGCGCGGCATGAGTGCGTTAAAGGATCATGCACTGGCGTCATTATGGGGGCAGAGTCCAGCCATCATGGGGGTGGTGAATGTGACCCCCGATAGTTTCTCCGATGGTGGTAAATATATAAGCCCTGACAAAGCGATAGAGTATGGTCTTGCGTTGTTGCAGGAAGGGGCGGACATTCTGGACATCGGCGGCGAGTCGACGAGGCCCGGCGCAAAAGTCGTTGATATAACAGAGGAAATTGATCGCGTTGTGCCGGTGATTGAAGGGCTGGCTGGTAAGGCGAAATGGATATCTGTTGATACCAGAAATGCTGAAACTATGAAGGCAGCGCTTAAGGCGGGCGCCAATATTATCAATGATATCAGTGCGCTCGAGGATGACCCGGAGAGCATTAGCATTGCCAGCGAGGCGCAGGTTCCGATTATTCTCATGCACAAACAGGGTCGCCCGCAAGATATGCAGGAAAACCCACGTTATAACAATGTTGTGGAAGAGATATTTGAGTATTTACAGCAGCGTATAAAGTTTTGCGAAACGCACCGTATCGCTCATACAATGGTAGTGGCTGACCCGGGTATCGGGTTCGGAAAAACATTGGAAGATAATCTGCCAATCATCAGAAATATAAAACGATTTCATGGTTTGGACGTGCCAATCATGCTTGGTGTTTCCAGAAAAAGTTTTATTGGCAAAATTTCAAATGATGAACCGCCGGAAGAACGGATTCCGGGTTCACTCTCGGCGGCGCTTTGGGGATTGTCACAAGGCGTACAGTTTTACAGAGTCCATGACGTGGCGGCGACGCGACAGGCGTTTAAAATTTCTCAGGAAATCTCCTCGATCGCTTCGTGAAAAAGTACGGCGGTTTTTCGTATTATTTTTCCTGAACTTTTTTCGTGATCATGTTGCCAGACCTGCCACGGAAAATTTTCTTTCGTGCCATCCGGTTCAAATTCATACAGATGACAATTTTCGAAAAGATGTTTGGCTCTGATGCCGTATAATTTACCCAGCGCGGCCAAAACCCCACCATGACAAACGACCAAAACGCTGTGATCATGATTTTCCAGGGCGTTATGCAGGCCACGGCGAATGCGGGCACAAAAATCATCATGAGTCTCACCGCCCGGTGGGTTCATTTCACGTTCAAAGATCGGGCCACAATTTTCGTAAGAGGCCCCTTCGAAGCTTCCAACGTGCATTTCAGCGAGGTCATCATCCTCATAGATATGAACGTCTAATGCGTCATTCAGGATGTGTGCCGTGTCACGGGCGCGGGAGAGATGCGAATGAATGATGGTTTGCGGCTTGATCGCCAGAGATTCAAGCACGCTATGAGCGGATTGTGCTTGTTGGCGTCCACGCTCAGTTAAAGGGGAGTCTGTGCTGCCGGCCATGACACGAGCAGCGTTGGCTTCGGTTTCGCCGTGACGGATCATGTAAAAATGTTTTGGCGGGAGCATGTTACAAAACCACCAGGGGAGAGCTCATTCCCTTCAAAACAGCAATGATGCTTTGTGCGGCTAAAATGGATGTCTTTGGGTTCGCGGGATCGGGTAAGTTATCCACAGAGGCCTTTATCGTGGAGAGCTCTCCGGTGACAATAATTTCATGTTTGTTGCCGGTGGCGTCCGGGTCAGCCCAAATCTCGACTTCGGTTCTCTCTGCTCCGATTCCAGCGAGACTAAGCGTTGCTGCAACATTTACATTGGCTGGAAACCCTTGCGCAGCCTCTAATGCATTGCCTTTGAACAAACGGGTCTTTTCAGTGACGCATTCAAGGTCAATGTTATGCTCTGACACGAAAGTTGCACCGGAAAAGCCTGTGGGTAACTTGGTGGATATGATGGTGGCGCTTTTTATCCCACTGTGCATAAGTGCGTTCACACCATCCAGACCCGCCAGGGCTCCAGATGGCACAATGATGCGGCTGGCTGAATTTTTATGCTGTTCTAATATAGAGGGGTGGATAAGTAGCGCGGCGCTGCTGATGATGACAATATCTTTACCACGTGAAAACGCTTCATTGGTGAGTGTTGGAACGGCATCAGAAGGTAAGCATTCAATGATCAGATCGGATCGTTCGGTCAGCTCAGCAAAATCAACATAAGGAATATCAAATTCGTCCGGCGGGTTAAGTTCGGACGCGCATTCCAGTTCAAAGCCGTCAATGCCCTGTAACAGCGCGCGTGCGACTGTGCTGCCGATGGCGCCAATTCCTGCTATTCCAATCTTGGTTGTCATACTCTCTGGCCTTTGATGGTTAATGGCAGCATACTGTTGCCATGGAACAATGGCAGGATCAAGGGATTGTATTGGCGGCGCGCTCACACGGCGAGAGCGGGGCGGTGGTGTCGCTGCTTACCGAGAATAATGGTCGCCATGCCGGCTATGTGCGTGGGGCGCGCGGGACAAAGATGCGCGGCACGTTGGAGGTCGGTAATTTGGCGGATGCACGCTGGCAGGCACGGGTTGACGGCGATCTTGGTTCGCTGACGCTGGAGTTATCACAAAGCTTTGCACCGCGTTTTATGCAGGATGCTCTGAGGCTCTCGGCGTTGCAATCGGCTTGCGCGCTGTGTGATGCGGCGCTGCCCGAGCGCGAGGGTCATCCGGGGTTGTTTCACGGCCTTGTCGCGTTGTTTGAAGCGCTGGAGAGTGAGGTCTGGGCACCGGCCTATGTGATGTGGGAGCTGGCGCTGCTGCGAGAGCTTGGCTTTTCGCTAGATTTTAGCAAATGCGCCGGCGGTGGTTCGGCGGATAATCTGGCCTATATGAGCCCGAAAACCGGCCGCGCAGTGAGCGAGGAAGCGGCCTGTCCGTATAAGGAAAAACTATTGCCGTTGCCGGATTTTTTGAAGCCCGGTGGACGCAATAGTGACGCGGAAGAGGTTCTTACTGGACTGCAACTGACCGGCTATTTTCTTGAACATTGGGTGTTCACCCATCACAGCAAGGGCGTCCCCGAGACGCGGCTGTTGTTTCAGGGGCGGTTCGAAAAAAGCTTAAGCGCGTCTGAACAACAAACACATGAAGTTGCATAAAAATAAAAAACCCTTGGCTTTCCTAGCGTCTTGGCGCTAAACAGATTTCATGGGTAAGAAAGAATCTACAGCGCAGCATCAGGTGATCGACCAGCCGTTCGGGGAAATTCTCTCCGATAAGTATCTCTCCTATGCGCTCTCTACCATTATGAGCCGTTCGCTGCCTGATGTGCGCGACGGGCTGAAGCCTGTGCATCGTCGTCTGATGTATGCGATGCAGCAGCTCAAACTCGCGCCGGATCTTAGCCCGAAAAAATCGGCGCGGGTGGTTGGTGATGTTATTGGTAAGTACCATCCGCATGGCGATACGGCCGTTTATGACGCCATGGTACGTTTGGCGCAGGATTTTGCGCAACGTTATCCGCTGGTCGACGGTCAGGGGAATTTTGGTAATATTGATGGCGATAATGCTGCCGCTATGCGTTACACAGAGGCACGGTTGACGGCGGTGGCGTTGTTGTTGCTGGACGGGATTAATGAGGATGCGGTTGATTTTCGTCTGACCTATGATGGCTCGGAAAATGAACCGATTGTGCTTCCCGGTGGGTTTCCGAATTTGCTGGCCAATGGTTCAAGCGGGATTGCGGTTGGTATGGCGACCAATATTCCGCCGCATAATGCCGCTGAGCTGTGCGAAGCGATGGAGCTGATGCTCGACAAGGATGTGTCGGTGGCCGAGCTCACCAAAATCATCAAAGGCCCGGATTTCCCAACCGGTGGCACGTTGATGGCCAACAAGAAAGACATCACCACGGCCTATGAAACCGGCAAGGGTTCATTCCGTGTGCGTGCGAAGTGGAAGCAAGAAGATCTGCCGCGTGGTAAGTACCAAATTGTCGTCACTGAAATTCCTTATCAGGTGCAAAAATCCAAGCTGATTGAAAAGATTGCCGAGCTGATCAATGCACGGAAAATACCAATGCTCGACGATGTGTGTGATGAAAGCGCCGAAGACATCCGTCTCGTTCTGGTGCCAAAAAGCCAGAATGTAGAGCCGGAATTGTTGATGGAAGCGCTTTACCGTTCGACCGATTTAGAGACGCGTTTTGGCCTCAATATGAACGTCCTTGATAACGGTCTCGTGCCTAGAGTGATGAATCTCAAGGAAGTTTTGCAGGCCTGGATGGAGCATCAAAAAGAGGTCTTGGTGCGTCGTGCCAATCACCGTCTGGAAAAAGTTCTGCATCGGTTGGAGGTGCTCGAAGGGTATCTGATTGTTTATCTGAATATTGATCTGGTCATCAAAATCATCCGTGAAAAGGATGAGCCGAAGAAGGAATTGATTAAGGCGTTTAAGCTCTCCGAGGTACAGGCCGAAGCGGTTTTGAATATGCGCTTGCGGAGTTTGCGTAAACTGGAAGAGATCGAGATCAAAACCGAGTGTGACAAGCTCTCGCTCGAGCGTGACGAGCTGCAAAAGCTGATCAAGTCTGAGGCAAAGCAATGGACGAAGGTCAGAAAGCAGATCGGGGCGCTGAAAGAAATGTTCGGGCCAAAAACCGAGCTGGGTGCGCGCCGTACGAAGATTGGCAAGGTTGTGGAGCTCGTTGACGCTGATGAGCTGGAAGAAGCGATGATGGAGAAGGAGCCGGTGACGGTGATTTGCTCGGCCAAAGGCTGGATCCGGGCGATGAAAGGCCACGGCCACAACCCGAAAGATTTCAAATACAAGGATGGCGACCGCGGGCAGTTCGTAATTGAGGTGCAGACAACGGATAAGCTGCTGGTCTTTGGCACCAATGGGCGTTTTTATACGGTGGGCTGCGATAAGCTGCCGCCGGGGCGGGGTTTTGGTGAGCCGTTGCGGCTAAGCATCGGGCTGGGCAATGACGCTGATATTACTGATATTAGATTGTTTGCGCCGCAGACGCGTATCTTGGTCGCGGCGACGGACGGGCGCGGGTTCATTGTGAACTCCGATGACGTTGTCGCGCAAACCAAGAATGGCAAACAGATTTTGAATGTCTCGGGCGCTGTTGAAGCGGCGCTTTGCACCTATATCGCGCCGGAAGATGACCATGTTGCGGTGATCGGTAAAAACCGCAAGCTGCTGGCCTTTGCGCTGGGGGAAATTCCAGAGATGACCCGCGGCCGCGGCGTTATCCTGCAAAAACATAAGGATGGCGGTCTGTCGGATGCCAAAACGTTCAAATGGGCTGACGGGCTGACCTATCGCTATGCCTCCGGTGAAACCATGGTCGATGATCTCAACCCCTGGCTGGGCGAACGCGCCCAGGCCGGGCGTTTGCCGCCCAATGGCTTCCCGAAGAGCAATAAATTTTCTTGACATAATATATTTTTATAGCTAGTATCCCCTCAAAATAACCACAAGTAGTTGTAATTTGAGGAGAAATATTATGAGTAAAGAAGCAAAAGAACCGAAGATAGCAACACCTCAAGAGCTAGTGAGTGCTTTTGCTACCCTTGAAGGCTCACCCTCCCTTGAGATTATAAAAAAAGCTCAATCTGTTGTTCTTAGCGCACAGCCAGGTGAAAAAGGTTCGCCGTTTGATTTTTTAGGAAATCCCGTAAATTCAGGTTCAATGGAATTAACTTTTAGTGGGTTTGTAAGAAAAGTAGATGAGGTGCTCTGCAAGCTGGTTATTAAAAGAATGAAGGAGTTCCTCAAGTTTGAGCCAAAAGATTCAGAAAAAGCACTAGAAGAATTTGAGGCAATTTATGCCTTCCCAAGAGAAATTGGTGTAGTCATGCCAGATCATGCATACCTTCAAAATGGTTATTGGGGACTTGTATACCCTGATGATGCTAATGACGTTTATGGGCGCTTTTTGAAGCATTACCGCAAAACCTGCGGTGCAATGGCAGAACAGAAAGCAGGAATTGTTAGGAATCGTAGGGAAATGGGGCCTCGTTATCCTCGAGATTTCGAAGACATGCGCCCGCAATTTATAGCTGCGCATGTTGCAACACTACGCGGCTCGCTACCGATCGACGCAGGTTTGGCCATGCTGTTTCTTCTTAAGAGTCATCCCTCTTTATTAGATACTAGTGATAAGTTTGTTATGGACAAATTCAATAGTCTATTGTTGGGTAGGGAGGGTCCCCAAGAGTCTTTAGAAAATAAGGGTGGTATGGCCTAAGGAAACTCAACCGCGCCGGGGGTTTTTTTGAAGGTGCCTATGGGTGGTGGTCGTGTCGGGCCGGGCAGGGATGAACCTTCGCTGTCGCCGCCTTCGCCACCTCCTCCTGTGCCTTCACCATCTCCTGTGATACCGACTCCTTCACCGGTTTCTTCTTCCTCTTCGATCGGCTTGGTGATTTCTTCTTTCAGCAAAATAAACGAAATACGGCGGTTGCGTGAATCATAGGGGTCATCGGGGTTCAAATGCTCTGTATCCGCTTTACCGATAACATTATTAATGCGCTCTGGCGGGAAGCCGAATTGCTCCAGCGCCTTGCGACTGGCATTGGCGCGATCGGCCGAGAGCTCCCAGTTTGTGTAGTCAGCGCCAGGGCTATAGCCGCTGCTGTCGGTATGGCCGCGCACAGAGATATCATTGGGCAGTGGCTCGATAATGCCGGCAATCGTGCCGACCAGCAGCTGGGTCTTTTGCATCATCTGCGCACTGCCGCTGGCGAACATTGGTTCATCGTCGTCATCAATCATTTGGATGCGCAAGCCTTCCGGTGTCACATCAATGATCAGATTTTCTGCCATCGCCGCCAGTTCAGGAACTTCCATGATGGCCTGCTCCAAAGCTTGTTGCGCTTCTTTGAAGCGGTCTTCTTCTGCTTTGCGAGCGGCTTCTTTTTCTTTGTCTTTTTGGCTTTTAGCGCCTTTATCCTTGCCGTCCATGCCTTGTGGTCTTGGGGCGGTTTGAGACTGTGGTGGGACGAGCGGTTGAACCGTACTTGACATGGCGCCTTCTGGGGCCACGGTCAGGCCACCAAGTACGCCGCCAGCGCCGCTTTTGGTATCAGAAACTTTGGGGTGCGTTGGGTCAAAATAGTTTGAAATGGCATTCAATTGTTCATCGGTTGACACGTTCAAAAGCCAGAGCAGTAGAAAGAACGCCATCATCGCCGTCACGAAATCGGCATAGGCCACTTTCCAGGCGCCGCCATGGTGGCCGCCGCCTTTCTTGATCTTTTTGATGATATAGGTATCGCCGCCACCTTCATCTTTTTTGGCATCATCATCGGCCATTTATAGTCTCCGTGTGATTATGCAGGGCTCGGAAGTTCATTTAATATTTCCTCGAGCTCCAGAAAGCTTGGCTGAAGATGGTGTGGCAGCAATTTACGTGAAAACTCAATCGCCACCTGCGGCGCAGCCCCATTCAAAAAGGCAATAATACAGACCTTCATGCATTTGTAATACGCCACTTCGGTATTAGCTTTGGAGCTCATGGCGGAAGCAATGGGGGAGACCATCCCGTAAGACACCCACACACCCAGGAATGTTCCCACCAGCGCGCCACCGATCATTTTACCCAACACCTCAGGCGGTTCACTGATCGAGGCCATGGTTTTGATCACGCCGAGCACGGCGGCCACAATACCCAGGGCCGGGATACCATCCGCCATGGTCTGCATTGCATGACCGGGATGACCTTCATGGGCTTCAATACCTTCGATTTCCTGATCCATCAAAGCTTCAATTTCGAAAGGGTTGTCGTTGCCCAGCGAAATAATGCGCAAATAATCACAAACAAAAACAATGCCATGGTGGTTATGCTGAAATTTCGGGAACTGACTGAACAGCTCACTTTCATCGGGGTTTTCAATATGCTGTTCTAGCGCCAGCCAGCCTTTGGTTTTAGCCAGCTTAAGAACTGTATACATCGCGGAAAGCATTTCGATGTAGTCTTCCTTGTTATAGGCAGCGGGTTTAGATAGAGCACCGAAGTATTTCATCGTGCCTTTGATCGTTTCGCTGTCATTGGCGACAAGGAAGGCGGCAATGGCGCAGCCCATAATAATTGTGAGCTCGCCGGGCAGGGCGCCCAGAACCACCATCACGAGTCCCATAAATTTGGGGATATCGAAATGCATGGCGATAAGAAGGCCACCAAAGGTGCAGACGAAAATGAGAGCAAGACCGATGAACTTCATGGCTTAAAAGAAATCCTTTCTTTGGGGCCCGGGAATTTAGCTAATACTTCTAGAATGCATGATTCGCTGTTAACAGGAGCTTAAGGGGGATTGGGAACGCAGGAAACCAGACACAAAACGCAGCTTTGTTAGCTTGATGTTTTTTTGTGCCTATGGCAAGGCTGTGTCAGCCTTTGGCCGATTTTTTCTGTAGAGTTTTTGCAATGTCAGGGGCTGCATAGGTAAAAACGCCGTCGGCTCCGGCGCGTTTGAAGGCTAACATAGTCTCAAACAGGGCTTGGTCATAGTCCAGACAACCGTATTCAGCCGCGGCTTTGAGCATCGCGTATTCGCCACTGACATGATAGGCGAAGGTTGGAATTTTGAAGGTTTCTTTAACCCTGTGGATGATATCCAGATACGGCAGGCCGGGTTTAATCATCACCATGTCAGCGCCCTCGCTGATGTCGAGCGCCACTTCGCGTAGGGCTTCGTCAGCATTGGCCGGATTCATCTGGTAGGTTTTTTTATCGCTCTTGAGATGCGCTCCCGAGCCAACCGCATCACGGAACGGACCATAAAAGCTGGAGGCGTATTTCGCGGCGTAAGACAGGATCATTGTGTCATGAAAGCCATCATTTTCGAGAGAATCACGGATGGCGCCGATGCGTCCGTCCATCATGTCGGAGGGGGCAATGATGTCGGCGCCGGCTTGCGCCTGTGCCAGTGATTGCTGATACAGGATATCGACAGTTTGATCGTTCAGTATTTTGCCGTCTTCAACCAACCCGTCATGACCGTGGGTGGTGTAGGGATCGAGCGCGACATCGGTGATAATTCCCATATCGGGTAGGGCGTTTTTGATTTCCCGTATGGCGCGGCACATGAGGTTATCGGGGTTAAGGGCTTCACGCCCATCCATGGTTTTGTTTTCTTCGGGGACAACCGGGAAGAGGGCGGCGGCTTGTATGCCATTATCATGGGCTTCTTTCAGGGCTTTGATGGTGAGGTCAATTGAACGTCTTTCAACGCCCGGCATGGATTTTATGGCTTCGCTCTGATTTTTGCCTTCGGTGATAAAAACCGGCCAGACAAGATCGGATACGGACAGACTATGCTCGGCCACCATTTCGCGAATCCAGCCCTTTTGGCGCAGACGGCGCATTCTGGTCCGGGGGTAGGAGCCCGTAGGCTTTGTCTCCGGTTCAACGTTTGGCTGGCTTTTTTGGCGCATTAACATAGTTAGAGCCTTTATCTCAAAATTATCTTTGCGTTTACCATGATCTCTATTATGATTCCATCGTTAAAGGTTATATCCCTTTCTTAACTAGTATTTCATATCTTTTAGGCAATCTAGCAATAGACACAGAATTACCGGAGCTTAAACAGTGACAACACCGTATTACGAAGCCATACAACTGATTGAACGTCTTCACCGCCATTTTCTTGATGTGCTCAAGGTCGAGCTCGACAAAAAGGGCATTCAGGACATCAACAACGTCCAGAGCATGATCTTGTTCAATATAGGCGATGAAGAGATGACTGTGGGCGAGCTGACCATTCGTGGGTATTACCTTGGTTCCAACGTTTCCTATAACGTCAAAAAGATGGTTGAGAATGATTATCTGGTGCAGGAACGCTCTGTGCATGACAAACGCTCAATCCGTGTGCGCCTGTCGGAAAAGGGTACTAAGCTTCGTGATGGAATTTCCGAGATGTTTGCGCGCCATGAAGAGACCATTAAAGGGTCAGAGATCACCGATGAGAATCTCGACGGCCTCAACAAAACCCTGCAAATGCTGGAGCGCTTTTGGGCGAACCAGACAAATTTCTCTGGCGGCTTCTAACGAAACCATCGTTAAGGACTAGTCAACTCGATAATCGTGTGAGATTAACTCAGCTTTTGTATTTGATTGATCAAGTATTTCCTGTGCTTTTAGCAAAAAAAGCTTATAAGATTCAGTTTCTTCATCTTTTTCAGTTACATCGAAGGTGGCTGTAAGCACTTTTCGCTCCGAGTGAATAGCTTTAAGTAGGGTGCCTTTTTCTGTATCCGTATAGCTTACAACGCGCTCAATATTTTTGGTTGTAGAGCTGATTGCACCATAATCTGCCGCATGCTCAAAAAGATTTTTTAACTCTTTAGGAAGCTGTAATATTACATAGGATTTGTTCATAAAACCTATTTCTCTCATTATTCTCTGCATTTTTTCACCTTTTTAGCTATATGGTAACTATCTTTTAGCAGAGGGTAAAGTTTATGTCAATTTTTTTCGGTGTCATCCTGAAGCGCTTGCGCTGAAGGATCTTGTGCCATTAAGCCGGGAGATTCTTCAGGGCTAAAGCCCTTCAGAATGACAGATAGCAGTAATTCATCCAAAAGCCTGAAGGCCCGTCTGGGCCTTGCCGAGGATGAGGGCGTGGATGTCGTGGGTGCCTTCGTACGTGTTTACGGCTTCTAAATTCATCATATGGCGGACCACGTGATATTCATCGGAAATGCCGTTGCCGCCGAGCATGTCGCGGGCCTGGCGGGCGATATCGAGCGCTTTGCCACAATTGTTACGCTTCATAAGCGAAATGGCCTCGGGCGCCGCGCGCTTTTCGTCCTGTAGTCGTCCCAGTCGCCAGCAGGCGGTTAGGCCCAGTGTGATCTCCGTTTGCATATCGGCGAGCTTCTTTTGGATCAGTTGTTGACCCGCCAGTGGTTTGCCGAATAATTTACGCTCTAACGTATACTCACGGGCGCGATACCAGCAATCTTCGGCAGCCCCCATGACCCCCCAGCTGATCCCAAAACGCGCCGAGTTGAGACACATCAGTGGTGATTTAATTCCGTCCGTTCCGGGCAGACGGTGTTCTTCCGACACAGCAACCTCATCCATCATAATGCCGCCGGTCGGTGAAGCGCGCAGGGCCATCTTGCCTTCAATCTTTGGCGCTTCTAATCCTTTCATTCCCTTTTCAAGAATGAATCCCTGTATCGCACCGTCATCATCTTTGCACCAGACGATGAACACATCGGCGATAGGGGAGTTGGTAATCCATTGCTTTGATCCTGAGATTTTATAACCGCTGCCGTCTTTTTTGGCGCGGGTGTTCATGTTGTTGGGATCGGAGCCGCCATCAGGTTCGGTCAGGCCAAAACAGCCGATAGATTTGCCGCTGGCCAGTTTCGGCAGGTATTTTTCCTTTTGTTCCTCAGAGCCGAACAAATAAATGGGCACCATCACCAGCGAGGACTGCACCGAATAACAAGAGCGATAGGCCGAATCGACGCGCTCCATCGCGCGCGCAATCAGCCCGGCTGCGACATAACTCGTGCCGGCGCAGCCATAGCCTTCGATCATCGGTCCCAAAAGGCCAAGCGCACCCATTTCCTGCATGATCTCCGGCTCGAAAGTCTCGTGACGGTTGGCTTCCAGGATGCGCGGCTGTAGCTTGTCGGCGGCATAATCGCGCGCGGTTTTTTCGATGATACGCTCTTCTTCGGTGAGAAGTTCATCTAAAAGCAGGGGATCTTGCCAATTAAACTCGACTTTTTTTGTCATGTTTTTATTATGACTGAGAGGGCTCACAAGGTACACCGGGAAAATGTCTAAAGATTCATTACAAGGCCGCGAGGTTATTATCGAATATTTCCCGGTTGGCAAGCTGGTGAAGGTTTCGGCGATGGATACGCAGAGCCTGACCGAAGTGTCGATTCAAGGGCCCGCCAGTGCAGGCGAGGAAATGCTCAAGCGCAATGCGCTCAAGCGGCTTGAGTATGTGATGAAGAAGAAGGGATTGATTTAGTTTATAGCTCTACCGCATTGAGTTCTGGGCGTATCTGTAATGTTGTGTCTACTTCGAGTCTACGAACATAAAGGTCATAAAGAGCCCTTTGCATAGTAAGGTTATCTGTTTTTTGAGCTCCAGACATATGTACTTTGTAACGCTGCAAGTCAGAAGATTCAATTGCAGCTATTAAGTCTGATCTTGCCGGTAATGCTTGATGTTTTTGGTCTCTATCTTCCCAGAAGCTTTGTTCGTGGCCACGTGCTGCAACCTCTACAAGTGCGTTCTGTATGTCTTCGTTTGCAAGGGTTTCGTATAAATTTGGTGCCTTTAAGGATTTTTTTCTATGCTCGTCCATGAAGTGTTCCCTCAAGGTTTCTGCCCCGCTGTACTGTTCAAGAAGTGCTTCTCTGTAGCGAATTGCAAAGAGTATGGACTGTTTGGTTTGTTTAAAGTCAGGACTAGGGGTTCTGTCTTGTTGTAGATACTCTGCATGCCCAGCAGTGCCAAATTCAACGCGTAACTTTTCTAATTCAGTGGCCATAGTTAATTCTCCATAAATAATACAGCACAAGCTATCACAGTTATGGCAATTTATACAAGTATATTATAGGGATTGATTTCTTAGGCCCCTACACACTATATATTGTGGCATGACAGACAAACTCGCCATAGCCAGCGATCATGCTGGATATACCCTCAAACAAGCGATCAAGCGGCGCTTTAGCGATATTGAATGGGTGGATCTTGGTACTGATTCTGCCGAATCTGTTGATTATCCCGATTTTGGTCAGGCGATGGGTGAAAGCATTACAAAGGGCGAGGCTCCGCGTGGCGTCCTTGTTTGCGGCTCGGGTATTGGTATTTCGATTGCGGCCAATAGATTCCCAAAGGTACGGGCGGCTTTATGCACCAGTCCCGAGATGGCCAAACTCTCCCGTCAGCATAATGATGCCAATGTATTGGCGCTGGGTGAGCGGATTGTCGATGAGGCCACGGCGCTGGAATGCGTCGAGGCGTTTTTAACAACCGAATTTGAAGGTGGGCGGCATCAGGGCCGCGTTGATAAACTAGGAAAGGGCGTATGAATGAGCAATGCAGCAAGGAGTGAAGACCAAGTGAGTGGATTTTTTACAGATAGTTTGGAAGAGCGCGACAGCGATGTTTACAACGCTACACGCGAAGAGCTGCATCGCCAGCAGACGCAGATTGAATTGATTGCTTCGGAAAACATCGTGTCAAAAGCGGTTCTTGAGGCGCAGGGTACGGTTCTCACCAACAAATACGCCGAAGGTTATCCGGGGCGTAGATACTACGGTGGTTGCGAGTTTGTCGACAAGGTCGAGCAGCTGGCCCGCGATCGTGCCAAGCAGCTTTTCGGTGCCAAATACGCCAATGTCCAGCCCAATTCCGGCTCGCAAGCCAATCAGGGCGTGATGATGGCGCTGCTCCAGCCCGGCGATACTGTGCTGGGGATGAGCCTGGCCGCCGGGGGTCATTTGACCCATGGCGCCGCACCCAATCAGTCGGGCAAATGGTTTAATGCCATTCAATACGGCGTACGCGAAAGCGATGCACTGATTGATTATGATGAGGTTGAAGCTCTGGCCAAGGAGCATAAACCGAAAATGATTATCGCTGGCGCTTCGGCCTATCCGCGCGCGATTGATTTTAAACGATTCCGCGAAATTGCTGATAGCGTTGATGCGTATTTGTTTGTCGATATGGCACATTATGCCGGGCTGATTGCCGGCGGGGTTTACCCTTCGCCGATTCCACATGCGCATGTGACGAGTACAACCACGCATAAAACTTTGCGCGGTCCGCGTGGCGGCATGATCCTGACCAATGATCTGGACATCTTTAAAAAGCTCAATTCAGCGATTTTCCCCGGCATTCAGGGTGGACCGTTAATGCACGTCATTGCGGCGAAAGCTGTGTCATATGGTGAAGCGTTAAAGCCTGAATTTAAGTTATACGCCAAGGCCATAGTCGACAATGCGAAGATTTTAGCTGAGACTTTAAAGCAGGGCGGATTTGACATCGTTTCGGGGGGCACGGACAGTCATATTGTGCTGCTTGATTTGCGGCCGAAAAAGCTCACGGGGAATATTACGGAGGCATCGCTCGAGCGCGCCGGTATGACTTGTAACAAGAATGCGGTTCCGTTTGATCCCGAACCGCCGATGGTGACATCAGGTGTGCGTTTGGGGACTCCGGCGGCGACCAGCCGAGGTTTTGGTCCGGCCGAATGGAAACTGGTGGGTGAGCATATGGTTGAGGTGCTCGATGGTTTGGCGGCCAATGGCGAAGACGGCAATAGCGATATCGAAAACGCCGTGAAGGAAAAAGTCGAAGCGCTGTGCGCGCGTTTCCCTATTTACGAAGATCTGTAAGGAGATCAAATGCGCTGTCCGTTCTGTAGCAGTGAAGAAACGCAAGTGAAGGATTCCCGTCCGACTGAGGACGGGGCTGCAATTCGTCGTCGTCGTGCCTGCCCGGATTGTGAGGAACGGTTCACGACGTTTGAACGCTTGCAGCTGCGTGAAATGACGGTTCTGAAGTCCGGTGGCCGTAAACAACCTTTCGATGCCGACAAAATTATCAAGTCAATGCAGATTGCGCTGCGCAAGCGTCCGGTGGAATTGCCAGAGATTGAAAAGGCCGCCGCCGCTATTGTGCGTCAGATTGAATCGCAGGGTGAAGCGGAAGTGACATCCGAGCTGATTGGCGAAGCTGTGATGAAGGCGCTAATTGAGCTCGATGTGGTTGGCTATATTCGCTATGCCTCGGTCTATAAAGATTTCCGTGAACCGGAAGACTTTAATTCATTCCTCGATGATGTACAGGACCGTCAGGCTAAGGGCCGTAAGAAAGCCGGGTAATCCTCATGTCATCCTCCACAGACATTCATCATATGCGTGCGGCTTTGGCGTTGGCGCGGCGTGGGCTTGGGCGTACGTGGCCGAACCCGTCTGTCGGGTGTGTTGTTGTTAATAAGGATGGTCAGGTTGTTGGTCGTGGTGTGACGGGCGATGGTGGGCGCCCGCATGCGGAAACAATAGCTTTAAAACAGGCTGGCATCGAAGCCAAAGGCGGGTGCGTATATGTGTCACTTGAGCCTTGTGCGCATCACGGAGAGACGCCGCCTTGTACGGGTTTTCTTATAGAATCAGGGGTAAAGCGCGTTGTTGCGGCCTGCACTGATCCTGACCCGCGTGTGGCAGGGAAGGGCATGCGGCAGCTAAAAATAGCCGGGATTGAAGTTGAAACTGGGGTGCTGGAAGAAGAGGCCTTGGCGCTTCATCAGGGCTTCATCTTAAGGGTTACCGAAGATAGGCCGGTGGTTACACTCAAGAGCGCGACCAGCAGCGACGGTAAGATCGCCGAGAAGGCCGGGGTGCGAACACAAATAAGTTGTGAGCTTGCGATGCGGCGTGTGCATCTAGAGCGCAGTCGCCATGATGCGGTTCTCGTTGGCATTCATACGGTGCTAGCCGATGATCCGTTATTGACGACGCGTCTGCCGGGCTATGATCATAATGTCGTGCGGGTGGTTTTGGATTCTGATTTGCGCACACCGCCGGACAGCCAGCTGGTTAAAACCGCTTCAGAGCACCCGTTATGGATCATATATAAAGAAGGTGATGGCGCTGCCCTGGAAAAAGCAGGCGCAAAGCTGTTTCAGATTGATCCAAAAAATGTGTCTGAGGTTTTGAAACTATTGGCACAAGAGGGGATTACCAGATTGCTGGTTGAGGGTGGGGCGAAGGTGAATACAGCCTTTCTTGAAGCCGGGTTTTGCGATCGGTTTTTACATTTTCAGGCTCCTCTAAAAATCGGTTCAAATGGCGTTGATGCGCTGATTGGGCATGATATTGTCGATCTTGAGCAGGGTTTTGGCCTCAAAAAGAGCAAAACCGCGGCTTTTGGCGAAGATTTACTGGAAATATATACGCGCGGCGCCTAAAGTGCTCCCATGTTTACAGGATTAATACAAACCATTGGAACAGTCCGCTCTGTCGAGAATAGAGGCAAAGATTTGCGTCTGGAGATTGAAACCGGGCTTGATCTCAATAATGTTTCAATTGGCGCTTCAATCGCGTGTTCGGGCGTTTGTTTGACCGTAACCTTAAAAGAGAAAAACTCTTTTTGGACAGATGTTTCAGGCGAAACTCTAAGAAAAACAATTATTAAAGATTGGGCCGTCGGAACCAAGGTCAATATCGAGCCATCTTTGCATCTGGGGGATGAAATCGGTGGGCATTTTGTTTTCGGCCATGTTGATGGTGTGGCTCAAATTATGGATATAAAAGAGGAAGGGGAGTCGCATGTGGTGCGCATGAAAGTACCGGAAGAACTCTCGAAATATATAGCGCCGAAGGGGTCTGTGTCCCTTGATGGGATATCGCTGACGGTGAACGACGTTGAAAATGACACGTTCAGCGTCAATATCATTCCCCATACTTGGGAGAACACAACGCTTGGCCTGAAAAACACTGGCGATGCGCTGAATATTGAGATAGATATGCTGGCGCGTTATGTTGCCAGAATGTTGAACAAAGAAGCCGCGTAAGGAGATAGGACCATGAAAAAGATAGCTGTAATATGTGCGAGCTGGAACGAAGATATTGTTGGCTCGGCAAAAGATTCCTTTCAAGCCGAGATGGCCCGGCAGGGATTTCCCGAGAGCAATATTGATGTGTTCAATGTGCCGGGTAGTCTTGAAATTCCGCTGGCGGGTAAGAAGCTTTTGGAAGAAGGCTATGACATCGCGGTTGGGATTGGCTTTGTTGTGAATGGCAATATCTACCGCCATGAATTTGTGGCGCAAGCGGTTGTCAGCGGTATTGTTGATGTACAGCTGCAGACCGGCAAGCCGTTTCTGTCTGTTGTCTTGACGCCAATTACTTTCAATGAGCACCTGCCGGAGAACGTTAAATACTTCGTTGATCATATGGTCATTAAGGGCAAAGAGGCGGCCAATGCCTGTATGGGTATGCTGGAGTTTACAGCTGACCAGAAAAAAGCCGCATGACGAATCCGGATAAGACTGGCCCTCAAAAATCCTCTAAACCTTCTGCCAAGGCGCAGGCTATGGCGGCGCGCCTGATGGCCGTTCAGGCGCTTTATCAAAATCAGCAAAATCAAAAGCCGGTTGGGACTTTGGTTAAGGAGTATGTCCAATATAGGGCCGGGATGGAAATTGATGGTGAGACGATGGTTGAGCCGGACGGTGACCTGATGAAAAAAATTGTTGATGGTGTTCATCAGCGCCATGAAGAGCTGAACGAGATCATCGCGGGCCATACAAAGAAGTCAGAAGATGGCACCAGCCGTGAGACAGAGCCGCTTTTGAAGGCTATTTTGATGGCGGGAACCTATGAATTGCTGGCCCACCAAGATATTGATTTTCCTGTGATTATTAACGATTATATCAATGTAACTCATGCTTTCTATGATAAGATGGAGGCTGGTTTGGTCAACGGGGTGCTCGATCCCATCGCCAAGCTTCTAAGAGCGTAACTGATCATCTGTGGATAAGTTCTGCGTATTTCCCCAAATTAGAATAGTTGGCATTTCGCTTGCTTTTTACCTATCTGTAATACGACGTTAATATTTTACATATACTATTGAATATGTTGGGTTTAATATTTAGTTCGGACTTTGGCTCGCGCTTTAGTCCTAGGGCGGACATCAAATGCGGTTAATTATTATTGGAGTAGTTGCACTTCTTGTGCTCGGCGGCGGTGGCGCGGCCGCGTATTTCCTCTTTCTGCAGCCAGCGGAAGCCTCCATTAGTGAAGAAGGCGAAGAGGGGCATGCTAAGAAAGATGATCATGGAAAGAAAGATGACGGCCATGGCGGCGGGCATGGGGCCGAGTTTGTCGAGCTTGATCCGCTGATCCTTCCGATTGTTGACAATGAAGGTGTGAACCAGGTTGTGAGCCTGGTGATTGCGCTGGAGGTTGGGAATGCAGAAGACGCGGCGCAAGTCACGCATATGGCACCAAAGTTAAAGGATGCCTATATCCAGGATATGTATGGTGTGTTGAACCGGCATGCGGCGCTTAAAGGCGGTGTGATCCAGGTTGGAACCATTAAGAAGAGGCTCAATAAAATCAGTGACGAAATTATGGGCGAAGATGTTGTGACAGATGTTTTATTGCAGGTTGTCCAGCAAAGGCCGATTTAACAACGATTTGTGTGTTTTCATATTTGTAAGAGCCCCTGAATAAGGGGTTTTTTTATGTCTAAAAGTTAGCCCCTTAAAACCCTTTCTTCCTATGCGTTGACATAGTAGTATCAAGCGGTTAAAAGCTGTCCCTGGTCCCAGGGGCGGATTACCCTTACGACATTATGAAACAATAAAAGAGGCTACGTAACCATGACATCCATTTTTCTAATTATCGCATGCTGCGGCATGCTTGCATTAATATACGCAGCAGCGGCATCACGCGGGGTTTTATCCGCCGATGCAGGCTCCAAACGCATGCAGGAAATTGCCGGCGCTATTCAGGAAGGCGCGAGCGCTTACCTGAACCGTCAATATAAGACCATCGCCATTGTCGGTGTGGTTGTGGCCGTTCTTTTATATGCTTTGCTGGGATGTCATGTCGCGCTTGGTTTTGTCGTCGGCGCGGTTTTGTCGGGCTTTACAGGTTATGCCGGAATGATTGTTTCGGTCCGCGCGAATGTTAGAACAACGCAGGCGGCAACCAAGGGATTGGCTGGCGCTTTGAGTGTTGCTTTCCGTGCCGGAGCGATTACCGGGATGTTGGTTGTTGGTTTGGGTCTTCTTGGTGTGGCAGGTTACTACTTCTTCTTGCAGCAGTATTTTGGATTGAATGAGGCGGTCGGCGAAGATCGTACGCACGCCTTGAGACAAATTCTCGAAGGTCTTGTTGGTCTTGGCTTTGGTGCATCTCTGATTTCTATCTTTGCCCGTCTGGGCGGTGGTATTTTTACCAAGGGCGCCGATGTTGGTGCCGATCTTGTTGGTAAGGTTGAAGCGGGTATCCCCGAAGATGATCCGCGCAACCCGGCTGTGATTGCCGACAATGTTGGTGACAATGTTGGTGACTGCGCCGGAATGGCTGCTGATTTGTTTGAAACATATGCTGTAACGGTTGTTGCGACGATGTTGATTGCGTTCAGCATGTTTCATCCTTCTGTTGCAGAACAAATGATGATCTTGCCACTCTTTATTGGCGCCTTGTCTATCGTTGGTTCTGTGGCCGGCACGATGTTTGTGCGTCTTGGTAAAGACAACAATATTATGTGGGCTTTGTATAAAGGCTTTATTGCCAGCGCGGTTTTCTCCGGTCTTTTGATTGCTGTGGCTCTGGCCAATATCGGTGTTGATACGCAGTTTCCACTCGCGGATGGCGGCTTCATAACCGCTATGGCTTTGTTCAAATGTATTTTGGTTGGGCTTGCTGTAACAGGTCTTTTGATCTGGATAACGGAATACTACACGTCGACTGAATACCGTCCTGTGCGCTCTATTGCGAAGGCATCAGAAACGGGTCATGGCACAAACGTGATCCAGGGTCTGGCGATTTCACTTGAAGCAACGGCTATTCCAGTCATTATCATTTGTGTTGGTATCTGGCTGGCCTTTACGTTTGCGGGACTGTTCGGTATTGCAATGGCGGCCACGGCTATGTTGTCGCTGGCGGGAATGGTTGTGGCGCTTGATGCTTACGGTCCTGTGACCGATAATGCAGGCGGCATTGCTGAAATGGCTGAGCTGCCTGAGAAGGTTCGCAAGACCACTGATGCGCTGGATGCTGTTGGTAATACAACCAAGGCTGTAACCAAAGGCTATGCGATTGGTTCTGCCGGTCTGGCGGCGCTGGTTCTGTTTGCTGCCTACACAGAAGAGATCAAACATTATCTGCCACAATTTGCAGATATTGATTTCTCCTTGCAGGATCCTTATGTCGTGATTGGTTTGTTCATGGGTGGTTTGTTGCCTTATCTGTTCAGCGCTTTGTCAATGACGGCTGTTGGTCGTGCGGCGGCCAGCGTTGTGATTGAAGTGCGTCGCCAGTTCAAAGAAATCCCGGGTATTATGAAGGGCACAGCAAAACCTGAATACGGCAAGGCTGTTGATCTTTTGACGCAGGCTGCGATCAAGGAAATGATTGTGCCTTCACTGTTGCCCGTTGTTGCTCCGGTTGCCTTGTTCGGCGTGATTTATCAGGTAGGCGGACTTGAAGCGGCGTTCCAGACTTTGGGTGCGATGCTGATGGGTACGATTGTGACTGGTATCTTTGTGGCGATTTCCATGACTGCCGGTGGCGGTGCCTGGGACAACGCCAAGAAATACATCGAGGACGGCAATTGCGGCGGTAAGGGCTCTGATGCGCACCATGCTGCTGTGACCGGCGATACTGTTGGCGACCCGTATAAAGATACGGCTGGTCCAGCTGTCAATCCGTTGATCAAGATTGCGAATATTGTTGCGATCTTGTTGGTTGCGGTTGTTGCGAAGTTCGTCGCATAAGCTTTTAGAAAAGAGATTAAAGAAAACCCCGCTTTTTATTGGCGGGGTTTTTTATTCGTTAGCGCTGTTGGGATTAAAGCGGCCGACATTGCCGAGAAGCTGCTGCATCACTGTCAGCTCATTGCCGTGGGTCGGGGTGGAATCATCGGAAATCGGCACATCAATTTTCTGGCCGTCGACATCACCGATATAGGTCACAACGCCTTCTTCATTAAAGGCGACAGCGACAACACGCTCTTCGACCACTTCGGGGTCAAAAATGCCGTGTTTTTCAGTGGTACGGCCAATGTAATACCAGATATTTTCATCAAAAGTGGCTTGTGTGGTGGGTGAGCCGAGCAATCTCAGCACATCCGAGCGTGTATGAACATTGGCAACAATTTCATCAACCTGGTAATTCTCCAGTGTGTTGCCGCGTTGGGCCACTGTGGGCGTGCAGGCGGCGCTGAACACCAGGCAGGACAGGGCGCAGGCGGTCAGTAGAGATTTTTTTGTTAATTTTGGTATGATCATCAAACGTCCCATATTATATTCATTATAACCACTTCCTTTTACCTTTGCAGTGCGTTACTTCGCTTCTAAGGTAAACTTTCGTACCTGTCGTCGCTTGTGTCTGCTGCAAAAGTAAAATCAAGCGGTTATAGTAATCCTAACCACTAAATGGTGAAAATCAATGTTTGGCTTGTTTCGCACAAAAAATCCCTATGAACAACCGGCAAATTTGCTTTATGCGAGTGCTTTCAATCATGCGCGCAGCACTCGTTTTTATGTCGAATACGACGTGCCGGACACGCTGGATGGGCGTTTTGACCTGTTGCTGGTGCATTTGTTCCTGATTATCAACCGTATGCAGGGTGAGGGGCGCAAAGGGGCGCAGCTTGCGCAGGCCCTGTTTGATACGACTTTTGCCGATATGGATCAAGGCCTGCGGGAAAACGGCATTGGTGATATGGGTCTGCCTAAACATATGCGGCGGATGATGCTGGCCTTTAACGGCCGGATGCATAGCTATGCGGAAGGTCTGGATAAAGGAAATCTGGAGCAGGTGCTGGCGCGAAATCTTTATGGAACGCTTGAAGAACCGGACCCGGACATGCTAAGCCGCATGGCCGGTTATATTCAGGAGAATGTGGATTGGCTGGAAAAGCAGACATCAGAGGATATTTTTGAGGGTCGGGTTAAATTTACTATGGCTGAAGAGGCCCGCAAATACGGGACATAAAATGAGTAAGAAGAAAAAAGAGAAACTGCCACCGCCGGAGTGGTCGCACCTGATTGATTCGGAAGAGATTGATGCCAAGCCGCTAAAGCTTAGCATTAGCGCCGGTGACGAGGAACGCAGATTGCTGGCAAAGCGGCTGGATGTGCCTTCGGTTGATGCGTTGGGCGCAGAGCTTACGGTTGTCAGGGAGAAGGGCAGCATGGTGGTGCATGTTAAAGGCATTTTGAAGGCGCAGTTGACCCAAAGCTGTGTGGTGACGACCGATCCGGTCAAAAGCGAGATTGAGGAAAGTTTGAAGGCCTGGTTTGCTGATCCGGAGCAGGCGGTGTCTTTTGCCAAGGTTAGGCGGGATAAGCTGATCGAGGCCGGGCAGGGGGAGTTGCCGATCCTGAGTGAAGCGGATGACCCGGAGCCGATAACAGAAGGTCAGATTGATCTGGGCGAGTTGGTGACGCAGTATTTATCACTGTATATTGACCCCTATCCGCATGCCGAAGGGGTTAAATATGAGATTGGCGATGACGATGAGGCTGAATCAGGGTCGGAAACGATCAAAAACCCATTTGCGGCGCTGAAGGACTGGAAAGAGAATCAGGGCGGTGGGGACGCATAATTTCCTTGCGTTTTGGGCTGATTTTCGCTATTTACCTTTGTTCAAGCTTAAAAAGGACCGAAATTATGGCCGTACCAAAGAGAAAAACCAGCAAATCCAAGCGCAATATGCGCCGGGCTCATGATGCCCTGAAGCCTGTAAACTGGGTGGAAGACAGTAATTCAGGTGAGCCAGTGCGCCGCCATCATATCGATCTTAAGACCGGCATGTTCAAAGGTCAGCAAGTCATCGAAGGTCGTGAGTAACCCACGAATAAGGCTAGCCTAGCCCTTTTCAAATGATATAATCCACGTTTGTCAGTGCCAACCGCAGGAAAGGCAGCCCTTCCTTGTCAGCAGAATCAAATACAAGAACGATTGCTTTGGATGCCATGGGCGGAGATCATGGTGTGGATGCTGTTATTCCCGGCGCGGCGCAGGTTCTCAAGAAAAACCCCAAGACGAAGTTTTTGATTTTTGGTGATGAAAATCGGATCAGGCCTGTTCTGTCGCGGTTTAAAGCATTGGAAAAAGCCGCAACCATTCATCATACGGATAAGATGGTGCGCGACGATGATAAGCCTTCGGCGGCTCTGCGTAGCGGTAAAGGCTCGAGTATGCGTCTGGCGATTGAGGCGGTGCAAAAGGGTGAGGCTGATGCTGTGGTATCTGGCGGTAATACCGGTGCGTTGATGGCGATGGCCAAGATTATTCTGAAGACCTTGCCCGGTATTCATCGTCCGGCGATCGCCAGTGTATTTCCAGGAATTCAGGGGCAGACGATTATGCTCGATCTGGGTGCCAATGTTTTGGTTGATGCCGAGAACCTCGCGCAGTTTGCTGTACTCGGTGCCGTGTTTGCCAAGGCGCATAAGAAGATATCGACGCCCAGTGTTGGTTTGCTAAATGTTGGCTCGGAAGAAAGCAAAGGGCCGGATCATGTGCGCGGCGCGGCAGCCATTTTGTCTAACGTTGATTTTCCTGGCCACTACCATGGCTTTGTTGAAGGTGATGATATTACCAAAGGTGTCGTCGATGTTATTGTTACGGATGGTTATGCCGGAAACATAGCCCTCAAAGCAGCCGAGGGTGTGGGTAAAATGACCGGGCACTTCTTTAAACAGTCTGTGATGTCCGATCCTTTCTCGCTTTTGGGTAGCGCGCTTTCGTTTATGGCGTTTCGGCGTTTCAAAAAGAAAGTTGATCCGCGGGTTTATAATGGCGGCGTGTTTTTAGGGCTGAACGGCATTTGTATCAAAAGCCATGGCGGCAGTGACGCGGTAGGTTTTGCCAGTGCGCTGACTTTGGCTGTGGAGCTTGTGAAGCATGGCTATATTAAGCAGGTCGCGCATGATATAGGTCATCTGATGAGTCAGGAGACATTTTTATCGGAAGGCGCGTATGGGGACTAGTTTTAACACCGGCACTCGCTCGGTCATTCTCTCAACAGGAAGCTATCTGCCCGACAAGATTCTGAGTAACAAGGATCTTGAAAGTATTGTTGATACCACAGATGAATGGATTTTTCAGCGTAGCGGTATTCGTGAGCGTCGGATTGCCGCGGATGATCAAGCCACCGGCGATATGGCGATTGCCGCGGCGAAAAAGGCGCTTGATGGAGCGGGCTTAACAGGAACAGATATTGATGGCGTGATTGTGGCAACAACAACACCGGACCGGACATTTCCAGCTGTTGCGGTCAAGGTGCAAGCAGCTTTGGATATTCCTGTAGGGATTGCCTTTGATGTACAGGCGGTGTGTACGGGTTTTGTTTACGCGATGAGCGTGGCGGATAATTTTATCCGGCTGGGTCAGGCGAAACGAGTTTTGGTGGTTGGCGCCGAAAAAATGTCATCGATTTTGAACTGGGAAGACCGGGGCACTTGTGTGCTGTTCGGTGATGGTGCGGGGGCGATTATTCTGGAAGCTGATGAGAGTGGAGATGGCTCTATTGCCGATCGTGGAATTCATTCCACGCATCTTTATGCCAACGGCCAGCAGCGTGATTTGCTTTATACCGATGGTGGACCGTCAACAACGAAAGAGGCCGGCTGCATCGTGATGCAGGGGCGCGAGGTGTTTAAATACGCCGTGCAGTACATGGCTGATGTGGTGGAAGAGGCGCTGGCGGAAAATGATATCACCTCTGCCGATGTTGACTGGCTGGTGCCGCATCAGGCCAATATCAGGATTATCGAGGCCACGGCCAAAAAGCTGGGCCTGTCGATGGATAAAGTGATTGTTACCGTCGAAAAACACGGCAATACTTCAGCAGCCTCTATTCCGCTGGCGCTGGATGAAGCAGTGCAGGCCAGCAAAATCAAGAAAGATGACCTACTCTTGATTGAAGGGATGGGCGGTGGCCTGACCTGGGGTTCGGCTCTCGTGCGGTTCTAACCTAAAGAAAACAACCTTACCCTTTGAACATTATCGCTTTTTTGTGATTATCTTGTCGCCTGGCATTGACGCGGGGTATGAGAATCGCTATTTTGGCCTTACGCAAGAATAAGGAGTAGAGATGAGCAATCGCACAGTGACAAGAGCGGATCTGGCCGAAGCCGTATACGAGCAGGTTGGACTTTCGCGCAATGAATCGTCCGATCTGGTTGAGGCGGTTCTGGACGATATTTCAGAAACGCTGGTGAGCGGTGATAATGTTAAAATCTCCTCTTTCGGAAGTTTTTCCATCCGTGAAAAAGGTGAGCGTATAGGTCGCAATCCAAAAACGGGTGTTGAGGTGCCGATTTCACCACGTAAGGTTTTGGTGTTTCGCGCATCGCATGTTCTCAAAGATCGCATTAATGGTGCCGATTCAGGTGAAGCGTCAGGTAATGACGGGTTTTAAATTATTTGTCTGCGTATATTGAAGAAACAACAATAAATAACGATAAAGGGACAGCTTAGATGAGTACACAGGCCATGCCGGTTTCTGAACCAGCCGAAAAGACCGAAGAAGAATCTCAGCCACAAGGCAAAGGTCGTGTTTCCAGTCCCCCTAAATCTAAAAAATCAGCAACGGCATTTCGGACCATTAGCGAAGTGGCAAATGAGTTGGCGGTTCAACAGCATGTTCTGCGCTTTTGGGAAACCAAGTTTTCGCAAGTAAGACCTTTGAAGCGTGGTGGCGGACGGCGTTATTATCGGCCTGAAGACGTGGCACTTTTGAAGAAAATCCACCATCTTTTGTATACCGAAGGCTACACTATCAAGGGCGTGCAGAAATTGTTGCGCGAAGTTGGCAAGGCTCAAATTCTTCAGGAGGTTGTACCATCACAGCCGACAGCGACTAGGGCCAAGGATGTCACGCCGCCGGCGACCAAACCACAACAGCCGGCCAATCAGCTTGATGCTGGACAAAGATCCGTGCTGGAATCGGTTTTGGTGGAGCTGAAGGAATTAAAGCGTCTGGTGAATGACGTATAGGCGGTTATTGCCTCTTTCTCTAAAATATTATAGACATTTCCCTGTTTAAATCAGTGTCGGGGTGTAGCGCAGTTTGGTTAGCGCGTACGGCTGGGGGCCGTGAGGTCGGAGGTTCGAATCCTCTCACCCC
>JAJFGV010000014.1 GCA_021775965.1 Alphaproteobacteria bacterium
TCGATAATTATGACAGCTTTACCTATAACCTCGTGCAGTATTTCGGCGATTTGGGCGTGGAAACCGCTGTATACCGTAATGACAAGGTTACGGCGCAGGAGGTTATCGATATGAAGCCAGGCGGGATTGTAATTTCACCGGGGCCGAGCGATCCTAATCATGCCGGGATTTGCCTTGAGGTGGTTGAGACAGCCGCCAATGAAAATATCCCGCTGCTGGGTGTTTGTCTGGGCCATCAGGCAATCGGCCAGGTCTTTGGCGGCAAGGTTGTGAAAGCGCCGGAGCCGATGCACGGCAAACTCTCCAATGTCATTCACAAAAATCAAAGTGTGTTTGAGGGCCTCGATACGCCCTATCATGTGACGCGTTATCATTCGCTTATTGTCGAACGCGATAGCCTGCCGGATGATTTGCAAATTACAGCTGAGACCGATGACGGCATTATTATGGGCCTCGCGCACAAGACCAAGCCTATCCACGGCGTACAATTCCACCCCGAAAGCATTGCGACCGAGCACGGCCACGATTTGCTCAAAAACTTCGTGGGGATGTTATGAGCGCGTCCCTGTCCGAAAAAGAAATGGCCCAAACCATGCGCGCTATCATGAACGGTGAGATGGCCGAAGATGATATGGCGGCGTTTCTGGTTGAGCTGGCCGAGCGGGGGGAAACGGTCGAGGAAATTACCGGCGCAGCCAAAGTGATGCGCGAAAAAGCCCTGAAGATCAAAGCACCTACCGATGCTGTAGATTGCTGCGGCACGGGTGGCGATCATTCCGGCACTTATAATATTTCTACTGCTGTGGCGTTGGTTAGCGCCGCCTGTGGTGTACCCGTCGCAAAACACGGTAACCGAGCTGCCAGCTCCAAATCTGGCGCGGCGGATGTGCTGGAGGCTCTGGGTATTAATTTAGACGTGCCGGTGGAAAAACTCGAAGAAGCGCTAACAAAATTCAATTTTGCCTTCCTGATGGCCCCCAAACACCATAGCGCCATGAAACATGTTGTGCCGGTGCGCAAAAAACTAGGACGGCGCACTATCTTTAATCTCCTCGGCCCGCTGGCCAATCCGGCCGGGACAAAATTCCAGCTTATCGGCGTATTTGATCCAAAATGGCTGGCGCCGATGGCTGAGACCTTATTGAGTCTGGGCACCGAGCGCGCTTGGGTTGTGCATGGCTCTGACGGGCTCGATGAAATTACCATGACCGGCCCAACGAAAATTGCTGTGCTTGAAAATGGTGAAGTCAGTGAAAAGGAAATTACACCCGATGATTTTGGCCTGCCCGTTTCAAAGCCAGAAGATCTAACTGGTGGAGACGCACAGGAAAATGCGGAGGCTCTAAAAGATTTGCTGGAAGGCAACAAAAGTGCTTACCGTGATATTGTGCTGGCCAATACCGCTGCTGTGCTGGTTATTCACGGCAGCGCCTCTAATCTCAAAGACGGCGTAGAAAAAGCAGCACAAGCCATTGATAGCGGATCAGCACTACATCTGCTATATGGTTATGTGGCCTTCACGCAGGAGTACGGATCATAAGTAAGCTTGATGAAATCTGCGCCAAAAAGCGTGAGCATATTGCCCGCCGCCGCGAAAAACTATCGCTTGATGACCTGCAATACAAAGTCGTGGATATGAACCCGCCTTTGGGATTTATCGGCGCGCTGATGCGCAACGGGCCCCCTGCCCTGATTGCCGAAGTGAAGAAGGCCTCGCCCAGCAAAGGTGTTATCCGTGAAGACTTTAACGCCGCTGAAATCGCCAAAGCCTACGAAAATGCCGGGGCTTCCTGCATATCCGTCTTGACCGACAAACCTTTTTTTCAAGGCAGCTATGAAGACCTTAAAAACGTTAGGCAAAGCGTTTCCCTGCCTGTCCTGCGCAAAGATTTTATGTTAGATGAATATCAGATTTATGAATCACGTGCGCTCGGTGCGGATTGTATTTTGCTGATTATGGCGGCTCTTGAAGATGCGCAGGCCAAACATCTATATGAGCTGGCCACCGAGCTGCGGATGGATGTACTCGTTGAAGTGCATGATAAGGAGGAATTACAGCGCACCCTCAAGCTCAATCCGGAAATGATCGGTGTAAATTCCCGCAATCTCAAAACGCTGGAAGTGGACATCCAGACCGCCCATGATCTGGCAGCGCTTATCCCTGATCACATCCTTAAAGTTGCCGAAAGCGGTATTGGCTCCAATCAGGACATAAAAGCCCTGCAAAATAGTGGATACAGCGCCTTTCTGGTCGGTGAAAGCCTGATGCGAGAGGAGGATATCGAAGCCGCCACGCGCAATATTCTTACAAAATAGTTGACACAGACCATGAACTAAACTAGAACAAATAGTGTATATCTATGCAAAATAAGAACAATACGGCAACTATTTAAGGGGAAGACAACCTAAATGCTCACACGAAAACAACGCGATTTACTGCTTTTTATCCATGAACGCATGTCACAGGGCGATATTGCGCCCTCTTTCGAGGAAATGAAGGATGCGCTGGGTTTGAAGTCAAAATCCGGCATTCACCGTTTAATCTCAGGTTTGGTGGAACGCGGTTATCTCGAGCGCCTGCCCCACCGTGCGCGCGCTCTGGAGGTTAAAAAACTTCCCGAAGGCTACAAGCCTGATGGCAGTGACCAAACTTCCGCCGCCAATGTCACGCGTAATATTACTACCGTGAGCAATGACAGCTTTGATGAAATTCCGCTTTACGGCAAAATCGCCGCCGGTACGCCAATTGAGGCTGTGCGCGACGAAGGCCAGACCATGCAGGTCCCGCCCGGCTATGTTGGTGCTGGTGAGCATTATGCCCTCAATGTCGAAGGCGATTCCATGATCAAGGCCGGGATTAATGACCATGATGTGGTGATTATCAAGCGCTGCGAAACGGCCGAGAACGGCACGATTGTCGTCGCGCTGGTCGATGACGAGGAAGTAACCCTCAAACGCCTGCGCCGCGCCGGTGGCAAGATCGTTCTCGAGCCGGAAAATGATGATTATGAGCCGCGTATATTGGAACCCGAACGCGTGAAGATTCAGGGCAAGCTGGTGTCACTGCTCCGGACGTATCACTGATTAAAGGCCGAGCTTACCCATGGTCTCTTGCCACGTAATTCATCGGCGTTTTTAATGATAACGCCATTTCGCCCAAGCCAGATTGCGTGGCTGCCGCTGCGCCAGGTATCGAATTTATCGATTACAACACTCGCATCACACTCACGTTTCTCAACCGGGTCGGGCGAGATCAAAACATCCGCCCATTCGCAATCTTCCACATAGCTCGACGGATCACGCGAAAAGGCCACCTTCACGCCATTCATCTCAAGATAACAACCCAGCTCTCCGCAATTCAAACCCTGCGGACCTTCCTTAAATTTACCCTCTTTCGGCCATCTGCGCGCTTCCCCTTCGGGCACAGCCAGCATCCGTTCCCAATTCTCCAGAGTAAAGCGGTCCTTGTTGCGATTGGAGGCATATAAGCTGCCCTTTTGGCCACTAAAAGCATATAATTTATTACTTGAAGAAACTAGTATATCAGGTTGTTTATAAAGTAAAATTAGCAATACAGAAAATAAAAATAACGGCAGCGCGAGCATCTTCAACCGTCCCCGCCACAAAATCAAAACAAGCCCGCTAAACACTACAAATAACAGCGCCACTGGCGGCCAGGCGGTGATATGCAGCGTCGAACCCGGTAAGCTCGACACGTAATGCGCAATTTCCAACACACCGGTAATTCCCCAATCCATCACAGCAAGCGGCAAAAATTCCAGCCCCAATGGCATCAGTAGCAGTGCGAGTACAGCAAATGGCATGATCAGAAAGGCCATGATCGGCACAGCCACCAAATTACCAAGCAACCCATAAAATTCAAAACGCTGAAAATGAAACATCGCAAAAGGCGCGGTCGCCACCCCGGCGATTATACTCGTCATACAGACACCGAGAAAATACAGCGCCAGCTTTCTTTGCCAGTTTGCGCCGCGATACCATAGTGATAAATGCGGGCGCATCCGCTCATAAAACGCGATTAAACAAGCCACGGCCGCAAAGGACATATGAAACCCCGCCCCGGTCAGGCTCTCGGGTGCAAACAGCAGAACAACCAGCGCCGCAAACGCCACCAACCGCAGCGAAAACGGCCAGCGATCCATGATAATCGCCAGAAAAACCACACCAATCATCAGCACCGCGCGCTGCGTTGTGACCGGCATACCAACCAGCATCATATATGTCGCCGCCCCGCAAAAAGCGACAACCGCGGCGTATTTCTTGATCGGGTGACGCAGGGCAAAGCCGGGGAAGCTAGCCATCAGCAGCCGCACGAAAAAGAAAATTACGCCTGACGCCAGCCCTACATGCAGCCCGGAAATCGCCAACATATGCGCGAGGCCCGATCCACGAAATGCCTCCTGATCCTCTTCACTGATGGCTTTGCGCTTACCGGCAATGAGTGCCTGCGCCACGGCTGAAGATTCTGGATTGTCTATGTTTTTTTGAAGTCGCGCGACGATCTTTTGCCGTGTACGCTCCATCGCGGCGGCACCGAACTTCTGGCCTTCGTCGTCAACAACCTCTGGCTGATAATAAATAAACCCAACCGCGCCAATCCCCAGAAAATATGAATAACGCTGAAAATCAAAGGCACCCGGCGCGACGGGTGGTGACGGCGTGTTAAGCATGGCTAAAACTTTTACGCGCTGGCCCGGTAAAACCCCCTCATCCTTGCGTAAACGCAAACGCACATAGCGCGGGGTTTGATCCGGTTCCAGCCGCTCGACCTCCAGATGTGAGAGCATGATACGGCTGCCCTGCCCCTCACCCATATCCTCGATACTGTGAACCGTGCCAATAATATCAACCGGCCCCAGTTTTTTCGCCAGCATCGGCGTATGCACGACCGAAGTGCGGATACAGGCCGCCGAAAACCCCGTGCTCATCAAAAACACAGCCATTACCGCCAGCCATAAAATTTTACGGCTTTGCCGCGCTGGCCAGAGAAAAAACAGCAAACCGATAGAAATAGCAACGCTCACCAGCCCCAGCGCTATCGGCGGTTCAGTCCCCAGCGAGAAATAAAACCCGATGCCAATCGCCATAAATACCGGCGACCACAGGAACAAATGGTCCTGTTGCAGGGCGCATTCGGCGTAAAAACCCTCTTTCATCCGCCTAAAAACAGGCGGCAGCACGAATTCGGCGCTTTTCTTTGCTATTGCAGTCATGGTATCCCTTTGATTGGTAAACAATAAACCATAAGTCAGGACCCTAAACAATGAGCATCGTCACCCGCTTTCCGCCCTCGCCGACCGGTTTTATGCATATCGGCAATGCACGCACAGCCCTGTTTAACTGGCTGTTTGCGAAGCATCACGGTGGCAAATTCGTCGTACGGATCGAAGACACCGACCGCAAACGCCATTCCGAGGAAGCGGTCGAGGCCATCATCCGTGGCCTTGAATGGCTGGAGCTCGACTGGGATGGTGAGATTACCTCACAATTTTCGAGATTAGAACGCCATGCGGAAGTCGCTCATCAGCTGGTAAAGGACGGCAAGGCTTATTACTGTTATTGCAGCCCCGAAGATCTGGACGAGATGCGCACCAAAGCCAAAGCGGAAGGCCGCGCAACATTTTATGATCGGCGCTGGCGCGATAAAGACCCATCCGATGCCCCGAAAGATATTACCCCTGTCGTGCGGATCAAAGCGCCGCTGGATGGCGCGTCTACAATCGAAGATCACGTACAGGGCGGCGTCACTGTTACCCATGATAATCTCGATGATTTTATTATCCTGCGTAGTGATGGCAGCCCGACCTATATGCTCTCCGTTGTCGTTGATGATTTTGATATGGGCATCACGCATGTCATTCGCGGTGACGATCATCTGAACAATGCGTTTCGGCAAAAAGTTATTTTCAACGCCATGGAATGGGATGTGCCGGAATTTGCCCATTGCCCGCTGATTCATGGGCCTGACGGGGCCAAATTCTCCAAACGCCACGGCGCGACAAGCGTTGAGGAATATCGTGATATGGGTTATCTGCCCGAGGCGATGCGCAATTACCTGCTGCGTCTCGGCTGGGGCCATGGTGATGACGAGATTATCTCCACCGAGCAGGCCATCGAATGGTTCAATCTCGAAGGCATTGGCAAGGCCGCCGCAAAGTTTGATTTTGCCAAGCTAGAAAGTTTAAATGCTCATTATATCCAGCAAGCCGATAACGCGCGGCTGATTGAACTGGCCAAACCGTTTTTCGGTGTTGAGATTAATGACACCGCGCATGAACGCCTGATGCAGGGCGCAGACGAACTCAAAGAACGCGCCAAAACCCTCATCCAGTTCGCCGAAGAAGGTGCGTTCTACGCCAAAGAAATTCCATTTGATTATGATGAAAAAGCGCAAAAGATGCTGGCGGATGCGACGGATGTTTTGGAAGCGCTCAAGACCACCTTTGAAGGCCTAAACGATTTCACCGCCGATAGCATTCAGGAAGCCTGCAAGAAAATCGCCGATGATCTCAAAGACGGCAAACTCGGCAAAGTTGCCATGCCCCTACGCGCCGCCGTAGCCGGCACAACCGTTTCCCCGTCCATCTTCCATGCCTGCGCCATTTTGGGCAAAGAGGAGGCTTGTTCCCGTATACAAGCCGCGGCGAACCATATGGCAAAAGACCATACCATCGCAGCCTCCAATTAACCTGCCTTAATTGATCTTTAACCGGTTTCGTACTATCCTTTAGCGTAGAATTCTCGCGTAGCCTCGCACCCCTTCCTCTTATCCGCTAATGGAGCCCCTATCATGGCCAAAGAAAAACCCGACGCCGCCGAAAAGACCTTTACCCTCACCAATGATGAAACCGGGGACAGCGTTAAACTCCCCGTCGTCGAGGGCACATGCGGCCCGCCGGTGATTGATGTGCGCAAGCTTTATGCCGAGACCGGGCATTTCACCTTTGATCCCAGCTTTACCGCGACGGGTAGCTGCAAATCCCGCCTCACCTATATCGATGGCGAAGAAGGCATTTTGATGCATCGCGGCTACACGATTGAAGAACTCACGGAAAAAAGCAGCTTTCTCGAGGTGGCCTATCTCCTGCTTTACGGCGATCTGCCCAATAAAGCCGAAAAAGAAAAATTCGATCATTCCATCACCACTCACACCATGGTGCATGAACAGATCAACTATTTCTACCGCGGTTTCCGCCGTGATGCACACCCGATGGCGATTATGTGCGGTATCGTTGGCGGCTTATCCGCGTTCTATCATGACTCGCTGGATATCTGGGACCCCCAGCAGCGCGAGCTTTCCGCACATAGATTAATTGCCAAAATCCCAACGCTGGCGGCAATGACTTATAAATACTCGATCGGCCAGCCTTTCATGTATCCGCGCAATGATCTCAATTTTGCTGAGAACTTTCTCTATATGTGCTTTGCCTTGCCTGCCGAGCCGTACAAGGTCAATCCGGTGCTCGCCAACGCCATGGACAAAATCTTTATTCTCCATGCCGACCACGAACAAAATGCTTCGACATCCACGGTGCGTCTTGCTGGTTCATCCCAGGCCAACCCGTTTGCCTGTATTGCGTCTGGTATTGCCTCGCTCTGGGGCCCCAGCCATGGCGGCGCCAATCAAGCGGTGCTTGAAATGCTCGATGAAATTGGCACCAAGGAAAATATCCCGGAATTTATCAAACGCGCCAAAGACAAAGACGACCCGTTCCGCTTGATGGGCTTTGGTCACCGCGTTTACAAAAACCGTGATCCGCGCGCCGAAGTTCTTAAAAGTGCCGCCGACGAAGTGCTCGCTGATCTTGGTGTCAACGACCCAATGCTGGAAATCGCCATGGAGCTGGAAAAAATTGCGCTCGAAGACCCGTATTTCGTAGAACGCAAACTCTTTCCCAATGTTGATTTCTATTCGGGGATTATTCTGCGCGCGATGGGCTTTCCAACCTCGATGTTTACCGTCCTTTTCGCTCTCGCAAGGACTGTAGGGTGGATTTCGCAGTGGAAAGAAATGATTGAAGAACCTTCGTTGCGGATTGGACGGCCTCGGCAACTTTATACTGGCCCGGCTGAACGTCCGTATGTTCCGATTGAGAAGCGGAAGTAGCGTCAGGATCTATAGGTGGCGGCGGTTCCGGAGCTGCGACGGGCTTTTCTTCCGGCTCCTCTTCTATAACCGGCCTGTCCGGTATACCGCTGGCGATAGGTTTTCCCTGCGCAACATCAAAAACAAAACGAGCTGCAATTCTGGACGAGCTTTCGTCAGTGTCGTTGTCCAGTAATTTACGCACTTTCTTGAAGGCCACCTCCTGCGCAACCGCCGCTTCTGGTTCCCGCAAAATTTTTAGAACCTCTTTGGAAATATCTTCCGGCTTGCATTGATGTTGCAAGAATTCTGGCACAACAGTTTTCTTTAACATGATGTTGGCCAAATGCGCATGACGCACTTTAATCACGCGTTTGGCTATCTGCCAGTTCAAAGGGTTCATTTTATAGGCAATGACATGCGGAACTCCTTTGTAAGCCAGCTCCAGCGCCACTGTCCCCGAAACCGCAAGCGCCACATCACAGGCGGCAATGGCGTTCCATTTTTGCTCTGTGCCACTTATAACAAGGTGTGGAAACTCAAAACCCCGCAAGAGTTGGTGAACTTCATACTCCAGATGTGGTAAAGTTGGAATGACAACATAAACGTCTTTGCACTCTTCCTGTATGTACAAAAAAGTTTCTTTTAGTATACCTCCCAAACTTTGAAACTCATGATCACGGCTACCAAAAAATAACCCTATAACCTTAACATCATCAGCTAGATCACTGGCTGCCCGAAAAAGTTTTCCATCACCAGAATCAATATCGCCTTCAACCAGTGGATGCCCTGCAAAAACCGTTTTCAAGTTATGCTTTTCAAAATATTCCGGCTCGAAAGGAAACAAACAAATGAGACCATCAAGGAACTGGGCCACTTTCTTTGCCCGGCCCGGCCGCCACGCCCATACAGTGGGCGCCACATAATGGACAATTTTTGCTTTAGTTTTCCCTCTCTTTTTAAGCGCCTTGGCAATAAAAAAGTTAAAGTCAGGAAAATCAACCGTAACAACAACATCCGGGTCCAGTCTTTCAATCTCGGCTATGATCGTCTTATAAATTTTATACAGCTTGGGTAACTTTGGAACGAGCTCAAAAAACCCCATAACCGACAGCTGGCTCATTGAAACCAGAATCTCCATGCCGGACTCTTGCATCAAGGGGCCGCCAACACCAAAAAACTCTATGGGTTCTGATTCTTGTTCCCGCAATGCGGTTATCAACTTTGCGCCAATAGAATCTCCTGACGCTTCCCCGGCTATTAAAAATACTTTCATGGCTACTCTGAATCTGTACTGTGTTTATCGACATCAAGGCCGACTACAAACATCTTATTCTGATCCGCTATTTCTGCAACCTTTTGCGGGTCAATCAGCAAAGAATCTCCTGCATGAACCGCAATGCCCGCCAAACCGGCCTCAGCTGCGTTTTTGACTGTATCCGGCCCTACAGTCGGCAAATCAAAACTTCGGTCCTGTTGTGGCTTGCAGGTCTTTACCAAAACCCCGCCAGGCCCTTTCCTTTTAAGAGCTGCGCAGCGACGGATCAGCTCATCCGTACCCTCCGCAGCCTCCACGCCCAACACAAGACCACCTTGTACAATAACCGACTGCCCAACATCCAGCGAGCCAATCCGCTGTGAAATATCAAGTCCGCGCTCTATATCAATCCAATCCGCCTTGCCGGGCTTATATTTACCGATAACTCCTTCCGGCATCAGCAGGTCACTTACAAATTCGTGCACGCCATGCAGGGTAAAGCCATGTCTCTCCAAATCTTTACGAATGGCCGATAGCATATCGCTGTCACCCAACGCCCGCATACCAAGACGCATAATAAAACCGGCAGTAAAAAGATCGGGGCGCAATTCACTAAAATGTGGGCGACGCATCGCACCAATGAGAACAAGGTCTTTGATATCATGAGCACGAAGCGTTTTGATGATGCTCCCGGCACCACTCATACGCCCAATCATATGCGGGCGGCCGCGCACCACATTCATATCGGTATGGCCTTCAAACGCGACAATAAATGGCTCTATTCCAAGGGATTCACAGGCCTGCGCCAAACGCTCGGGCAACACGCCACCGCCAGCGATAATCCCAAGAGTCTTGATATCATGCGCTAGGCTGCTTTTTTTCTGGGCTGACATAGTCCAAACTTGTCTTTTCCGTTGGCAAAACGAATGATTTCCATGATCGCATCGTCGCCTTCATATTCTTTGGCCACAGCCTCCAGGCGCTGATTGAAGTTACCATCCTCACTATCGAAAAGCTGATTAAAAGCTTTTTGAAGTGTTCTTATTTGATCCTTACTAAAATTGGCGCGCTCCAGGCCTATCAAATTAAGGCCGTTTAAATATGCTTTCTCGCCTTTCGCCCGCCCATAAGGGATGACATCATCAGCAATACCGGCCAAACCTGATATCACTGCAAAAGAGCCAATTCTTACAAATTGATGTACAGCGCAAAGTCCGCCAAGTAAAACATGGTCGCCGACGCTTACATGGCCGCCCAACGTCGCATTATTCGCCATGATGACATTATTACCAACGATACAGTCATGCGCCACATGCGCGCCCATCATGAACAGACAGTTATCACCGACAATCGTTTTCATGCCGCCGCTTTCTGTGCCCGGGTTCATCGTCACGTGTTCGCGGATCGTATTGTTCTTGCCGATGATCAGCTCTGAATCTTCACCACGATATTTCAAATCCTGCGGCGCCGAACCAATCGAGGCAAAAGGAAAAATAATTGTGCCTTCGCCAACATTTGTATGGCCATCAATCACCACATGCGCCTTCAGGGTCACATCGTCCCCGAGCGTTACATACGGCCCGACAACGCAATACGGGCCGATGGTGACGTTCTCACCTATACTCGCGCCATCTTCGATAATAGCTGTTTGATGAATATTCTGACTCATAGCTCTAATTCTAGAGATTCCGCGGCTTTGAGACAAATCACGGATTATTGCGAAACGTTACAAAGAAAGAGATATGCCTATCCTTTATCATCCATAATCATCGCACTGAAATTGGCTTCGGCACATAATTTATCGCCAACCATAGCCTTGCCTTCAAATTTCCAGACGGCACCACGAGACCGTATTTTTTGCACGTGAAGCTCAAGAGCGTCACCGGGCACCACGGGCTTACGAAAACGGGCATTGTCAATCGACATAAAATAAACCACCTGTCCTTCCGCATCCTCGCCAAGCGCCCTCACTGCCAGCACCGCTGCCGTCTGCGCCATGGTTTCGACAATCAAAACACCGGGCATCACCGGATAGTCAGGGAAGTGTCCCTGAAAATACGGCTCATCGATGGTAAGATTTTTATAACCAATCGCCGTTTCACCAGGCTCGATTTCCTTAACTTTATCAACCAGCAACATCGGGTAGCGATGCGGAATCAGCTCCTTGATACGGTCAATATCGATTATATTTTCGTTTTCTTCACTCATTGCTATAACAATTCCCTATTGCATCCGTATCTTAAGATGCTTTTTTCTTTTCCGCCAGCCGATTCAGCGCCACGATCTGCCGTAAGACCTGCTTGCTTGGCATGGCGGGCGTTCCAGCCTGCTCTTCACCGGGCGGAACATCCCGCATAACGCCAGCCTGCGCAGAGATTTTAGCCCCCTGCCCAATGCGCAAATGCCCGGCCACGCCGGCCTGGCCACCAAGGGCTACAAAATCCTCTATCACGGTACTACCCGATATACCAACCTGCGATACAATCACGCAGCCCCGGCCTATCTGTGCGTTATGGCCGATCTGCACCAGATTATCAATCCATGTCCCCTGACCGATCACCGTATCGGGCCCTGAGCCACGATCGATACAGCTATTGGCGCCGATTTCGACATGGCTACCGATTAAAACACGTCCCAGCTGCGGCACTTTTACATGTCCATGGGGATCAATCGCAAAACCAAAACCGTCCTGGCCCACACGCACACCCGGATAAAGCCGCACATGATCATCAATGATCGCATGAGACACAGTTGCACCCGCCCCAATCCGGCAATGGCTACCAATAACAACATTCTCTCCAATGATTGCATTGGCCTCAATCCAGCAACGCTCTCCAATTTCAGCGCCAGCCGCGATCACGGCACCTGCCTCAATCACGCAACCTTTGCCGATTGTTGCCTCGGAGCTAACGATAGCAGACTCTGCAATAGATTCTTGCGGCGGCGCGTCCGGGTAAAAAGCCTGCGCGGCCAATGCGTAGGATTTATAGGGACGCGGCGTCAAAAGCAAATGAACACCCTCCGGTGCTTTTTTGTCCGCAAATTGCAGGTCAACAAAACAAGCTCCCGCTTTTGTAGCCAAAAACTGGTCCTTATATTTAATGTTGTCAAAAAAGCTAAGATCCGTTGGGCCAGCCTTATCGAGTGGCATAACGTCTTCCAGCATATATTCATTATCGGTGCCGGGGACAGTTTCACAGCCCGTCATTTCCGCCAGTTGCCCGACAGAAAACGCAGAATGCCGTTTAAAAAACCGTTTGTCAGGCATTTAAGGCGTTTCCTCTATTTCAACCTGAACTTTGGGGATTTTAGCGTTTAGCTTTTCCGTGACTTCAGCGGAAATATCCAAAGACTCATTGCTGATAAAAACATTGCCCTTTGATATCACGAGATCATATTTCTTTTCTTCCGATATATCGCCGATGATTGTCATGATTTCTTTTTCCAGCTTCTTAAGTGCCTTGGTAAAAGCACTATCCAGCGCTGCTTTTCTTTTCTGCACAAGCCCGATGGTCTCAACACGCTTTTGTTCAAAAGCCTGACTCTGCGTTGCAAATTCTTCTTTTGAAAGAGTGGCTTGTTTTTCAATGAGCGTTTTTTGACTTTCTCTTAATTCCTTCTCAATTTTTGAAAATTCAGCCTTAAATTTTATCCGGCGACCGTCAACCTGCGCCTGGATACTTTGGCCAGCCTTGGATTCAGCAAGGACTTTTTGTATATCGACCACGCCAATGGACGTTTGCGCCTGCGCCGGGGTTACGGCCAGCAAAACCGCAAAAATCGAAATGCACAAAAAACTGTAAAGTGATTTCATGTCACGTACCTTTCATTACTATTAGCTCAACGGTAAATCAGAATGCGCTGCTAATTGCAGCAGAATGGCTTAACAATTATCAGTGCATTCTAGAAGCGGGTTCCAAAATTAAACCGGAACAACTCTTCTTCATCATAACTTTCTTCCATCACTGGCTGGGCAACATCTACCCGCACAGGACCAAACGGCGAGCGCCAGGATATTCCGGCCCCGACACTAGCACGAACGCTAGCGTCATCGGCAATCCCGGCCCCTGAATCATCAGACTCCAGCAATGATCCGGCATCACCAAATGTGTGCCCTTTAATGCCCCACTCTTCCGGCAAGCCAAGCGGGAAGGAAACTTCCGTTGTTCCACGATAGAAATACTTACCGCCAAGGGAGTCATTTGTTGTTAAATCTCTGGGCCCAACCCCCGCGCGCTCAAATCCACGCAACGTTGTACCGCCAAGAAAGAATCTTTCATTAATCTGAACGATCTCATCGCTATAACCTTCAATCGCACCGGTTTCACCCAGCAAGTTCAGGACGACCTGATCCCAGATCGGATGGAAGAATGAAGCGCCGGTTTTTCCAGACACATATTTCGCATCACCGCCAAGCCCAGCGATCTCCGTATCCAGCCACAAGAGCCAGCCTTCCGTTGGGAATTGCTTGCTATCAACATTTTCATAGGTTGTACGCTGGGCCATGGCCGAAGTATCGCGCCGCCCTTCCTGCGCCAACACAAAACGTGAAGCCGTACTGCTCACATCTGTAATCTCGTTTCGCTCGGCGCGGTAGCTAACCGTCTGACGCCAGCGCTCTGACAAGGGATAACCAACCCTTAAAGCGCCACCAGTACGTTTCTGGTCAAAGGAGCTTTCATCCTGAAGATCGCGCGTAATATGAAACAGATCAAAACCGGCAGAAACATCGCGCCCCATGAAGAAGGGCTCGGTGAAGGAAAGATCCACCTCTGTCCGCTGCCCTGCAATTGTTGTCGCCAGCAATAGATCCTGCCCTTTACCAAGAAGGTTGCGCTCTCTGATCCGTAGATCAGCCAGCGGCCCGTCACTTGTTGAAAACCCGGCACCAATCGAAAGCTCACCAGTTGATTTTTCCGATACATCAACATCAACGACGGTTTTATCCGGCGCTGATCCCTGGCTCACATCAACCTTAACATCCTCAAAGAAATCTAGATTGCGAATATTTTGTTCTGAACGCGCGAGTTTGGAGCGGTTATACGGGTCGCCCTCATCAAGCAGCAATTCCCGCCGTACGACTTCATCCAATGTCCGTATATTGCCATTAACGTTAATACGCTCAACAAAGACGCGCGGCGTTTCGCTCACCTGGAAAACAATATCGACGGTTTTTTCATCGCGGTTGCGGCGAATATCCGGACGCACACTGACAAAAGCATATTGCAAATCGCCCAGCGCATCGGTCAGTTTATCAACTGTTTCCTGAACCAGATCGGCGTCATACCAATCATCCGCCTCAATCTCAATAACATCGCTCAGGGTTGCCGGATCAAAATTGCGTAAATTCGCATCAATATTTGTACTTTTAATCTTGTAACGCTCACCCTCATCGACGGTAAAGGTGATGAAGAAATCATCCTTGTCGTCCGACAGCTCTGCGATAGCCGATATCAAATTATAATCGGCATAACCCTGCGCCAGATAAAACCTGCGCAAAAGCTCCTGATCAAAGGCCAGACGATCCGGATCATAGCGGTCATCGGTGGAAATAAATTTATACCAGGCACTCTCGCTGGTGGTAATCTCACTGCGCAGCTTACTGTCATCAAAATGCTTGTTACCGACAAAGCGAATGGACCTTACATTGGTGACATCGCCTTCCTGAATTTCAAAAACCAGATTAACCCGGTTCTGATCCAGACGGATCACCTTTGGCTCAATATTAATCGAGAAGCGTCCGTTGCGGCGATAAATTTGATACAGGCGACTAACGTCAGACTGCACCTTGGTGCGTGTAAAAACCTGACGCGGACGCAGCTGAATTTCGGACAGCAGCTCCGGGTCTTCGATACGATCATTGCCTTCAAAAGCAATCTCGTTGATGACAGGATTTTCAATCAGATCAACCAGCAGGATATTACCTTGAAGATCGAGAGAAACATCGGCAAACAATCCCGTACCAAACAGGCTCTTTAGCGCCCGGTCGAGATCTTCGCGCTCGGCTGTATCGCCAACCTGCAAATCCATATAGGACATCACAGTGGCGGGCTCAACGCGCTCCGTACCCTGGACGCGCACTTCCTTGATGGTTGCTGCTGCATAGGCTGCCCCGGAACCAAATATAGTGGGAGCAACCAAAATTGATAACGCAAACAAGCCGATAAACAGACCTAGGGCGTGTCTCATGAGTTTCATAGCCTTCTTTATTGAGTAATGGATTTGGACCTTAGACGAAAAAGATTAGCGGGTGAATAAAAAAATATCACTTATGTTAGCAAATACCACGATTCCCACCAAAAAAGCTAGCCCTAAGGCAAAAGCATAGTCCTGAAACCGTTGCGATAATGGCTTCCCTGCCACCGCCTCATAAGCTAAAAACGCAAGGTAGCCGCCATCCAGCAGCGGAATAGGAAACAAATTCACCAGCCCGATCTGAAAAGACAAAACAGCAATAAACACCAAAAATGTGTACCAGCCGGAATCGACGGCTTTTTCCGCCGCTTGTCCCATTGTTCCGATGCCGCCAATGCTGTCCCGTCGGGCGCCGCCACTAAACACCAGCTCCATAACCTTATAAGCCTCTATAGACAGCACTTTCATCTGTTTCGCGGCAGAGACCAACGCAAAGGGCACTCCCCGGTAAACATAGAATTTTTCCTTGCTGATCCCGGTATAGAATTTATCATAATCCTCGTCCTTTGGATCATTAAGCCCTTCATTCATGTTTGTGGGCACGCGGATCAAAAAGATATCGCTCTTGTCATCATCAAACGCAGCAACACCAAGGCGCAGCTCCTGATCAAGATGAGTTGCTATCTCCTGGCGAGCTCTGTCGATATCACCATCCACATCCACCCCGTTGACGGACGTAATATCCTTATATTCCAGCGCGCGAATATGGGTAGCCCCCAGCCGCCCATGCGCGCGGTTCATCCCCTTTGTGTCCTTGTAATCAATAGGCCGGGACGCGGCTGTCATGGTGATCGTCTGCTCACCACGCTTCACCGTAAAATCATATTCCTGGCCGATATTGGGCTTGGTCAGCGCCCAAATATCTTCAAATCGGGTAATCTTGCGGCCGTCAATCGCTGTAATCTCGTCCAGCGGCTGAAACCCGGCCTCATAACCCGATGTCCCCATCGCCACCGCCGTCACAATCGGCAGCGTTGAACCTTGCCCTTTGGTTGAGAAAAGGGCTGCAAGTATCAGAAATGTAAAAATAAAATTGATTACAGGACCAGCCGCTATAATCACCGCGCGCTTCCAGAGCGCTCTGGTATAAAAAGCGACCTCCGTCTCTTCTTTCGTGAGCTTTCTGATTTTTTCCGTCTCGGCATCCCAGATTTTGGGGTCGTCACGGTTCACATCGCCAAAAATTTTGACATAGCCACCCAACGGCAACAGCGAAAGCGACCACCTCGTGCCGCGTTTGTCCGTGCGGCCATAGAGCTCATGGCCAAAGCCAATAGAGAATTTATCGATCCGCACACCAAACACCCGCGCCGCGCTGTAATGCCCCAGCTCATGCACAAAGACAACAAAGCTGATGCTGAAAAATAGCGCAAAGACATACAGAAAGACATTGCCCGCAAAAACGTCAGAAAGCTGAAAAAAGGATTCCATACCGCCCCATCACACTTAATTATCTATCCAAAATACTCCCCTCTCCCTTGAGGGAGAGGGCAACGAAGCCCGGCTTTTCCGCAGGAAAAACCGCCGGCTGAGTGGGTGAGGGTTTAAAATCCCTGCTCTTGCCCCGCCACTATCTAATCGTCATCCCGGCGCCCTGTCACGCCGTAGCCCACAGGGCGTAGGCGGAAGGCCGGGACCTTACACACACAAAGCAAGAAGATCCCGCTCTTCAGCGGGATGACACTCTCTTAATCTTCAGTATAGCGGTTTTTTGAACGCGGTGCAGCAGCCATGTAATTATAGAGCTAGACTTTCCTCTGCGTTTTTAACCTTCCGCCCCTTATGATGATGGTGCGGCTTTTTCAACATGGCTTGTTTCTCTTTATAAAGATTAAACCGGGTTTGAAAACCCATGAGTTCTTCAGCGGTGTATTTAGAAAAGATGTTTGAAAGCTTAATTGCTACCCTGGGACTAAGAGGAGCCTTCTCTTTTGTCAGATCGTCTAAAGTTTGCTGACAAATGTCAATTTGTAGTGCTACAGCGTGAACGTTGGTACTAGCCGCATCAATTAATTCCTTTTTAATTATCGACCCCGGATGCGGCGGCACATCCTCTGATTTTCTTTCAGTGATATCTTTTTTTGCCTGAAGCTTTTGCTTCGAATGATATTTGTATTGATTAAATCTCAATTGGAACAAAAGAAGTTCGTCTTCAGTATATTCGGAAAAATAAGCGGCAAACTTAGCAGCAATATCATTGCTTACTGGTCTTTCACATTTTACAACGTAATTAAGCATTTGACGGTTTGCTCCAATTTTGGAGGCAGCCGCATAAACACTCAGCCCTTGGCCTTTTATCACCTTAAGCATTAATGAACCCGGATGCTGTGGCAGTTTTTCTGCCACATCTCCAAATGTCATCTTATGTTCTTTTGCCATTATACTCTTGCTCTCATTTTTCCATAGTTCATTATTTGCCGTAATAAAACAGCTTTTGATGTTTTATGCAAGAAAATTCTACGTCCGGAATAACAGCAGAAAAAGCCTCCGCCCCTCTGAATCTCCGCGTTTAAAACCCTTGACAAATTAGGATATATTTCCTATAATATCTACATGAAAAAGACATACACAAAAACATCGTCATTGCGAAGCCCTTGGGCTGAAGCAATCCAGAGCCACAAGAAAAAGGCTGGATTGCTTCGCGTTCGCTCGCAATGACGGTAAAAAGCAATATGAAAACGTGTTTTCTGCGAAACAAACTATTAAGGAGACATAACACGGGGTACCCCCACCCCAAAATTTGCGACCGAACTAAAGGAAACGGGCTTTTTAAAATGAAATCAGGAGGTTATATATACAAATTACAAAATGAGCTGCATCAAATCATTCAAATTGGCAAACACCATGATCCCCACCAAAAACGTCAGGCCCAACCGGAATGCATATTCCTGGATCTGATCCGGCACTGGCTTGCCCAAAATGACCTCAAAGGCATAGAACAACAAATGCCCGCCATCGAGCAGCGGAATGGGAAACAGGTTAATCAACCCCAAATTGATCGAGAGCAGCGCCATAAACAAAATAATGGCAATGAGCCCCTTCTCCGCCATATCACCGGCCAGCGCGCCGATGCGGATAATCCCGCCAAGCTCTGTGGCACTGCGGCTGCCCATGATCATCTGACCGAGCGCCTCCAGCGTGCCTGTGGTAATCGAAGCAGTTTCCTTGACCGATTGAACAAAAGCACTAATCGGCCCATGCTTTACAAATATATTGGCCTCCTGCCCGGCCAGAAACAAAATTTCGTAATTCTCATTCTCCGGATCACGCAAAGCGCCATTGTTATCACTCAACGGCTTTACCGTCAGGCTATCAATCTTTGGTCCACGCTCGATCTCAATGACAAAACTCGTATCCAGTTTTTTCAACAAGGCGGCGCGCATAGCTTCAACGTCTGTATAAGATTTGCCCTCTATCGTTTTGATATTGCTGATCTTAAGCGCGTGGCGTGGAGAGATAAGACCCAGCAAACCACGGCTGTTCTTAAAGCCAAAACGATCCTCAATCTCAATCTTTTTTGGTGACGCATGGATATCAATGATCTGGCCATCGCGATCAATAACAAAATGTTTCTTATCATCCAGCGCAATCATCATCTGGCGGCGGATGTCTTCAAAGCTGTTAATCTGCTTGTCATCAATGGAGACAATAATATCATGCGGTTCAAAGCCGTTTTCAGCCGCCGCGCTCTCGCCAATAATAGCAGCGGCCATAGGTGGCGTTACCGGCTGGCCGTTATACATATAAAGTCCAGTGAGAATAACAATCGCAAAGATGTAATTGATGGCTGGCCCGGCAAAAACCACAGCCGCGCGCTTCCACACCGGCTGATTAAAGAACGCCTCTTTTTTCTCGGCTTCCGTGAAGGGTTTAATTTTATCACTTTTGTCATCTTTGGTGCCCTCGGCGTGCTGAGCGCTGGCCGGGTCAACATCGCCAAACAGCTTTACATAGCCGCCCAGCGGGATCAGCGAAAACTTCCAGCGCGTGCCGTGCTTGTCTGTGCGGCCCCACAATTCCTTGCCAAAGCCAATAGAAAACGTTTCAACCCGCACGCCACAAAGCCGCGCAACAATGTAATGGCCCCACTCATGGACAAAAACCAGGATCGAAAGAACCAGCAAAAACGTCCCGCCATAAAGCCAGATATTGCCGCTCAAGGTCTGGAAAACTTCGTAAAAATTCATGATGACTGTGCCGCTTTCTTTGTAACGCCGTTTGTTATGAAGTCTTTGGTTTTGGCGCGTATTGTTTCGTCGAATTCGATGATGTCTGTAATGGTATCAAGTTTCGTGGTTTTTGTCTTACCAAGAATATGGTCTATACAATCCATAATATCAAGAAAACCTATGTTATTTGTTAAAAAAGCCTCCACAGCCACTTCATTGGCCGCATTCAGGGCAACACAAGAATGGAGGCCGCTTTCAAGGCACTGATAGGCCGTTTTCAGCGCCGGAAAACGCTCAAAATCAGGTTTTTCGAAGGTTAATTTGTTCATTTGCGTCAGATCCAGCTTTTGCCCCGGCGTTTCCATCCGCTCCGGCCAGGCAAGAACGTTGGCAATGGGCGTGCGCATATCGCTGGCTCCCATCTGCGCCAGAACCGAGCCGTCCTTATAATGAACCATTGAATGAATGACCGATTGCGGGTGTATGAGCACGTCAATCTTGTCCGGCTCTATATTAAAAAGATAATGCGCCTCGATGATTTCGAGGGCCTTGTTCATCATTGTCGCGCTGTCGACGGAGATTTTACGCCCCATAGACCAGTTGGGATGGGCGACCGCTTGATCAGGCGTTACGTTTGCCATGTCCTCAAGGCTACGGTTCAGAAACGGTCCACCCGATGCGGTGAGGGTAATTTTCTCGATGCCATCGGAGCGCTCAAAATCAAACACCTGAAACACAGCATTGTGTTCACTATCGACAGGCAAAAGTGTTGTGCCGTGTTTTTTGGCCGCCGCCATCACGAGCGGACCAGCGGCCACCAAAGGTTCCTTATTGGCAATCGCCACGCAACTGCCCTGCTCTATCGCTTTCATGATCGGTTTCAGGCCTGCAATACCGACAATGCCCGCAAGGATCAGATCGGCAGGTTCGGACGCAGCCTCTTCAAGTGCTTGCTCCCCGGCAGCTATTTCAATGCCCGTGCCATCCAGTTTTGATTTGAGGGTGTCGTATTTTGTTTCATCGACGATCACTGCGCGTTTGGCTTTCAGCTTTATAGCTTGCTCGGCCAGCAATTCAGCATTGGTGTTCGCCGTGACAACCTGAACATCAAACCGCTCCAGCGCTGAGAGGATAACGTCAGCTGCGCTTTTACCGATGGACCCTGTCGCCCCAAGAATGGTGACTTTCTTTTTCATCACATCACCCTTGGAATAATGTGAACAGCAACAAGAAAGGCATAGAAAATAGTAGCGGCCAACATCATGGAATCTACTCTGTCAAGCAACCCGCCATGGCCAGGAATCAAATCTCCTGTATCCTTTACTTTCGCTGCACGTTTCGCAAATGAGACAACAAGATCACCAATTTGGCCAACCGCCCCGACAACGGCCCCAACAATAAATATTAGCTGAGGTGTAAATTTTGGACCTGCTTCATAACCGTATATATCCATTACAAAAACCAAAACTGTTCCTGCGACTGCAGGAAAAAACAGCGCTCCCCCAAATCCTGCCCAAGTTTTGTTTGGGCTTATCTTAGGCACCATCTTTGGTCCACCAAGTTTCTTTCCTGTTAAATAAGCTCCTGTATCGCTGGACCAAATCATAGCAATAAACAAAAGTCCTGTGTGAACAGGGGCAAAAGCTCCTATCATATACAAACATAAAAAACAAAAAACTACATACGGAATCCCCAAAACTAGATACGGGATTTTGTTTTTAATCTTTAATGAAAGCTGCACCCATTCATAAAGCGCAATCGCCGCAAACCCGGCGACCATCACCGCAAACAGCCAGCCGCCATAGATGATAACCAGCACCACCAGCGGCCCGAGGATAAAACCCGAGAGAAGTCGTTTTTGCAGCTGTGAGAGATTGATTTTGCCCAAAGCAGGCCTGCTATCCTTCCGAGCGCTTGATATCGCCGTAGCGCCGATCACGCCCTGCATATTCGGCCAACGCTGCCTCAAGGTCAGTCTTACCAAAATCCGGCCAGAGCACATCGGTAAACACAAACTCGGTATAGGCACATTGCCAGAGCAGAAAATTGCTGATGCGTTGCTCACCGCTGGTGCGGATCAATATGTCAGGATCAGGAATACCAGCCGTCATCAAGTTGCTCGTAAATTGTTCTTCTACACTTTTGGTGCTGTCCGGATTTCTTATCACTGCATCAACGGCCTGTTTAATATCGTCACGCCCGCCGTAATTCAGCGCCATGATCATAGTGGTGCCATCATTGTCTCTGGTCAACGCTTCGGCACTGTCAATCAGATCAATGATATCGTCATCAAAACGAGCACGATCACCAATCACCCGCAGCTTCACATTATTTTCATGCAACTCGGCAGTTTCCGCGCGCAGGTAATAACGCAAAAGCTGCATGAGATCTTTAATTTCATTTTCGGGCCGCCGCCAATTTTCCGATGAAAAACCAAAAAGAGTCAGATACTCCACCCCAAGATCACCCGCAGCCTTTACAACCCGCTTGGCCGCTTCCGTACCCTTTTTATGTCCGGCTGTGCGTGGCAGGCCACGCTTACCGGCCCAACGACCATTACCGTCCATAATGATCGCGACATGCGTCGGTGTATTTTTGTTATTCTCAACCATTGAAAACTATTACCTCAAACCGTCATGATGTCTTTTTCTTTATCCGCCAGCATAGTGTCGATTTTCTTAACAACCTCATCGGTCAACTTTTGAATTTCTTCCGACATAGCTTTATGTTCATCTTCAGAAATCCCCTTATCTTTTTCCATCTTCTTCAGGCCGTCCATCCCATCCCGACGGACATTGCGAACCGAAACACGCGCTGCTTCTGCGTATTTGCCGGCCACTTTTGTAAGCTCCTGGCGACGCTCTTCATTAAGATCAGGAATAGGAATACGGATCATGTTGCCTTCGGGCTGTGGGTTCAGCCCCAAACCAGATTCACGAATGGCTTTTTCAACCGCTTTAACCTGCCCGGCATCCCAGACCTGCACGGTAATCAGACGCGACTCAGGCACACTAACACTGCCAACCTGGTTCAGCGGCATAGAGCTCCCATAGACATCAACCTGCACGGGATCAAGCAAACTGGCCGAAGCCCTGCCTGTCCGCAGACCACCGAATTCAGTGCTTAAAACTTCGACCGCGCCATCCATACGGCGTTTCAGGTCAGCCTTATCGTAATCGGACATGGCACTCGGCCTCCTTTAATTTGCTACAATTGTGTATTTACCCTTGGACTGCACGACTTGTGCAAAATTACCCTCTTCCTTAACAGAAAAGACAACGATCGGAATATTGTTCTCGCGTGCCAGTGAAATTGCCGTGGCATCCATAACCTTCAGATCCTTGGTCAGCACATCCATATAGCTAATACGATCAAAATGCGTGGCCGATTTATCTGTTTCCGGGTCCGCGGAATAAACACCGTCAACTTTTGTGCCCTTGAAAATCGCGTCGCAGTTCATTTCTGAGGCGCGCAAAGCCGCCGCCGTATCAGTCGTGAAATAAGGGTTTCCCGTCCCGGCTGCAAAAATCACCACCCGGCCCTTTTGCATGTGACGGAAGGCCTTACGACGGATATAAGGCTCACAAATTGAATCCATGCGGATCGCAGACTGCACCCGAGTATAAACATCAATATGCTCCAGCGCGTTTTGCAGAGCCAGCGCATTAATCACGATACCGAGCATGCCCATATAATCGGCCGTGGTACGATCCATCCCCTCGGCGGCACCAGAAACACCACGAAAGATATTGCCAGCGCCAACGACGACGCAAACTTCAACACCCAGATCCACAACTGCTTTGATATCTTCGGCGACGCGCTTGACGGTCTTTGAATCCAGCCCGTACTCGCTGTCACCCATCAGGACCTCGCCCGACATTTTTAGCATAATACGCTTGTATTCCGAAGCTGGCTGGATTTTCTCTTTTGTCATCTGTTTTGCGCTCATTGTCATTGCCTTTACTTTGTATCCCAGAACCTTATCCCGGACAAGCTATAAGGCAAGCTGGAATAAGCTCTAGCCGCCTGCAACAGCGGCCACTTCAGCGGCAAAATCCTCTTCTTCTCTCTCGATACCTTCACCGAGCTGGAAGCGGACAAAACCCTTCAGTTCAACAGGCGAGCCTGCCTCACTTGCGGCATTTTCGATAACTTTAGAAATCTTGGTTTCGCCGTCAATGACAAAAATCTGCTCCAGAAGGCAAACTTCCTCGTAATATTTGCGCATCCGGCCTTCCACCATCTTTTCAGCGATCTCTTCGGGCTTGCCCTCGGCCTTGGCCTGCTCGATCAGAAATTTACGCTCCTTTTCCATCTCTGCCGCATCAACGTCATCACGATTCAGGTATTTAGGGAATGCGGCGGCAACATGCATTGCCACCTGTTTGCCAACAGCCTGAAGCGCGGCGGCATCCGCATCGGATTCAAGTGCAACCAGCACGCCGATTTTACCAAGACCGTCTTTCAAAGCGCCGTGAACATAAGGCACAACAGCCCCTTTGCTCACTTCAAGAGTCTGAGAGCGACGCAAATTCATATTTTCACCGATTGTGGCAATCAGACCTGTCAAACTATCTTTAACCGATTTTCCATTCAGATCTGCCGCACCCAAATCTTCAACAGAGTCTCCTGCATCAAGCGCTTTTTGGGCTACAGACTCTACAAAATTCTGGAATTCTTCATTACGGCTTACGAAATCGGTTTCGGAGTTCACTTCAATGACAGCACCTTTCGTGCCCTTCGTTACAACAGCAACCAAACCTTCCGCCGCCGTACGGCTGGATTTTTTATCGGCCTTGGCCATTCCTTTTTTGCGCAACTCTTCCATTGCTTCTTCCATGCTACCGCCAGCTTCGGTTAATGCCTTTTTGGCATCCATCATACCGGCGCCTGATTTCTCGCGCAGTTCTTTCACCATTGATGCTGTAATGTCAGCCATTGCTCTTATCCTTCTTTAATGTTGTTTATGCTGAAGCTTGTTTCTTGGGCTCGTCGCCTTCTGCAACTGGCTCTTCCTTGGCCTTCTCTGCTTTTTTAGCGGCCGCATCAAGCTTCGCTTTCTCGCCCGGCGTCATGCTCTCTTCTTCAGGAGCCGGCGCTTTCGGCAATTCAACTTTTACATTTTCTGCGGCACCGGTATCAATACCAGCAGTCGCAACCTCAGCTTGTAAACCATCCAAAATGGCATCAGCAAACAGATCACAATAAAGCTCAATCGCGCGCAAAGCGTCATCATTGCCTGGGATCACGTAATCAACGCCATCTGGTGTCGCATTGGTATCAACGATCGCAAAGACAGGAATACCCAGTTTGTTGGCTTCCTTAATCGCAATCTCTTCCTTGGTGGTGTCGATGATAAACAGCGCGTTCGGCTGACCACCCATTTCCTTGATACCACCGATAGATGCCTCGAGCTTGGTATGCTCGCGAGTCATCATCAGGATTTCTTTTTTGGTATAGCCTGATGTTTCGCCGGCAAAAATCTTTTCAAGCTCACGCAAACGATTGATCGATTTGGTAATCGTTTTCCAGTTGGTCATCATACCGCCAAGCCAGCGGTGGTTGACGTAGTACTGACCACAACGCTTGGCGCTCTCGGCAATTTTGCCTGCTGCCTGACGTTTGGTGCCAACGAACAAAATACGCCCGCCACCAGCAACGATATCACGCATCGCTTTTACAGACTGCTCGAGCATCGGTGTGGTTTGTTGCAAATCAATGATGTGAACGCCATTGCGCACGCCAAAGATATAGTCGCGCATTTTAGGGTTCCAGCGTCGTGTGTGGTGACCAAAGTGAACGCCTGCTTCCAATAGCTGACGCATGGTGAATTGTGGTAGAGCCATGTATTTTTCCTTTTCCGGTTATGCCTCTGCGGGATCTAAGTGGTTGATTTCTCAACACCGGACGGGCCTTTAAAACAAGACCCAAATCCCGCATGTGAATTTAAGTTGAACGGGTTTTAGCCTCTAATCCCCAGAATTGCAAGGGAAAAGCTTGATTTCCCTACCCGATAGAACATTGAGCTTTATTGTAATTCCCCTTAAAAGAAGCCTCTTTTTTAACATCATGTCCTTTGGTCAATTGCTCAATTATTAATTTTTTTACATGTTCTCTTATATTTTTAGGGCAATTTGTTACATCAAGTGCGTCATCAATAAGACGTTTATTGTTAAACGGATTTTCTTGTCCCGTCTTAAATGGATCAAATATTGGTGTTTTTGCAATATCCTCACGCCAGTTAATATAGCTTGCGGCGCTCGCTAAATGGATGCCTACCCTATAATTTTCTGGACCTACAGACGTGCCTATAAAATTCATTACATTCTTATTGAACTGACTCATTACATCCATTTTCTTACTCCTTATTTATGATTGTCATATCTATAGCGATATTTCATAAGGATGCAAGGCTTTATATTTCGGAAATATTCGTCACCCCATCCTCGCCCCGCATCGTATTCCGCGCCTGCTGGCTAAGTTTCCAACGGCCAGGCAAATCTATTTCAATGTCATGGCCATCACTATGAACGAAAATCTGGATTTTTGAACTTCCCGGCCCTTCAACATCAATAAATTCTTTGAGTTTCTTCACCGGCGCGGCGCTCTCCATATGGATATGAATTTCCCTGATTTTGCCCTCAAGCGCCTGATCAAGAGATTGCACCTTTTGCGCCGTAAAACGGATTTGATCCTCACGCTGTTCAGCGGCAACAGTCAACAGAAGTGCCTGCCCCGGCTCTAAAACATCGCGGCACTGATGGAGCAGCTCTGAAAATAAAGTGACCTCATAGATACCGCTCGGATCAGAGATTTGTAGAAAGGCATATTTGTTACCGCTTTTCTGAGCGACCCTTTCCTGCTTCTTGAGCAACACGCCAGCCATCTGCACACGGACAGCACTAATGTGATTGAGCTTTTCTTCCACGCTGGCAAAGCTGGAAATACCCATGCGCTCCAACTGCCCCAAACGCGTATCAAGCGGATGCGCCGACAAATAAAACCCAACCGCGCCAAATTCACGACTCAATTTTTCCAGCGGGTCCCATTCAGGGACATTCGGCAAGTCCGGCATACCAAGCGCATTATCATCGCCCTCGCCAAAAAGACTGACCTGGCCGGAATCTCGCTCTGCCGCCTGCGCCTGACCGTAACGCAGAACCGTTTCGGTGCCGCCATGAACCTGCGCTCTGTTTTTATTCAGAGATTCAAACGCACCGGCACAAGCCAGATGTTCGAACTGTCGTTTGTTCATCGCTTTGGGATCGACACGCATCGAAAAATCTTCCAGGGATTTAAACTTACCGCCCGTTTTTCTTTCACTCACAATCTGTTCCATCGCTGCCTCGCCAACACCTTTTAACGCTGCGAGCGCATAACGGATCGTCCCATCCTGCACGGCAAAGTCCGGCCATGATTCATTAATGTCCGGTGAATGAAGTTTGATATCCATCCGATCAAGATCTTGCTTAAAAATACTCAGCTTGTCAGTATTACCAAGATCAAGCGTCATCGATGCCGCCATAAACTGCACCGGGTGATTGGCTTTTAACCAGCCCGTCCAATACGCGATCAACGCATACGCCGCCGCGTGCGATTTGTTAAAGCCGTACCCGGCGAATTTGGCAATCTGATCAAAAATATGATTGGCCTGATTGGCTGGCACATTGTTATGTTCCTTTGCACCATCCATAAACATTTGGCGCTGCGCATCCATCTCGGCCTTAATCTTTTTACCCATCGCGCGGCGAAGCAAATCGGCACCACCCAGCGTATAACCCGCCAGCTCCTGCGCAGCTTGCATCACCTGCTCCTGATAAATCATGATGCCGTAGGTTTCTTCTAGGAACGGCTTCAGCTTTGGGTGCAGATAATCTGGCTCTTCATTACCAGCTTTTGTGCTAATATATTTCGGGATGTTGTCCATCGGACCCGGACGATAAAGCGCCACCAGCGCAATAATATCTTCAAAACGGTTCGGTTTCATCTTGCGCAAAACATCGCGCATGCCAGAACTCTCCAGTTGGAACACCCCAACCGTATTACCGCTGGCCAAAAGGTCATATGTTTTTTGATCATCGAGCGGGATTTGAAGATAATCTATTTTCTCTCCAGCGCGCTCAATCAATTGAATTGTTTTGTGAATGACCGTCATGGTTTTCAAACCAAGAAAATCAAACTTCACCAGCCCGGCCTGCTCAACATATTTCATGTTGAACTGCGTCACTGGCATATCGGAGCGCGGATCACGATAAAGCGGCACCAACTCATGAAGCGCCCGATCACCAATCACCAGCCCCGCGGCGTGGGTGGAAGCATGCCGATAAAGCCCCTCCAGCTTCAGCGCCATATTGATCAGTTTCTTACTGGTATCATCCTTGTTGCGTTCATTGCGCAGCTCTTCGTCCTGCGCCAGCGCTTCGCCCAGAGTCATCGGTGCCGCCGGATTGTTCGGAATCATTTTGGCAATACGATCAACCTGGCCATAGGGCATTTGCAACACGCGACCAACATCACGCACCACGGCACGCGCCTGCAACTTACCAAAGGTAATAATCTGCGCGACATGGTCATAGCCGTATCGCTCCTGCACATAACGGATCACTTCATCGCGGCGTTCCTGACAAAAGTCGATATCAAAGTCGGGCATCGACACACGTTCGGGGTTCAACATCCGTTCAAACAGCAAACCGAACTGCAGCGGATTCAGATCGGTAATCTTGAGCGCCCAAGACACAACCGAACCGGCACCAGAGCCCCTGCCCGGGCCAACAGGAATATCCTGATCTTTCGCCCATATAATAAAGTCGGACACGATAAGAAAATACCCGGCAAAGCCCATCTGATTGATAACGCCTAGCTCGTAATCCAGCCGGTCCCAATAGGGCTTATGATCCTCATCGGCGGCAAACTTCTCTAGCCTCCACTCAAGACCCTTTTTCGCCTGCGCTTGTAATTCCTCTTCCTCGGAATGCCCGCCTTCCGTTTTAAATGGTGGCAGGATCGGTTGAATGGTCTGCAACAGGAATGAACAACGCTGCGCTATCACGCCTGTGTTTTGAATAGCTTCGGGCACATCTTCAAACAGCGCCACCATTTCTTTGGCTGATTTAAAATAATGCTGATCCGTGACCGTGCGGCGATCAGACTCGGTGATATAACGTCCGCCTGCAATACAAAGCAGCGCGTCATGCGCTTCGTGGTCCGAGATTTGATCAAAATAACAATCATTGGTGGCGACAAGAGGAATGTCATGCTTATAGGCCAGATCAATCAGCTTGTCTTCGCTTGCCTCCTCCTCCGCCCAGCCATGACGTTGCAGCTCTATATAAAACCGATCCCCAAATATTTTTTTGAAGGCAAGCAGAGTTTCTTCGGCTTTGTCATCCTGATGATGGACAAGGTTTTGAGGAATTGGCCCTTTCGATCCTCCACTCAGACAAATCAACCCATCTGCATGCGCAGCGAGCTCTTCCATACTCGCACTGGCGGCTTCCTGATCTTCACCGCCGAGATAAGCATCACTGATCAGCTTGCATAAATTACGATAACCGACTTCATTTTGAACCAGCAGGACGATCTGGTGATCGTTCTCACCAATACTGACCTGACAGCCAATAATCGGTTGGACACCAGCTTTGGCTGCTTCCGCAGCAAATTCCATCGCGCCAAAGAGATTATTGGTGTCGGTCACCGCCACGGCGGGCATCTTTTGCTGGCGGCATATCGCCACCAAATCCTTGACCGTAATCGCCCCTTCCGCCAGGGAATAGGCAGAATGAGTGTGCAAATGGATATACGCAGGGTGATTCATTTTTGAAATATAGCAGTCTGGCTAGAACGGCACAATTCTACCGGCCTTCAATTCAAGAACTCGATCCATTTGCTCCGCTAATTCCATATTGTGAGTGGCGATCAGGGCGCCAATACCGCGCTCGCGCACCTGCTCCAGAAGCACATCAAACACCTCTTCCGAGGTTTTCAGGTCCAGATTTCCTGTCGGCTCATCAGCAAACAGCAATGTCGGATCATTGGCCAGCGCCCGCGCAATCGCCACGCGTTGCTGCTCACCACCGGATAATTTACCGGGACGGTGGGTTAGTCTCTCGCCGAGCCCAAGACTAGTCAGCAGCTCACCTGCCTTTTTATGCGCCACCTTTTTAGATTTCCCGGCAATAATTTGCGGCAGCCCCACATTCTCGACAGCCGTAAATTCCGGCAGCAGATGATGGAACTGATAAACAAAACCAATATAATCCAGCCGTAATTTCGTCCGCGCGGCGTCACCCATTTTTTCGGTCTGATGACCATTGATAAAAATCTTTCCCGATGTCGGACTGTCGAGCAGCCCGGCAATCTGCATCAGAGTCGATTTCCCCGATCCGCTCGGCCCGACCAGAGCGACAATTTCCCCCGCCGCAATCCGCATCGAAAGATTTTGCAAAACTTCAAGCGTATTTCCCGCCTGTTTGAAAGTTTTGTTCAAACCATCAATCTTCAGCAGCGTTTCGCCTTCGACCGGCTGCGACCTTGGTTCGTCCTTGAATGCGCCCTGCAAATTATTCATAACGCAGCGCCTCCACCGGATCGAGCCGCGCCGCACGCCATGCCGGATATAATGTGGCCAGCATCGACAGCACAAACGCCATTGCAATCACCGTAGCCACCTCCGTCCAGTCAACAACAGCCGGGAGTTTCGAAAGAAAGTAAATTTCCTCGGCGAACAATTCCGTATCTGTCAGGCCCTCCAGGCCCTCCTTTATCGTGTCAATATTCAGAGCGACAGCAATCCCGACCGCCGCGCCGACAACCGTGCCGATAAACCCGATACTCGCCCCGGTTAGCATAAATATTTTTAGCATCGAGGAACGCTTCGCCCCCATCGTGCGCATAATCGCGATGTCGTGCCCCTTGTCTTTGACCAGCATAATCATCGAAGAAATAATATTAAACGCCGCGACAATAATAATCAGCGTCAGAATAAGAAACATCACATTGCGCTCAACCTGCAGCGCGTTAAAGAAACTCTGATTGGTATCACGCCAATCGTAAACCCCGGCGCGGCCTTCAATCTCCAGCGCCACTGATTTTCGAATGACATCCAGATCATCCGGGTCACTGATAAACACCTCCAGCCCCGTCACGGCCTTGGGATATTGAAAAAACACCTGCGCCGCCTCCAGTGGCATAAAAATAAAGCCACTATTATATTCATACATGCCAACATCGAAGACCATGCCGATCTCATAGGTTCGCTGCCGCGGGATAGAACCAAACGGCGTGGACTTTACCTTGGGCGAGGTCAGCGTCACCTTATCGCCCGGCACCACCTTTAGTTTGGCCGCCAACACCTTCCCCAGCGCCACCTTATGACCGTTAAAATCAGCCAGCACCCCCTGAACAACGGAATCGTGCAAAACCTGACGGCCCATAAAATCAGCGGGTTTAATTCCGCGCACCAAAATACCGCTCGACTTGCCCTGAAACGAGACTAGCGACTGGCCTTCAACCATTGGTGTGACTTCCGTAATGCCCTCAATCGGCAAAAGACTGGCGCGCAAATCTTCGTAATATTCCAGCTGCCCGTCATAGGCATAAACATTCATATGACCGTTGAGGCCAAGAATGCGGCTGAACAGCTCCTGCCGGAAACCGTTCATCACCGACATGACGATAATCAGCGTCGCGACGCCGAGCATAATCCCGGCAAAGGAAAACCCGGCAATAACCGACACAAAGCCTTCCGCTTTTTTAGAGCGAAGATACCGCCAGGCAACCATGCGTTCGAAAGGTGAGAACATAACTCCTAGCTTCTCAGAAAATGCGGTTTGGTTCTATAGGAAAGTTCTATGCAGGGGCTAGAAGTCGGGGAACATACCCTGTAGTATTAGCAGCAACCCTAATAGCGCCAGAAACCTTAGCAGAAGCGACAGCAGCCTCTTCAGCAGTCGCCATACCTATTTTTGAAGGCTTTTCCCAATCCTGGTTTGCTTTCTCAAGCCTCTGTAACCATTCTGTTGCTTTAGGCAATTCATCACCATAGGTCACCATATAGGCTGTACCCTCATGTTTTACAACAACACGGATGCCTGTTTCTTCACGGATCTTAAACGCCAATTCTTTAAGATCAAAGAGAGTTGCCCCAGGCACAGAAAGAACAAATGCTGTTTGTCTTTCCCTCTCCTTATGATCTCTAGGCTGAGTTGTATATAACATTGATCTACCCTGTGGATCTTCGAAAGGTGGCGCCATCAAAACAAGAACTGCCCCACTTTTAGGATCCTCCTGTTTATAATTGGCCCCAAGAAAATCAAATGTGCGCCCATTAAGCCTTATAGCACCATTTTTAAAACTAGTTGCCGCAAGCAGAAACAAGTCAGAAACATCTGTGGTTATAGTTGTTGCAGTCATAAAATCCTCTTACGCAATTACATTATTCAAAAACTGAGATTTGTTTTATAGAAAATATAAAAAGAGTGCAAGAAAAATTAGCTACTTCTCTAGCTTTTTTGAGATTTCCTCAAGGATTTCAATGGTTTTCTGCTGATTTTCGATACTTTTAGCAAGCATATCATGGTTCTTTTGAAACATATCCTTGTTGTGCTGTAATACTTTTCTCTGCTGTCTCTTGGCAAAAGCAATCACAAACAACAAAAAGAGAAGCAGAACCCCAAGCAATATAAAATCCTGATAGAGATACCAATGATTTGTCCATGTATCAGGAGGAGCATCGTAAACAGGTGAATCGACATACAACCCATCCAACATTTCTTTTACGTCTGTTGTTGGTTCTGCCATATCAATACGCTTCCCTACGCCGCCATTCTTTCAACGACAGATTCCAGCGACAACTCCTGCTTTTCGCCCGTCTTGCGGTTTTTAAGCTCAGCCATTCCTTTTTCTGCGCTTCTTGGACCAATAACAACCTGCCAGGGCAATCCAATCAAATCCATATCGGCAAATTTACCCCCGGCCTGTGTATCCCGGTCATCATAAAGCACATCCTTGCCCTGCTCTTTAAGCTTCTCATAAAGATCATCGCAAGCCTTGCTACAGGCCTCATCACGAGGCTTCAGGTTAATCAAGCCAATATCGAACGGGGAAACGCTTTCCGGCCAGACAATACCGTTATCATCATGGTTTGCCTCAATAATGCCACCAACCAAACGTGAAACACCGATACCATAGGACCCCATTTCGACAGGAACTATTTCCCCTTCTTTATTTTGAACGGTGGCATTCATGGCCTCTGAATACTTGGTGCCAAAATAGAAAATATGACCAACCTCTATACCCCGTGCCTTTATAAGATCGCCCTCGGGACAAGCAGAAGCATCATGCATTTCATCAGTCGCAGCATACAAAGATGTCATCTCCTCAAAAAACTCACCTATCTTTTCTTTATCATCATAAGACAAGCCGCCTGCCGTCGTATCCTTTTCCATCCAGTCTTTATGCGCATAAACTTCACTCTCTCCGGTTTCAGCCAGAATAATAAATTCATGGCTCAACTTACCGCCAATCGGCCCGGTATCGGCACGCATCGGAATAGCCCGCAGCCCCATACGCCGAAACGTGCGCAGATACGCCAAAAACATCCGCTGATAAGCGTGACGCGCATCATCCGCGGTCAAATCAAAAGAATAAGCATCCTTCATCAAAAATTCCCGGCCACGCATCACACCAAAGCGCGGGCGAATTTCATCTCGGAATTTCCATTGAATGTGATAGAGGTTCTTCGGTAAATCTTTGTAAGAGCGGACAGACGAGCGAAAGATGTCTGTGATCATCTCCTCGTTGGTCGGCCCATAAAGCAAATCTCTATCGCCACGATCTTTGATCCGCAGCATTTCTTCGCCATAGTCATCATAGCGTCCACTTTCCCGCCAAAGATCAGCCGATTGCAGAGTCGGCATCAGCAACTCTTGTGCGCCGGCTTTATCCTGCTCCTCACGAACAATCTGTTCAATTTTCTTGAGAACCTTATGTCCCAATGGCAACCAGGCATAAATCCCGGCGCTGGTTTGCTTGATCATGCCCGCACGCAACATCAAACGATGCGAAACAATTTCCGCTTCCTTTGGATTCTCTTTTAAGGTCGGAAGAAAATAATGCGACATACGCATAGTAATAACTCTCGCTTTCTAGGGATATTGGCCTTCAATTATACCGTCAGAGGTTAAGTTATCGCTGGCGGCCTGTCCACTCTCGATTGGCGCTTGTTCCGGGCCCTGCACCGGTTTTTCTCCCTTGCCGCAAAGATAATAAGCCTGATCCGACACATCCTGGTCATTATATTCAACCCGGCCATCGGCATGAATACGCATCGTCGCCACAGTTGGCTCCAAATTAACGGCAGCCGGCACTTGCCCCGGGACGTTCAAATTAAAATACTGAACCAGATCAACTTCAATCGGAATAACCACGGGCTGCATAATTGGCTTTAAAGGCGTACCAACATCAGCAGCAATCACAGGATTGCCATTCACATCAATTCCGGCCAGATATTGCACGCCATCCGTAGGTTTTGCGGCCACAGGCTTATGCTCGGGCAAGAGCTGGCACAGCGCTTCCTGACTCGCCTCCTGCGCCTGAACCGGAAGAAAAATCATAGATAACACCAATATCGATAGTATTTTTTTCAAAGTTAACCCGCCTCTTGCGCTTTTACAGTGGCCATCTCCCGGAAACTTAAGATGTCCGCATCAATAAGTAAATACATAACACCCCATATGACGGTAGAAATGGCCGTTGTTATCAGGATAACCCGCCCCATATGGGCTTTTTCAGGCGTGCCGGTCTTGTCCCGCTTCAGGCCAAAAGGCAGCACACAAAAGATCACCACCCACCAGGTGAGCAAAAAGACAATAATACCGGTGAACCAATCCATTTACGTAATCCTTGACAGAGTTGTGATTTCTATGATAAAACCTAATTCACTGAATAACACGGAGAAATAATATGGGCCTCGAAAAAGGAATATCGCATCAGATTCCAGAAAAACAACCTTTTGATCCGCTGGAAGAGCCAGAGGAAACGGTTCCGCTCAAAAAAAGTCCAAAATGGCTTAAACCTGCAATAAAAACCCTATCAGATCAGGAAGAAAGCGTAATGCATTTGCAACGCGCCTTTAATCAATATATGGGAGACTCCCACCCTGACTTTCGCTCTTCTTGTAATAATCTCCAGGCACTTATTGACATACCTATGGTGTTAAATAAAAAAATGTACTGCCAATATAAGGACCTGCTGGCGGATGTTGAACATTCTACACCTGAAGAGCTTGCAGATGAACTTTACAAAATTTCTCTTTATGTTCCGGAACCAAGAGAAGTATACTTGGTATCTATCAATAGTATTCTTAGATCTATCGATTGCAGAATTTTGAGCGCTCCCAACCTAGGCATTCCTGACGAGCCTAAACCCCCAACAATGTCCTAAACCCGCACCACATGAACATTGGCAGCAGGTTTGATGCCGAGGAAGTGATAGCAAAATCTTCGCACGCCGTTGCGCAGCTCTTCCGTCACAAAATGATCGTCGTTTAGCTTTTCCTGCGACAAATCATCCAGCAAATCCAAAATCTCTTCATATAGGTTACCTAAAAACTGCTCTTCGGCCATATCGTCGGGATCAATCAACCCGATTGTATTTACCTTCGGGTCCGCTTTTAAATCCCCCCGATCATCCAGCACCACTGTCACATGCACCGCGCCGGTATATTGCAGCTTACGGCGCTGGGTGATCGACAAATGATCCGCCGGAATAATCCGTTTTTGATCCACGGCCAGCAGCGCCGTGACAACATGATCTTCCAATGCAGGCTTACCCGGCGCCAACTTTATCACCGAACCGTTCTTCGGCAGGATCACATGCGGCACCTGGCACTCATGGGCAAAATCCGCATGCGCCTGCAGCTGCGTATGTTCACCATGGACCGGCACAACAATTTCCGGCCGCAGCCATTGAAACATCTCGGCAATCTCATCGCGGCACGGATGGCCGGAAACATGAATGGTGTTATCCGTATCGGATGGCGAAATGACGTTGATACCGGCGGCACTAAAATTATTTTTAACCTCGTTAATCTTGATTTCATTGCCCGGAATATTACGCGCCGAAAAAATCACCGTATCTGTTTTCTTGGACGATACCGCCGGAAAATCTCCACGCGCAATTCGCGCTGTAGCCGCCCTGCTCTCACCCTGCGACCCCGTGGCAATAATAACAATTTCTTCATCAGGGTAATTATCAAGATCACCTTCCTGAATAAAAACCGGCACATCATCCATATAACCGCAATGAAAAGCCACCCCGATCATGCGGTGCATTGAACGACCAACAACGCAAGCCTTACGGCCCGCCTGCTCTGCCGCCCGTGCAATAGAAATCAGCCGTCCAACATTCGAAGCAAAAGTCGTGACAATAATACGGCCCGGACATTTCTTGAACTCTTCCGCCAGACCCTTTTCAACATCGCGCTCGGACCCGGCGCGGCCATTAACATTGGCATTGGTAGAATCTCCGACATAAGCAAGAATACCTTTCTTGCCGGCGGCTTTAAAATTCTTGGCATCAGTCTTATATCCAATCACGGGGTTTGGATCTAAATTCCAGTCACCGCTATGCAGCACACGACCATACTTGGTTTCGATGACCAGCGCGCAAGTATCAGGCACGGAATGCGACACCGGCAAAGGCTCAACGGTAAAAGGTCCGGTTTGTAACTTATCCAGCGGCTCAATGACATTCACTTCAACATCCCTGAGCCCGGCCTCTTCCAGCTTCTTCTCCATAACCACAGCCGTAAACGGCGTGCAGTATATTGGGCAACGAAACCGATCCCACAGATAAGCCACGCCGCCAATATGATCCTCATGCGCATGCGTGATAATAAGCCCCTCGAGATTATCACGGTTGTCTTCAAGAAAAGATGGATCAGGCAACAGCAGATCAATGCCAGGATAATGCTCATCCGCGAACCCCATGCCGCAATCAACAGCCAGGAGTTTACCGTCACATATATATACGTTTAAGTTGGCACCGAATTGCTCACTACCGCCCAGCGGAATGAAATAAAGGCCGTCTTTGTCAATGTCCATGGATTACGCTGCTTCTTCTTTGTTGTTCTTTTGAGCCTGATAGATGCGCAGCAAACCCTTTAATGTCAACTCTTCATCGACTTTTTCGATCAAATCAATCGCTGGAGCAAACAAAGGCGCCAGCCCTCCCGTGGCGAGAACAAAGGGCTTCGCACCCATTTCTTCCGTAATTTTTTCAATCAAACCCTCAATGAGCCCGACATACCCCCAATAAATACCAGACTGGATGGCATCAATGGTATTCTTACCAATTACTTGCGGCGGCTTCTTAATATCAACTTTTGGCAGTTTGGCCGCTGCCCGCTCCAACGCTTCTACTGACAAATTCACCCCCGGCGCAATCACGCCACCTTTATAGTGTCCCTGCTCATCAATCACATCAAAAGTTGTCGCCGTGCCAAAATCAACGACGATGGCGGGCGCTTTATAATCCTGAACAACTGCCACGGCATTCACGAGTCGATCAGCGCCAATCTCTTCCGGCTTGTCGAGATCAACTTTTAAGCCCGCTATTTCTGCCGTAACAAAGACTGGTTCAACAGAAAAATTCTTGCGGCAAAATTCCTGTAGCTTTTTGTCTTCATCAGGCACAACAGAGCTTACAATAACATCAGAAATATTTTCCTTCGGAATATCATAAGCACCCACGCCTGTCTCTATGCGCCACGAACGGATAAGTGCCTCACCCTCAAAAAGGGCAAGCACCGTATTCGTATTACCAATATCAATAGCCAAAAGCATTTATCTATCCTTAAGCAAAATAAACATCGCCGGCGCTGATGGTGTGGATTTCGTCATCTTCACCGCGCAACAGCAAATTGCCAGCTTCATCAATATCATGGAAATAGCCCGCTTCCTCCCGATTTCCAAGCTTTATCTGTAATTTTGTGCCGGGCTTATGGGCATGTTTCAGCCATAAACCCCTAACTTCACTGAACTCTTTTTCCTTATAGGAAGAAAGATGAGCGAGGAAATGATCTCTGAATTCCTCAAGATTAATTTCCTGCTCGGTGTAATCTTGTACAGCCACCCCAATATCCGGCGCAGAAACAATATTGATACCAACACCCAGCACCAGCCATTCAACATCGCCGGATTCATTCAATTCCGTTTCCAGCAAAATCCCGGCGCATTTTTTACCATCCAGAAAAACATCATTGGGCCATTTTAAAACTTTCATGGATTTATCAGTTATATATTCATCTATGGTTTGAGAGACTGCGAGCGCTGCAGCAAAAGAAAGCTGCGCCGCTTCAGAGGCAGAGCATTCCGGCCCCAACAAAATTGAAAGATAAAGATTTCCCTTGGGGGAGACCCACTCACGGCCATGACGGCCCTTGCCGCCGCTTTGCTCCAGCGCCTGAGCCACCAGCCCTTCAGCTTCACCATCCACAGCGCGCTGTTTGACTAACTCCTGCGTGCTCTCAAGCGTATCAAAACTTTCAATGCGCCAATCCACGGTCATCACGTAAACAGGACGGCCGCCGCATTCTGAGCGCTTTCAACAATCGCATCGGGACGCAGAACAAAGAGCAACAGAAAGACAACAGAAACAAACAAAACAACCCGCCGCGCAAAAGGAATGCCTTTGTCAAAAGCTTCAATCGATTCATCAAAGAACATCACCTTGATAATCTTCAGGTAGTAATACGCTGCCACAACCGAGGTCATGATCCCAAGCGTTGCCAGCACATAAAACTCCGCCGACACAGCGGCCTGGAAAATAAACAACTTACCGAAAAACCCGGCCAGCGGCGGAATACCACTCATCGAAAACATAAAGATCGCCATGGAATAAGCCAGAACCGGGTTGGTTTTAGACAGTCCCGACAGATCAGAGATTTGCTCCGCCGCAATACCGTCACGCCGCATACCAAGAACAATCGCAAACACACCAGCCGTCATCACCATATAAATCAAAATATAAAGAACAACCGCCCCGGCCCCTTCCGGCGTACCGACGACAATGCCAATCAACGCATACCCCATATTACCGATCGAGCTATAAGCCAGCAGGCGTTTGATATTGGCCTGCGCAATCGCTGCAAAAGCCCCCAGCGTCATCGAGCCCAGCGATACAAAATACATGATCTGCATCCATTGATCGTGCATCGCCATAAACGGATCGAACAACAGCCTCATCAGCAAACCAATAGCGGCGACCTTCGGCACAATGGCAAACAACGCCGTCACACAGGTCGGCGCGCCCTGATAAACATCCGGCGTCCACATATGGAACGGCACGGCAGAGATTTTAAACGCCAGCCCGGCCAATATAAAGACCAATCCAAATGTCACCCCGAAAGGAATGGTCTCAAGCCCCACCAGTGCGCTCCCAATCACGCCAAAATCAATCGAACCGGTAAAGCCATAAATCAGCGATATACCGAACAGCAACATCCCTGAAGACAGCGCACCAAGCACAAAATACTTGATCCCGGCCTCTGCGGAACGCAGAGAATTGCGGTTAAATGCTGCCAGTATGTAAAGGCTCAGCGATTGCAGCTCCAGCCCCATATACAGCGCGAGCAGATTACTGGCCGAGACCATCATCATCATGCCGATGCCGGCCAGCACAATCAAAACGGGGTATTCAAACCGCGCAATCCGCTCCTGCTCCAGATATTTTACCGACAGAGCCAGCGTCGTGATCAAACCAAGAATGATCAATAACTTCATAAAGCCTGCAAAATTGTCAAAAACAAACATACCGTTCAGGACAATTTGCTTTTCCCAGCTCAGACCAAACAACAGCAAAGACGCAATCACAAGCGCCGCAGCACAGGCCCAGCATATGACCGGCGTGACACTATTGCCATGCGCCACACCAACGATGAGAAGCCCCATAGCTGCCATAGCCAAAAACAATTCGGGAAGCAGTGGCACAAGATTAAAATCAATCATGGCTTTCACCCTCCTCTTTTTCTTCTTCTGCAGGCACGGCATCAGGCAGAATATCGGGAACAACTATAACGTCCTTCAGAATAACCTCTTCTTCTATTATCTCTTCCGGCACCGGCTCGCGGTTAATATGCGCCTGATAGTTACCAACAAGCCTATCAACCGACGGCGTAATCCGATCCATCACTGCGCCTGGGAAAACACCCAAATAAAGCACCAGCAAAGCCAGCGGCACCAAAATACCGATTTCCCTTGGGTTAAGGTCCGTCATCGCTGCTGCGTCATTATTAGCCTGCGGTCCAAAAATCACCCGACGATAAAGCAGCAACATATAAGTTGCGCCCAGCACCACGCCGGTCGTCGCAAAAGCCGCAACAATCGTATCAACCTTAAATGCTCCCAGCAGAGCCAGAAATTCGCCAACAAAGCCGCTGGTCCCCGGCAAACCGACAGAGCCCAGCATAAAGATCATAAACACGGTCGCATAGCGCGGCATGTTATTCACCAACCCGCCATAACGACCAATCTCGCGCGTATGTAGCCGGTCATAAACCACACCAACACACAGGAATAGCGCCGCAGAAATCAGGCCATGGGAAAGCATTTGAAAAATCCCGCCGGCAATGCCCTGCGTGGTCATTGTAAATATCCCCAGCGTGACAAATCCCATATGCGCGACAGAAGAATAAGCAATCAGCTTCTTCATATCCTCCTGCACCAACGCCACCAGCGAGGTATAGATAATCGCAATCACACTCAGCCAAAACACCAGCGGCGCAAAAAACAGGCTCGCATCAGGCAACATCGGCAGAGAAAAACGCAAGAACCCATACCCGCCCATCTTCAAAAGCACCCCGGCCAGAATAACCGAGCCCGCCGTCGGCGCTTCCACATGCGCATCCGGCAGCCACGTATGCACCGGCCACATCGGCATTTTAACGGCAAAACTGGCGAAAAACGCCAGCCACAGCCAAATTTGTATGTTCACGGCCACCGGATTTTCCATGAGAGTCGGAATATCAGTTGTGCCGGTTTGCGCATACAACGTCAGCAGCGCAACAAGCATCAACACGGAGCCAAGCAATGTATAAAGAAAAAACTTGTAAGCTGCGTAAACCCGCCTTGGGCCGCCCCAGATACCGATAATTAGAAACATAGGGATCAGGACCGCTTCAAAAAAGACATAGAACAGCACACTATCGAGCGCACAAAATGTACCGACCATAAAGCTTTCCAGCACAAGAAACGCAATCATGTATTCCTTGACCCGGGTTTTGATGGCATCCCAACTCGCCAAAATACAAAGCGGCGTCAGAAATACCGAGAGCAAGACAAAGAAAACTGAAATCCCATCAACACCCATATGGTAGCTAAAGCCAGAGGAAGAAAACCACTCAACCTTTTCAACAAACTGAAATTCGGCGCTCGATCCGTCGAAGCCTTTGAAGAGAAACAAACCAAAAGCCAGCGCAAACAATGACGTGTAAAGCGCCATATGCTTGACATTGCGCTCAACATCCTCGGCATCGCCACGGATCATCAAAATGATGGCCACGCCCGCCAGCGGCAAAAACGTCATAATCGATAAAACTGGAAAATCAACCATGCCTGCCCCTATAACCCGTTGCCGCTACGAAACACAAACCACGACAAAATGCCAATCACCGCAATCATCATGACCAGAGCATATTGATAGACATAGCCACTTTGGAATCGGCTCAGGATTCCAGCCGCCCTTAAAGTCTTATGCGCAATACCGTCAGGACCCAGCCTGTCTATCGTGTTCTGATCGCCCTTCACCCAGAACACGTTGCCGATTTTAAACGCCGGCTTCACGAACAGGCGGTCATACAGTTCATCAAAGAACCATTTGTTGAACAGCAGAGTATGAACGGGCCGGAACATTTTTACGATAACCGCCGGAACACCGGTGAAGAACATATAAGCCAGATAGGCAAAGCCAATGCCGATCAAACCAACCAGCAACGGCAGTTTTTTCACCCAGAACGGCGCGCCATGCGCCGCATCGACCGTGTCATTTTCATCTTTGACGAATAGTGACTTGCCCCAAAACCCCTCTTTGTTCCAAATTTTATTTACACTCACAGGCCCCTCTGGAGCAGAATTCATGTCTTCTTCCGCATGAACCCCTTCTTTGGTAACGACAAAAGTTGTCCGATGAGCCCCTTCTTCTTCATGATGCTCCTGCGCTACTTCTGCATGGCCAGATTCTGCGCCATGATGACCGCCACCAACAAAACCGCCATAAAACACAAACCCGGCCAGCACCGCCCCGGTTGCCAATACAAAAAGCGGCACCAACATCACGCCAGGCGATTCATGAACATGCTTCATCACCTTTTGATGCGCACGCGGCTGCCCGTGAAATGTCATGATAATAAGCCGCCAGCTGTAAAACGCCGTCATCAGCGCCGCGGCAATTCCCATCCAATACGCATAATTTCCAAACCATGTATGATCGGCCCACGCCGCCTCCAGCACAATATCCTTCGAGAAATACCCGGCAAATGGCGGAATACCCGCCAGCGCCAGCGACCCAATCCACATCAGCGCATAAGTCACAGGAATTTTCTTGTAAATACCGCCCATCTTGCGCATATCCTGCTCATCGCTCATTGCGTGAATGACCGAGCCCGCGCCAAGAAACAACAGCGCCTTGAAAAACGCATGGGTCATGAGGTGAAAAATCGCGGCGCTATAAGCCGACACACCAAGCGCAAAAAACATATAGCCGAGCTGGCTCATTGTGGAATAGGCAATGACGCGCTTGATATCAAACTGCGTCATACCGATCGTTGCGGCGACAAAGGCTGTAGATGCCCCAACAACTGCAACCACCATCAACGCATCGGGCGCATATTCAAACACCGGCGACATCCGCGCCACCAAAAACACCCCAGCTGTTACCATTGTCGCCGCATGGATCAGCGCCGACACAGGCGTCGGACCCTCCATCGCGTCAGGCAACCATGTATGCAGCCCCAATTGTGCGGATTTTCCCATCGCCCCCATAAACAGCAGCAAACACACCAACGTCAGCGCATGCAGCTCAAAGCCAAAAAACTCAATCGTATTTTCCGCCACTGCGCTGGCCTGTTCAAACATCACATCAAATTCAACAGAGCCAAACACCACAAATGCGGCCATCGTCCCGAGCGCCAGCCCGAAATCACCGATCCGATTGACGACAAAAGCCTTCACGGCCGCTGCATTGGCGCTGTGTTTGTGGTTCCAGAAGCCAATCAGCAAATAAGAACAAACCCCCACGCCCTCCCAGCCAAAGAAAAGCTGGAGCAAATTATCCGACGTCACCAGCATCAGCATGGCAAAGGTAAACAGGCTTAGATACGCCATGAAGCGTGCCTTGTGATCGTCATGGCTCATATAGCCAACCGAATAAACATGCACGCAGGCCGAAACGATATTGACCACGCACATCATCACGACTGAGAGCTGATCAATCCGCAGCGCCCATGACACAGTGAAATCGCCCGAGGTAATCCACTCGCTCAAGACCGTCGTATATGGATGGCTGGCCAAAATAACAGTAAAAAACAACGAGCAAGCCGCCAGCGCCGCAATGATCATCCCGGCGCAGGTGACAAACTGCGCACCCTTGTCACCGATCTGCTTGCCAAACAAAGCGGCAATCAAAAATCCGAGTAAAGGCGGGAATACGGCTAAAAGCTCCATGTGTCTTTTACCCTCTCATCGCTGAAATATCTTCCACGGCAATTGAGCCTTTATTGCGGAAGAAGGTGACCAGAATGGCCAGACCAATCGCGGCCTCGGCCGCGGCCACGGTTAAAATAAACATCGTAAAGACCTGCCCGGTTAAATCACCCAGATACGCCGAGAACGCCACGAAATTGATATTCACAGCCAGCAGCATCAGCTCAATCGACATCAAAATCACAATCACATTCTTACGGTTGAGGAAAATCCCGAACACGCCAATGGTGAACAGCAGCGCCGCCAGCGTCAGATAATGCGACAATCCGATCTCAATCATCCTACACCCCCGTCTTTGGCGTTATTTTTTGTATTTCTAGCACATCCGCTGGGTTGCGCGCCTGTTGATCCGAAACAGACTGTTTCCGCACCCCCGCCCGCGTTCTATGGGTCAAAACAATCGCCCCGATCATCGCCACAAACAAAATCAGCCCGGCCGTCTGGAACGCAAAGATATAATCGGTATAGATCAGCTGCCCCAGCGCCTCGGTATTGTTCTGCCCTTCAAACGCGGCTACGGGGTCTGCTATATTTTGTTTGCGCCCCGGCACGAACTGCCAGGTGCCGTAGAGCATAATCAGCTCGGTCAGCAATACAGCCCCAATCAGCATCCCAATCGGCACGTACTGCATCGCCCCTTTGCGCATATCCGAAAAATTGATATCCAGCATCATCACGACAAACAAGAACAGTACCGCCACCGCACCGACATAAACGATCACCAGAATAAGCGCGATAAACTCCGCCCCCAGCATCACAAACAGCCCGGCAGCATTAAAAAACGCCAGCACCAAAAAAAGAACAGAATGAACGGGATTACGCGCGGTAATAACCATAAGCGCACTGAGCGTCAGGATACCTGCGAAAAGATAAAAGGCGAATGCCTGCACTATCATGAAAAATCTCTGTTTTTGAACGGCTTCTGCCACAAACTTACCCATATTTTTTAGTCTTTTCTGCCGATTCCCGCAAGGCTTGAGCGCGAAATAATCCCCCCTTTCTTTTCGGTTGATTTTACTGGCCAGAATGTCAAAATGGAGCTATCTGTATTTCCGCAAATCATGCGGAGCATTTAAGCCCAAGGTAACAGCCTTAAAAACAAGGAAACACACAGTGAAGAACATATTTTTGATGAGCGCCATCGCGCTATTGGTCACCGGATACAACACACAGGCGCAGGCACAGGACGCTGATGATACCGACTACCTCAGCCTTGGGGTTGGTTACTATGATATTGGGGACGATGATGGCGCCGCTGATTTCCGCCTCGAGTATCGTGATGGCCATAACTATTTCTGGGACATCAAACCATGGGCCGGACTTGAAGTAACGTCCGATGCCTCCATCTGGGTTGGCGTCGGCGTGCTAGGTGATTGGGAAGTTTCTCCGCAGGTTTATGTGGTCCCCAGCTTTGGCGCAGGCTTTTACGAAGAAGGCGACAGCGACAAAGACCTCGATTATTTCATCGAGTTCCGCTCACAGATTGAACTGGCCTATGAATTTCAGAACCAGCAGCGCCTCGGCGTCGCCTTCGGCCATATTTCCAATGCCAGCCTAGGCGACAAAAACCCCGGCACAGAAATCCTGAACCTGTACTACCACGTTCCAATTGACGGGTTATTTTAGGGTAAATTAACGATAAGGCGCATCGGCCAGCAAATTCGCGGCAATCTGTGCTTCCCAGCGATCACCGTTCTCTAACAACTTATCCTTGTTGTAATACAGCTCTTCCCGCGTCTCGGTGGCGAATTCAAAATTCGGCCCTTCGACAATCGCATCAACCGGACAGGCCTCCTCGCACAGCCCGCAATAAATACATTTGGTCATATCGATATCGTAGCGCGTCGTACGGCGCGAACCATCGTCACGCGGCTCGGATTCAATCGTAATCGCCAGCGCCGGGCAAATCGCCTCACAGAGTTTACAGGCAATGCAGCGCTCCTCACCATTGGGGTAACGGCGCAGCGCATGCTCGCCACGAAAGCGTGGGCTGATTGGTCCCTTTTCATACGGGTAATTGATCGTCACACGCGGCATAAAGAACATGTATTTCAGGGTCAGAAGAAACCCCTTCACAATCTCGGTCAGTAAAAATGCACGTGCGTAATTGTCAAAAGCCATGCTCTTTTTTACCACGAAGCCCCAAAGACACGAAGAGAAAACATAGGCCACATACATTGACATATGTTAAAGAGGAGACTAAAGATAACCTCTTATTTTTGAGTAACCACGGAGCGTAAAATGCCGCCAAGAAAATTACCTCTATGGGTGACATTACCCGTCACTTTTAGTCTCGGGCTCTTATTTGGCTATTTTTCACAAGATGGCCCCAAAGACCGTATTGAAACAGCCCTCACAGATGTCGCGCGGCCAATGATGAAGTATAAAACTGAACCCAGCTTTAAGAAATTTGAGCTCTTAAACTATTCGGGCAACCCTTTTATTGCAGCAGTTTCCTATCGTGCCCCCAACGGTACATGCGTAATCTTTAACGTGAACTCACGACCAATGAACGACAACCAAGAAAATGCCTCCGACATGAAACACAATGGCCTGATAATGCAGGTGTGCCCGGACCTCTAAAAAACCTTCTCGCTGATCAATTCAGCGCAACGTTTCGACTGTCTATAAATATAACGCTTCATCAGCCGCGAGTTATCTTTCAACAATTTATACTTCGTTGGCGCCTCGGCCAGCGGCAGGCTTGACGTATTCCCCAGACAAACATGACGCGCCAACACCGTACCCTGCTCCAGATCATATAAATTCATCAACGCCCGCACCTTCACAATATAACGCGTGCGGCTTTTCGGGTGCGGGGCAATTCCCCAATCCATGGTCTCAACATCAAGAACAATCCCTTCTTCATAACCATTTTCTGCCGCCCACACCAAAATATCGTCCGGCTTCTCCTGGTCTTTAAAAGAAATCGTCTCAGGCTTGGCGCTTACTTCATATATCTTTTTTAAATCATCAACCAAAGCACGTTCGATAATTTCTGACGGCGCACGGAGCTTATCGGTCTTCGATTCTTCTTCCCCCACATTACCAACATCCACAAGCGTGTTCAGCATATCCTTGCCCGACACAAAATAATGCGCCTCAACAACATCTTCCTTCACCAGATAAATTTTCTTGCTGGTCAGATCGACTTGCTCCTCCTGTTCAAGTTTAACAGATGGCAACGACTCACAAGACGCTAGAATTAACAATGTAAAACACAATAAAAACCGCATACTATTCTCCACTAGTGGCCCCGTCATCAACCTCGTCATCAGCCGGGTCAGACACACTTTCAATAGCGCGTAGAATTTCTTCACCGCCCTCGATCAAACTTTCGACGCTGCGTTCAACTGGGGCCAGCAGATTTGCCTTTTCTTTTTGTCCCGGCAGCGCATCAAGCGACAGCAACGTTCCCGACACAATAACAACCCAAACCAATGTCAGCGGTAAAAATATTTTCCAGCCCAGCCGCATCAATTGATCATAGCGAAACCGTGGCAATGTCGCCCGTGACCATAGGAAGAAAAACAACACGCCTGCCGTTTTGAACGCGAACCAGACAATCCCCGGCACGAACGCCAAAAACGTCATCCCAAATGGCGGCAACCAGCCACCGAGAAACAAAATCACGGTCATAGCGCTCATCAAAATCATATTGGCGTATTCACCCAGGAAGAACAGCGCATAGGTCATGGCCGAATATTCAACCATAAACCCGCCGGTAATCTCCGACTCGCCCTCGGGCAAATCAAACGGCGCGCGGTTGGTTTCGGCCAGAATAGACACAAGGAATACGATAAACATCGGGAACAGCAAAACCTGCATCCAGATTGGCCGCGGCGCCAGCACAATTTCCTGCATATTCAGCGAACCGGTACAAAGCAGCACACAAACAATAATCAGCCCCATAGACACTTCGTATGACACCATCTGCGAAGCGCTGCGCAATCCGCCCAAAAATGCATAGCGCGAATTCGACGCCCAACCGGCCATGATAATGCCGTAAACCCCCATCGATGAAATTGCAACGAGATACAAAATCCCAACATTGATATTGGCCAGCACCCAGCCCTTATCGAACGGGATCACCGCCCACGCCACCAACGACAACGCAAACAACATCATCGGCGCCAGCAAAAACACCACACGGTGCGCCTGGCTTGGAATAATGGTTTCCTTGGAAAAAAGTTTGATCCCGTCGGCAATCGGCTGCAATAAGCCGAACGGCCCGACCGTCATCGGCCCCTGCCTGCGCTGCATACCACCCAGAACCTTACGCTCAGCATAAGTCAAATACGCCACAGACAACATCACCCCACCGATGATCAGCATGATGTATAACAACGTCCACGCCGTCCAGATTCCGTATGTTTGCCAGAGTTCCTGTATCATGCGCTTATTCTATCTTTCTTCTGGCTTCTTACAAACACCCATCCCCCTATGCCAGATGCGGTTACAAAGAATAGGCTAATAATTACCACTCCTACAAAAAAATACACTAGCATTCCTGTAAAAAAAGCCATCGTAATATTAACTAAAGATGCTAACCCACCCAGCAATAAAGCATTTAAAAGAGGCGCTTTATCGCAAGCCATTTTAGCCGTAACATAGCCAGCCATCATTAAAACAACAAAAGAGATCAATAAAAAAATTATTATACTACCCCCACCTACAGGAAAAAAGGGCATCATAATAAGCTTAAGAAACAAAAGAGAAAAACTAAGTACAATTAAAAAAAATAACCCTCCCAAAATTGCCTTTATATCTATCTGTTTAAGCATCTAAGCAGCCTTATCTTTTTTATCTATAAACTTCGCGAGGTCAGGCTTCCAGTAATTCGGCCCCTTGAGAACTTTACCATCACTCTCACGCCGGATCGGATTGCCATCCTCACCAAGCTTGCTCATATTCGACGCATGCACCTCGTCAAACGCCGCAGCTTTCACGCCATGCAGGCCAAACGACAAATACGCCCCATCCAGCACATATTGCAAATCGGTGAGCGCATCAAGCACCTCAACCATATCACCGTCCTTCAGCGCATCCTGTAATTCTTCCAATTCCTCAGCCAATAAATTAATCCGCAGCGCATTAGTTTTTTCATCCGAAATATCTGGCGTATCCTTCACCGGCAACCCATAGGTCTCATGAAATTCCTGAACCTGTTCTAACGTGTTTTTACTCATTCGGCGGCCTCCAATACTTTACTCTCTTCAGTTACAAAATTCTTGGTACATTCGCCCATCGTTTCCGATGCGCGACAAATCGGATTGGTTAAATAATAATGTGTGACGGGCGAGCGGAAAGGCTCGCTCAAAAACTTACCCTTCACACCAAAGCTTTCCCAATGCGAAGCCCGCAGCACATCAATATCGGCAATATGCGGCCAGTCGGTTTTGATCCGCTCACGCAATTGTATCAGCGTGTCATACGGCAGCACATGACCTACCCGCTCAGAGATCGCGCGGATAATTTTCCAGTCTTCGCGCGCCTGCCCCGGCGGTGCCACGGCCTTTTTACCAAGCTGCGCCCGCCCTTCGGTGTTCACGTACGTGCCGTCTTTTTCGGTGTAAGCACTACCCGGCAAAATTACATCGGCGCGCTGCGCCCCGCGGTCACCGTGATGGCCCTGATAAATCACAAAGCTCTGCCAGCCAATCGCGGCCTTGGCATCAAATTCATCGGCACCAAGCAAATAAAGAACCTCAACCGATCCGTCTTTGGTCCCGGCGATAATATCATGAAACCCTTTGCCACCCGTTTGCGGTACAAAACCAATATCCAGCGCACCAACACGCGACGCTGCATTGTGTAGCACGTTAAATCCATTCCAGCCCTCTTTAATACAACCAAGCTGCTCCGCCGCTTCATACAGGGCCGCGTGAATCGCCGCGCCATCTTCACGCACAAAAACACCGGCCCCGGCAATAATCATAGGCTTCTCGGCCTTCACATTCTTTGCGTAATCCTTGGCCAACTTCACCAGATCATCCGGTCCCGTTCCCGCATGATGATACGGATAAGTCAGATCAGCCGCCTCACCAATCAACGCAATCGGAATGCGCTTCTCCAGCCAGGCTTTACGAATACGCGCATTGACCATCGTCGCCTCTGCCCGCGGGTTGGTGCCAACCAGCAAAATCGCGTCAGCCTCTTCAATCCCGGCAATGCCGCTGCCGAATATATAACCGCGGCGCACAGACGTATCAAAACGCCCGCCATCGGTGCGACAATCCATATGAGGTGATCCCAGCCGTTCCATCAAATCCTTTAGTGCCACCATTGATTCCAGATCACATAAATCCCCGGCCAACGCCGCGATGTTCTCACCTTTCACGCCCTTGGTCTTCTCCGCGATAAACGCCAGCGCTTCACCCCAGCTTGCTTCCTCCAGCTTGCCGCTATCTTCATTGCGGATATAGGGCCGGTCGAGCCGCGCCCTATTCAACCCGTCATAAGAAAACCGCGTGCGATCGGAAATCCATTCCTCATTCACATCTTCATGCAAACGCGGCAGCACCCGCATCACCTCGCGGCCACGGCTATCAACACGGATATTGCTGCCAACCGCATCATGGACGTCAATGCTCTCGGTTTTCTTCAGCTCCCAAGACCGCGCGCCAAACGCATAAGGCTTCGACGTCAACGCCCCAACCGGGCAAATATCAATGAGATTGCCCGAAAGCTCTGTCTCCACCAGTTTCTCGATAAACGTGCCAATTTCCGCATCTTCGCCGCGATGAAACTGTCCCAGCACCGGCGTGCCGGCAATCTCCTCGGCAAAACGAACGCAGCGCGTACAATTGATACAACGCGTCATGACGGTTTTCACCAGCGGTCCAAGTTCTTTATCCGGCATGGCGCGTTTGTTTTCTTCAAAGCGCGAGCGATCAAACCCATAAGCCACAGCCTGGTCCTGCAAATCACATTCGCCGCCCTGATCACAAATCGGGCAATCGAGCGGGTGATTAATGAGAAGCATCTCCATCACGCCCTTGCGGGCCTTTTTGACCATCTCAGATTCGGTGTTTACCACCATGCCGTCACCGCAGGCCATCGCACAGCTTGCGGCCGGTTTCGGCGGGCCGCCTTCAACCTCGACCAGGCACATACGGCAATTGGCCGGCACAGTTAATTTGTCATGATAGCAAAAACGTGGGATTTCGACGCCAATCTGTTCGGCGGCCTGCAGGATACTGGTGCCCTGCTCGACTTCGACTTCCAGCCCGTTGATGGTTAGTTTTGGCATGCTGATTGAGTACCGCTGTAGAATTCCACACTCATTTAACAACAGAGCATAGCCTGAAAACAGAGTTTTTTCTTTATTTTTTTGTTTTTCCCTTTAAAAAAGGCCTATGCCGCGTATCGAAATATTATCACATGAAGATGATGGCCGCGCCCGCCAGATAGAGCAGGCCCTAAAGGCCAAGGGCAAGGCCGCATCCGTGCGTGTGGTTGACGTCTATACTTCGGAAAACCCCAAAGCGCAAAGCGCTGAATTCATTGGCAGCCTCACGAATCCTGTGACACAAAAATCGGATCAAATGCCGGATGATTTCGACTGGGCCCTCGAAATCGGCTACCTGCCCGGTGTTACGGATAATGTTGGCCATACGGCCTCGGAGCTTCTGGAGCTAGCAGGCGCTCAAAACGACAATGAATGCTATTCCGCCCGCCTTTACCTAATCAAAGGAAAGCTCAGCAAAACCGATATTGAATCACTGGCGGGTGAGCTGTCCAACAAACTCATCCAGCGCGCCTCGATCAAAAGCCATGACGACTTCACCAAAGATGGCGGCATGGACGTTGTTGTCCCGAAAGTCTCCCTCGATAACAAAGGCGCGGTTGCTGACGACATTGATCTCAACGTCTCCGACGAAGAACTGAAAATCATCGGCACGCAGGGCATAGAAGATGCCGACGGCACGCGGCGCGGCCCCCTCGGTATGTCACTTCTTTATATGCATGCCGTCAAAGATTACTTCGCCAAAGAAGGCCGCCCCGCCAAAGACATCGAGCTGGAAACGCTCGCGCAAACATGGTCGGAACATTGCAAGCACACCATCTTCGCCTCACCTATCGATGATGTAAAAGATGGAATTTTCAAACATTACATCAGACGCGCGACCGCAGACATTCGTAAAAAGCGTGGCAAAGATGACATCTGCGTTTCCGTCTTTTCCGATGACTCGGGCGGCATTATATTTGATGATAAATACCTCATCACGCACAAGGTAGAGACACACAACTCCCCTTCCGCGCTTGATCCGTTCGGCGGCTCTATCACAGGCATAGTCGGCGTGAACCGCGACTGTATCGCTTTTGGTATGGGCGCCAAGCCGGTGATTAATATCTACGGGTTTTGCCTCGCTGACCCGCGCACCAAGCCCGAATATTACCGCGATAAAGCCATGACCAATTCCATCCTCTCACCAGAGACCATCATGAATGGCGTTGTACGTGGCGTCGAAGTCGGCGGCAATTGCTCCGGTATTCCAACACCGCAGGGCTTCGTCTATTTTGATGATCGCTTTGTCGGCAAACCTCTCGTGTTTGTCGGAACAGTCGGCCTCATCCCGCGCGAAATCAACGACAAACCCAGCCATGAAAAAGGCACACGGCCTGGCGATAAAATTCTTATGGTCGGCGGCCGCGTTGGGCGCGACGGGATTCATGGTGCGACGTTCTCGTCCGTCGTTCTTGATGAAAATTCTCCGGCCACCGCTGTGCAAATCGGCGACCCGATCACACAGAAAAAACTCTCCGATGTCATCATCAAGGAAATCCGTGATCAGGGCCTCTACACAGCCATGACAGATAACGGCGCAGGCGGGCTATCGTCTTCGGTTGGGGAGCTGGCAGAAGGCTCAGGTGGACTTCATATAGAGCTGGATAAAGTGCCATTGAAATACCCCGGCATGGCCCCATGGGAAATCTGGATCTCGGAATCACAAGAACGCATGAGCATTGCCGTACCGCCCGAAAACACCGACAAGATGATTAAGCTATTCGCCGCTCGAGGCGTCGAAGCCACTGTTGTCGGCGAATTCACCAATACCGGCCGCGCTCATGCGACATGGCACGGTGAAACGGTGATGGATATGGATATGGATTTCCTCCATGGCGGTCTGCCGGAAACGCCATTAAAGACAACTTACACCCAAGGCGGCGAAACAGAACCCGACTTACCCGAGCCAAAAGATTACGGCCAAACCCTCAAAGACATGCTCTCCCGCCCCAACATCTGCTCCAAAGAATTCATTTCCACGCAATACGATCACAATGTCCAAGGCAGCGCCGTTCTTGGACCACTTCAGGGGCCGGGCCGCGTCTACGCCGATGCGTCCGTTACCAAGCCGTTGCTGGACAACCCACGCGGCGTAGCTCTCTCGCAAGGCCTCGCCCCGCGCTACAGCGATATTGACACCGGCGCGATGGCGTCAGCCGCGCTGGATATGGCTGTCAGAAATACCGTAGCCGCAGGCGCCGACTTCCACCACATCGCCATTCTCGATAATTTCTGCTGGTGCTCTTCCGATGAACCCGAACGGCTGGGCCAGCTCAAACGTGCCGCCGAAGCCATCTATGATTTATCCGTGCTCTTTGAGACGCCATTTATTTCCGGCAAAGATTCGATGTTCAATGACTTCAAGGGTTACGACGCGGACGGCAAAGAAGTTAAAATCTCTGTGCCGCCGACACTGCTCGTCTCCTCCATCGGTGTTATCCCCGATGTAGAACAATCAATCTCTCTCGCCCCCAAAGCGCCGGGCGACCTTATATATATTCTCAGCGAAACCAAAGACGAACTCGGCGCGTCCGAATATTACGATATGAACGGCACTTTGGGCCAAAACGTCCCGCAGATCGACGGCGCAAGAAATCTGGAACTCTACAAACTCTATTCCCAAGCCGCCCGGCAAAACCTCATCGCCTCCGCCTTAAGTATTAACCTCGGCGGCCTCGGTGTGGCTCTGGCCAAAAAAGCCATCGCCGGACAAATGGGCATGAATATTGATTTAAGCGGTTTTGATTTGCGTGCCGACAAACTCCTGTTCTCTGAAAGCCTTGGCCGCATTTTGGTCACAGTCACCCCCGCGAACCAAAAAGAATTTGAAAAGCACTTCGGTCACTCCGCCCAGCAGATTGGACAAATCACTGATAGCAATAAACTAAATATAAACAATATATTAGAAGTATATATTAAAGCACTGGAAGAGGCATACAAAGCGCCTCTCAAGGATTACTGATGAGCGCAAAAGCACTCATACTCAGTGGCTACGGCCTGAACTGCGAAGAAGAAACGCTCTTCGCCTTTGAACATGTCGGCCTGACGGGCTCCATCCGCCACATCAACGACCTGATCGACAACCCTAAAGAGCTCGACGAAATCCAAATCCTCGTTGTGCCCGGCGGGTTTTCCTATGGTGATGACACCGGCTCCGGCAATGCCTTTGCCCAAAAAATGCGGCTATCGCTCTGGGACTCCCTACGGGAGTTCGTTTCAAGGGATACGCTCACTCTCGGAATTTGCAATGGCTGTCAGATCCTCACAAATCTCGGCCTCGCTCCGGCGCTTGACGATAATTACGGTGAGCGCATTGTCGCTGTCACCCATAACCTCACCGCACGCTATCAGTGCCGCTGGGTGGATTTAAAAGTCGGCGCGTCAAACTCTCCATGGCTAAATGGCATTGATACCATGCACATCCCCGTCGCCCATGGCGAAGGCCGCTTTATGATGGACGGGCAAACAATGGACGCCATTAAAGACCAGATCGCCCTCACCTACACAAAACCCGACCAATCACCCGCCAATAACGAATTCCCGTTTAATCCCAATGGATCGATGAATGATATCGCCGGCATTACGGACCAGAGCGGCCGCGTCCTCGCCCTGATGCCCCACCCGGAGCGCGGCATGTTCACCTGGCAACGTGATGATTACGACCACCTGAAAGACAAGACGCAGCGCGAAGGCGCTCAATTACCCGAAGAATCCGACGGCATGGCACTATTCAAAAACGCCGCTGAATATTTTGAAGTTGCTAAAAGAAAGACTGCATAGAATAAGTTGCTATATCGCAAACTCTGGATGCTCTTTTCTGGTCGTCTCAACAATATAATCTTCAATATCAGCAAGAGGAATAGTTACAAATCTGTTATCAGAAATCTCTGCCTTATAAGACTTACGAATACGATCCCATGGTGTCTCAGGTTGCGTCATGCCACTAAAAAGCATCTCCCCACTGATCCCTTTATATAAACCCCATATCTCTGTTAACTGTTGCCTGTCATGTTGAGAGAGAAGTGGCTGAATATTGTCAATGTAAGGAGGAATAGGGTCATTCCCATACTTTCCTGCATATGCTTGAAATAATGATTGAAGTCTAGGCCCGTATTTAGAGGCATAAAAACTCTCACTTAGAAGAACAGCGGGAGAATCTTGACGGTCTTTAATGCTTCCATGCATTCGGTATTCATGAAGCAATGAAAACGCTTGAGCATAAAATAAAAGGCCGATTAGCTGCATCAAATTTATACCTCTATTTTCACCAACAGGCTCTTGATTGGAGAGATAAATAAGGTGCCCGGCTAAAGAAAGCGTTCTCAGCTTTTCGTCTTCGGTAACAGTTGAGTACTGGGGTATAAGTGAGTTCATGGTTTACGCTCTCCTAAAAAACGCAGAATAGCAAAGTTTTAACTTATGTCAATACGTAACGCCGTGCAGGGTTAAATTTAGAAGCTTTAAGCCGCAGCCTTCCTGTACTCCATGATCCGCACTTCCATCTCATCACGAAAGTGCCGGATCAACCCCTGGATCGGCCAGGCGGCGGCATCACCAAGCGCACAGATCGTATGGCCTTCGATCTCCTTAGTCACATCCCAGAGCATATCAATCTCTTCAACCGTCGCATTACCCGCCACCATACGCCGCATCACGCGCCACAGCCAACCAGTGCCCTCGCGGCATGGCGTACACTGGCCACAACTTTCATGCATATAAAATTGCGACAGCCTGCAAATCGCGTAAATGAGATCCGTCGATTTATCCATGACAATCACCCCGGCGGTACCAAGTCCACTCCCCGCCTCGCGCAGATTGTCAAAATCCATCGGAATCGAATCGCACACATCCTTCGGCAGCATCGGCGTTGACGAACCGCCAGGAATAACGGCTTTCAAATTCTCCCAGCCGCCACGCACGCCGCCACAATGTTTCTCGATCAGCTCCTTCAGCGGAATGCCCATCTCTTCTTCAACATTGCAGGGCTGCTCCACATGGCCGGAAATACAAAACAGTTTCGTGCCTGCATTCTTTTCATCCAACCCCAGCCCGGCAAACCAGCCCGCTCCACGCCGTAAAATCGTCGGTGCCACAGCAATCGTTTCAACATTGTTCACCGTTGTTGGGCACGAATACAACCCGGCCATCGCCGGAAAAGGTGGCTTGTTGCGCGGCTGGCCTTTTTTTCCCTCCAGTGATTCAATCAGCGCGGTTTCCTCACCGCAGATATACGCCCCGGCGCCACGGTGTACGATGACATCAAAATCCCAGCCCGACCCGGCGGCGTTCTTACCAAGCAGCCCGGCATCATAAGCTTCATGCACCGCCTTCCAAAGATTAGAACCCTCATTGTAAAACTCACCGCGAATATAAATATACGCAGCATGCGCGCCCATCGCGAACCCGGCAATCAACGCCCCCTCGATCAATTTATGCGGATCATAGCGCATGATCTCGCGGTCCTTGCACGTGCCCGGCTCGGATTCATCGGCATTGATGACAAGATAATGCGGACGGCCATCGGATTCTTTCGGCATAAACGACCATTTCATCCCGGTGGGAAATCCAGCGCCGCCGCGACCGCGCAGACCCGAGGCTTTCATTTCCTCGATAATCCACTCACGGCCTTTTTTAATGATCGCCTTGGTGCCATCCCAGTCGCCACGCTTCTTCGCCGCGGCAAGACCAAAGTCCTCCCAGCCATATAAATTCGTAAATATGCGGTCTTCGTCGTTAAGCATCTAAGCCACTCCCGCTTTCTTCGCACGATCTTCCAGGGACGTCGGACCAGACATTGCCATCGAGCCTTTGCGTCCGCGCTGCGAGCCAATATTGGGCTTCATATCCTCGGCCAGAAGATCCAGCACTTCCTTGATGGTATCCGACGTCAAATCTTCAAAATAATCATCATTGATCTGCACCATCGGTGCATTCACACAGGCACCAAGGCATTCCACTTCCATGAGAGAAAACTTTCCGTCCTTCGTCGTTTCACCCATGCCAATGCCAAGATGTTTCTTGCATGTCTTCACAATATCATCGCTACCACACAGCCAGCACGGCGTCGTTGTACAAAGCTGCACCAGATATTTCCCGACCGGCGCCATGTTATACATCGAATAAAAACTCGCGACCTCGTAAACCTTCACCTTCTCCATGCCCAAAACTTCCGCGATATGATCCATTGCCGCGCGCGGGATCCAGCCACCATAAGGCGGATCGGCCTTCGCACCCTCTTCCGCGACCTGACGCTGCGCCAGATCAAGCAGTGGCATCACCGCGCTTTGCTGCCGTCCCGGTGGGTACAGCGCAATCAACTCACCAGCCTTCTTTTTACAAGCCTTGTTAAACACAAAGCTCTCCGGCTGGTAATCGGCATTCAAATCAAATGGTTTTTTCATTGCTCTAATAACTTTGGCTGTTTAGAAACTTTATTAATCATGCTAATACCCCCAATTAAATTTCCATACGTCCAATATGAATATTCTCTGCCCGCTTTATTAGTTTCAGGAGCAGAACAAAAAATTCGCAATAAATTTCTCTGGCCATCTATTGAAAATACATGCAACACATGAGCCTTCTTGCCTTTATGCACAGTTGGATCCTGAGCATAAATTTCTATACCCAAATAGTCTCTATCATCAGGAGACTTAATAACAGTAATTGGAATATCTATACTTTTATAAAAATCAACGATTCCATAAACAGCATATTCTAATATCGTATACGCCCTGTCGGCACTATCAATAGCCTTGCCAACAAAAGAATTTTTGAAATCTTTTGTATGCATAAAGCTACATTCAGCTTTAACACCATGTTTGTTTTTAAAATCTAGCACATGCAAAAAAGTGATTTCGCCTGTATTTTTATTATATCTATATTGTTCAAGGGTTTCAGCTTCCTGCCATTGATCTGGTATTGGAATACGCACAAAATCATTCTCGAATGCATATGATGCAGATGAAAACAGCAAAGAAATAGCAAGAAGACTGAATATAATTATACTTCGGATCATCATCGATCAATTTCTCCAAACACAATGTCCAGAGAGCCGATATTACTCACCGTATCGGCCAGCTGGTGCCCCTTGGACAAAAACTCCAGCGCCTGCAAATGGGGAAAGCCCGGCGCACGAATGTGGCAGCGATACGGTCGGTTCGACCCATCGGACACCAGATAAACTCCAAACTCACCTTTCGGCGCCTCGACAGCCGTATAAGTTTCCCCCGCCGGCACATGATAGCCTTCGGTATATAATTTGAAATGATGGATGAGCGCTTCCATCGAAGTTTTCATCTCTGCGCGTGGCGGCGGTGAAACTTTATAATCATCCACCTTGATCAGGCCTTCGGGTATTTTTTCAATGCACTGCCTCATAATCTTGATTGATTCATACATCTCGGCCATGCGCACCAGATAGCGCGCGTAACAATCACCGGTCTTGCCAACCGGAATATCAAAATCCATTTCTTCGTACACATCATAAGGCTGCGACTTGCGCAAATCCCACGCCACATTCGAGCCACGCAACATCGGCCCCGTAAATCCCCAATCCATCGCCTCTTCTGCGCTCGCCACACCGATATCAACCGTGCGTTGTTTGAAAATGCGGTTGTTGGTGAGTAAATTATCAATGTCGCCAAGAAAGTTCGGCAGGCCATCACACCACTCCAAAATATCATCCGTCAAACCATCCGGCATATCCTGATGCACGCCGCCGGGACGAATATAATTCGCATGCAGCCGCGCGCCGCTAACCCGCTCGTAAAACTCCATACCTTTTTCGCGCTCTTCAAATCCCCACAGCGCCGGGGTGATCGCACCAACATCCAGAGCAAAGGTCGTGATATTCATGATGTGATTCAGCACCCGCCCAATTTCACAAAACAACACGCGGATATATTGCGCACGTTTCGGCGGTGTAATCCCCAGCAGCTTTTCCGTCGCCAATGCAAACGCATGCTCCTGGTTCATCGGCGCAACGTAATCCAGCCGGTCAAAATACGGCACCGCTTGCACATAGGTTTTATATTCAATGAGTTTTTCGGTGCCACGATGAAGCAAACCAATATGCGGATCGGCGCGCTCGATAATCTCGCCTTCCATCTCCAGCACAAGGCGCAACACGCCATGCGCCGCCGGATGCTGCGGCCCGAAATTCATGGTAAAGGGACGGATCTGCGTCTCTTCGCCCATATCTAAATTTTCTGCTGCATCACCCATTTAGCTTGCCTTACTGTCTTTCCAGCCAAACTCCGGCTTCGTCCCTTTTTCATCGCCGGGCAGTTGAATATCCGTCATCCCCTCCCACGGCGAGAGATAATCAAAACTCCGAAAATCCTGCGAAAGCTGCACCGGCTCATAAACCACGCGCTTTAATTCCTCATCATAACGCAGCTCAACATAGCCCGTCAGCGGAAAATCCTTACGCTGAGGATGGCCTTCAAAACCGTAATCCGTCAGTATCCGCCGCAGATCCGGATTACCTTCAAACATCACCCCGTACATATCCCACACTTCACGCTCATACCAACCGGCCGCGCTGAATATCCCGGTCGCGGTTGGCACCAATACATTTTCGGCAACCGCCACCTTTACCCGCACGCGGTGGTTTTGTCGCATCGATAGCAATTGATAAACAACTTCGAACCGTTCCGGCCGTTCCGGATAATCAACCCCACAAATATCAATTAAAACCTGACAACCACATTCCTTGTTGTCCCTTAAAAACTGCAGGGTTTTGCACACGCCTTCCGGCTTAACATTAATAATCAGCTCATCCTGAATAAATTCAAACCCTTGCGAAACCTCACCCAGTTTCTCAACGATAAATTCAGCCAGATCTTTAATGGCATCACCGGGCTCGCCGTTTTTCTTATCTGGCAATGCGTGTGTCCTCCCGCAAAGCAAACAGAAGGTTTGTTTGTAAACTAAAAAAGCAGCTACGCTGATCATACATTATGATATTATCTAGCAATCCTGGTATCCTCCCGCTGAATTTTCTTCTGAAGCTGCAGCAAGCCATACACCAGCGCCTCAGCCGTCGGCGGGCAACCCGGCACATAAATATCAACCGGCACAATCCGATCACATCCGCGCACAACCGAATAAGAATAATGGTAATACCCGCCACCATTGGCACAACTACCCATCGACACCACCCAGCGCGGCTCCGGCATCTGGTCGTACACGCGGCGCAAAGCCGGCGCCATCTTATTGGTCAGCGTCCCGGCGACAATCATCACGTCAGACTGACGTGGGGACGGGCGCGGAATAATCCCAAAGCGATCCAGATCATAACGGCTCATATAGGCATGGATCATCTCCACCGCACAGCACGCCAACCCAAACGTCATCGGCCACATCGAACCGGTACGCGCCCAGTCAAACAAATTATCGGCGCTGGTCAAAAGAAAACCCTTCTCATGCAGCGTTTTTGAAATCGCAGCGGGAATAACGTCCTGCTCGCTGGCGGGCGGCAGCGGAACATTCGTGCGCAGCTCGTAATCCGGCGCGGTGATAACTTTTTTATCGTGGCCCATTATAATCTTCTTTTTTAATTCTGTATCCTGCCGCCAAAGCGTATCCGACTGTTCCTCCAAGTAATACACCAGGAATAAATCCAGAAATAGCTGTTCCAAAACCTGCTATACCAAAGCCGCTCCCGACGAACCCCATAATAAGCGCAAAGGCCACTGTCCAAACAAACTTCTTTGATCTTAGCATTCTTAAAAAATTGTTTTCTAAAACCTTTTTCATAGCTTTACTCCCATTCCAACCCGCCCTTCTTCCACTCATAAATAAACCCGACGGTCAAAACCCCAAGAAAAACCATCATCGACCAAAACCCGAACACGCCGATATCACCCAGCGCAATCGCCCAGGGAAACAAAAACGCAATCTCGAGATCGAAAATAATAAACAGCAACGTCACCAGATAAAACCGCACATCAAACTTGCTGCGCGCATCGGAAAACGCATCAAAGCCACATTCATAGGCTGAGAGCTTCTCCGCATCAGGCTTTCGTGGCCCGGCCAATATGGACCCAGCAATCATCGCCACCGACACCACACTGGCGACACCCATGAAGATAAGAATTGGAAGATACGCGATCAGAAAATCTTGAGATGCCATAAGAAAACCTTTGGGGCTGGCCTTTTGGATATGTTGCTTATCCGTTTTACCAGCTTGGTGAATTGAAAGGAACAGCTATTGCATCGTTATCATACGATAAAGTGTTTGGGGCCTGTATAACCTCAACACTTTTCATTAACATAAATATTGACCTTCAGCCACAAACCGGTTTAGCCTACCTCAAATTAAACATAAGGAAGCATTTGATGCCTAAACTTGCCCGCAAAAAGCCTGTGACGACCAACCCCACGTCTGGGCCTCCACAAATAATGTACCTGGCACTAAATCAAGAAAGCATTAATGCTTTGACAGCCAAATATGCCAATTTGAATCCTAAACCCGTTAATATAAAACAGGGAGACACGAAAACAGCAGGCATAGAAATTAAAGTTAAGCAAGAAGATGTTCGCACTTTTATCAAACGCACTAGCAGGGAACGCACTGTAATCTTTCCTAATGGGCTAACATACAAAATGGGTAAAGCCACAAGAGCCTTCAACGATAACGGTCGCCTTACCTTAATCCCTATTAACTCTCCTAAATTCACCACAACTAAGGCAGAGCCGTTACCTGCCCCTACGATCACCTCTTTCGAATAACCAACGCCTGTTATTATCTCCCGAGCCCTGTTATTATGAACTTTGAGTAACCTTACGGAGGAACACCCATGCTCGGCGCGAACAAAATGATGATAGGCCTGCTGCTCTGTGTTTTCGGAGTGCTGGTGATTGTAACCACACACTACACCAGCATGCCTGACCTTGTGAACCTGATCGCCTATGGCACCATTGCGGTTGGCGGCATTTTATTTGTTCTTGGCCTTCTTTATTCCATGCTCCATCACGGCACCGGCAAAAAAAAGGGTGTTCACCAGGATGACACCGCCATCTCGGCCACGGCGCTTATTCGCTGCATGATTGCCACCTCGATCGCCGATGGCCATCTCCATGACAACGAAGTCACGACAATCGCAAAAATTTATACGCAACTGACCGGATCACCTATGGATGAAAACACAATCCGGGAAACGGCGGACCATATGGAAGAGGAAGGCTCTGATATTCTAACTGAGCTGGCGAATATTAAAGGTATCCTGGACGATAATCTGAAGAACAAAATCCTGAAAGCCTCGCTGTTCATTCTGGCCGCTGACGGCGTTGTCGAGAAAGACGAGGAAGTCATCCTCGGGGCAATCCGCAAGGGTCTCGGCATCTCCAAAGGCAAACTCAAAAGCGCCCGCAAGAAAATATTGACGGCGAAGGGCTTGTCTTAAGATAAAAATTACTTCTCTAAAGGCTCTGGCTCTGGACTGGGAAGCGGAAGGCCTTCAGGGTCGCAGGGCTCAAAAGGCGCTTTATCTGCGCGCGCACCAGAAAAAATTTCAAGTAATGACGAACCGGACATGAATATGTACTCCTAACTCAAAAAGTAAAATGGCGCGAGTGACGAGACTTGAACTCGCGGCCTCCGCCGTGACAGGGCGGCGCTCTAACCAACTGAGCTACACCCGCGCAAGGGTGATGGTTGTTAGTTTCTAATAACTAGCGCCTTAAAAATCAAGCAAAAAAGCGCTGATTAAGCCGCCAAAGCCTCCGGATCACCGTTAAACGGCAAATCAAGCGATTCCGCCACCGCTTCATGTGTGATCTCACCTTTGCAGACATTAAGCCCCGGACGGAAGCCCGGAATATCCTGCAACGCCTGCTGCCAGCCCTTATCGGCCAACGCCAGCGCATAAGGCAACACAGAATGGTTCAGCGCCAATGCTGACGTCAACGGAACAGCGCCCGGCATATTGGCCACACAATAATGCACGACATTATCAACAACATAAGTTGGCTTATCATGCGTCGTTGCCTTACTGGTCTCGAAACACCCGCCCTGATCAATCGCGATATCAACCATCACAGTGCCAGGAATCAGATCCTTCAGCATCGCTTTAGAGATCAGCTTCGGTGCCGACGCCCCAGGGATCAAAACAGCGCCAACAATCAAATCCGCCTGCATCGCTGCTTTTTCCAGCGTATCCATATTCGAATAAACGATATTCGCACGACCATGGAAATAATCATCCAGATAGCGCATACGATCATTGGACCGCTCAAGAATAATAACATTCGCGCCCAAGCCAGTGGCCATCTGCGCCGCATGGAAACCGGCAACACCGCCACCAATCACCAAAACATTGGCCGGCTTCACGCCGGGAACGCCACTGATCAAACGCCCTGTGCCGCCATTATGTTTCTGCAAATTGGTCGCACCAACCATCACAGACAACCGCCCGGCAATCTCACTCATCGGCTCAAGCAATGGCAAGCCACGCCCGTCTCTACCCGTCACCGTTTCATAAGCAATCGCCACACAACCTGATTCCATCAAGGCTTCGGTCTGTGGTTTGTCTGCCGCCAGATGAAGATATGTGAACAGGATCTGATCTTTGCGGAGCATTTTGCATTCGCCCGGCTGTGGTTCCTTAACCTTGACAATCATCTCGGCTTTTTCGAAAACCTCTTCGGCGCTGGCCGCTATCGTAGCGCCAGCCTCCTGATAATCCTTATCGGCAAAATTGATCGCTGACCCGGCCCCGGTCTCAACCAGAACCTCATGGCCGCGTGTTGTGAATTCTTTGACAGATGATGGAACCAACCCAACGCGGTGTTCCAGTGTCTTAATTTCCTTCGGTACGCCTATCAGCATGATCAAACTCCCTTTCATTGAAAAACGCGACAATATGGCCTGATTTTCATGGAAACGCAAGGATTGTAACGATAACTCTAAAAAATTGACATAACAGTAAAAATAGCCTATAAATCCTATAACCTTTAAATAACTGAGAACTAATTATGCTTTATGCGATATTTCAAAGGAGCAGCACAGATAAAGAACCAAGCTTTCGCAGGAGAGAAAAGCGGGAAACTGATAGTCCTGCTGATGCCTTGCACCAATGCTTTGAAACTATAGGTCTAACAAAAGCTGCTGAAGGAAGTAAAGAGCTTGGCCCTACTGAGTTTAGGATGGTTGCAGAGACGTCATCGTATGCAACAGCGAAAACATGTAATGACGCATGGCTGGCAGAACCTTTTAACCTTTAAATCCCACCCATCAGCACATATTTAATCTCTAAATACTCATCCAACCCATATTTCGAGCCTTCCCGCCCAACTCCAGACTCTTTAACTCCGCCGAAAGGCGCAACTTCCGTCGATAATATGCCCGTATTCACCGCCACCATGCCAAATTCCAGCGCTTCCGCCACCCGCCAAACCCGGCCAATATCACGGGAATAGAAATACGCAGCAAGCCCATATTTTGTTGAATTAGAAAGACTTACAACCTCTTCCTCATCTTTAAATTTAAACAACGGCGCCAGCGGCCCAAAGGTCTCTTCCTGCGCAACTTTCATATCCGCAGTCACATTGGTAACAATGCTCGGCTCGAAAAACGTACCGCCAAGGCTATGGGCATGCCCGCCCAAAATAATCTCTCCACCCTTGGAAACTGCGTCCTGTACGTGGCTTTCGACCTTCTCAACCGCCTCCTGATTGATCAGCGGCCCGATAACAGTCCCCTCCTCGGCCCCGTTACCAACCTTGAAATCCTTCACCTTCGCCGCCAGCTTCCGCGCAAACTCATCATAAACGCCTTCCTGCACAAAGAACCGATTGGCAGAAACGCAAGTCTGCCCGGCATTGCGGTATTTGCAGATAATCGCCCCTTCAACGGCCGCATCAATATCGGCATCATCAAAAACAATAAACGGCGCATTACCGCCCAGCTCCAGCGAGAGCTTCTTCATGGTCCCCGAACACTGCGCCATCAAAATCTTGCCAACCTCGGTTGAACCCGTAAATGACAGCTTCCGCACAACCGGATTGTCACAAAGCTCCTTACCAACCGTCGCCGCATCACTCGTCGTCACAACATTAAACACGCCCGCTGGAACACCCGCTTCTTCGCCCAACACCGCCAACGCCAGCGCCGATAACGGCGTCTCTGCCGCCGGCTTACAAACCACACTACAGCCAGCCGCCAGCGCCGGCCCAACCTTGCGGGTAATCATAGCGGACGGGAAATTCCACGGCGTAATCGCCGCGCACACGCCCACGGGCTGTTTGATCGTCAGAATACGCGCATTCGCAATCGGGCTGGGGATCGTCTCGCCATAGGCGCGCTTGCCCTCCTCACCAAACCATTCAAGAAAGCTCGCGCCGTAAATAATCTCACCTCTGGACTCGGCCAAAGGCTTGCCCTGCTCCGCCGTCATAATCGCCGCCAGGTCATCAGCGTTTTCAACCACCAAATCCGCCCATTTGCGCAAAACCACCGCTCGTGCCTTAGCCGTCATCGCCGCCCATGCTGGCATCGCGGATTGGGCCGCCTCAATCGCCTGCTTTGTTTCCGCCACGCCCATATCAGGCACAGACCCAACCTTCGATCCATCCGCCGGGTTCAAAACGTCAAACGGCGTATCACCAACCCATTGGCCATCGATATAGGCTTTGTCTTTCAGGAGATTTTTGTTCTTGAGTTTCATAAAACGATATAACCACGAACGAGCCAAGATCAAAACCAAATAATTCTTGACAAACTAGGATATATTTCCTATAATATCGCCATAAAAGACAGGAAACTAAATTTAAAGCAGACTTCACAGCCGCCCCCCCAGCAAAAAACGGGGAACGAACTTACGAAGCTAAAAAATAAAGGAAAAACAAGAAGATAAGAAAGACCCTACCCCCCTCCCCTTAAAAACGGCGAACAAAAAGAAGGACATGAGTTTTTTGAGTAAAATCAGCGGATTACAGCCTACGCCGCTTTACTGGCCCCCGCTCCAAAACGCGCTTCGATATAATCCTCAACAAGCGCATGGAATTCGGCCGCGATATTATCCCCGCGCAGCGTATGGGCTTTCTTCCCATCAACAAACACCGGCGCCACGGGGCTTTCGCCGGTTCCAGGCAGAGAAATCCCGATATCGGCATGTTTGCTTTCGCCAGGCCCATTCACAATACAACCCATCACCGCGACGTTCAGCCCTTCAACGCCGGGATATTGCGCCTTCCAAACCGGCATTTGCGTATCCAGAAATTTCTGGATATCCCCCGCCAGTTCCTGAAAAACCGTACTTGTCGTGCGTCCACAGCCCGGACAGGCACTCACCTGCGGCGCAAAGGCGCGCAGCCCCAAAACCTGCAACAGCTCCTGACAAACTTTCACCTCCTGCACCCGGCTACCCCCCGGCTCAGGCGTCAGCGACGCGCGGATCGTATCGCCAATACCATCCTGAAGCAAAATCCCTTCGGCGACAGCGGTCGCAACAATCCCTTTGGAGCCCATTCCGGCCTCAGTCAGCCCCAAATGCAGCGCATATTCAGAGCGCTTCGCCAGTTCACGATAAACGGCAATCAAATCCTGCGCCCTGCTCACCTTGGCTGACAGGATGATCCGATCAGCCGACAGCCCAATCGCCTCAGCCTTCTGCGCGCTCGTGATCGCCGATTGCACCAATGCCTCGCGCATGACCTCATCGGCAGACGCAGGATTGGCGCTCTGCCCGTTCTCATCCATCAACGCCGCCAGCATATCCTGGTCCAGCGAACCCCAATTGACCCCGATGCGAACCGGCTTATCAAATTCAATAGCTTTTTCGATCATCATTTCAAACTGGCGATCACGCTTTTGTCCAAAGCCAACATTGCCGGGATTGATACGGTATTTATCCAGCGCCTGTGCCATCTCCGGATATTCACTCAAAAGCGTATGGCCATTATAGTGAAAACACCCAACCAGCGGCACAGACAATCCATCGCGATCGAGCAACTCACGTATTTTGGCAACACCCTTGGCGGCTTCCTCATTATTCACCGTGACACGCACGATTTCCGATCCAGCCAGGAACAGCTCTTTAACCTGCTCATAGCTCTTTTGAACATCCGCCGTATCTGTATTCGTCATGGATTGCACCACAACAGGTGCATCGCCGCCAACGTAAACGCCGCGAACATTAACCTTTTGCGTCTTGTGACGCTTAATTTCAGCAAGAGCAACCATGGGCTGTTTTAACCATAAAAGGCCGCTTTGGTCAAAGGAAGATGTGTTCAACTCTGGAACGCTCCTTCCTCGTGAGGCTCAGACACGCTAAACTTCACTGATTCTTAACAATTAAATAAGGCCGCTAATATACAATAGTAAGCATGGTAAATGGCATCGTTTTGGGTAGTTCGCTAAAGGACAACCTGCTCAGTATTGTGAATACTCAGCGGGCGCTGGATCGTACAACCTTGCGTCTGGCCACTGGCCTGAAGGTAAATTCGGCACTCGATAATCCTCAAAACTTCTTCGCTGCCAGCTCTCTCGACAACAGAGCAAACGATTTACGGCGTCTTCTCGACGGCATCGGGCAAAGTGTCCAGACAATCAAAGAAGCAGAAATTGGTACAGTGGCCCTAACCAAGCTTATCGAGCAAGCCGATTCTGTCGCCCAGCAAGCCGTAGAATTAACCGCACAAACACCAACCGAAGGCCGTCTGATTGGTGATGTGAATTTGCGAAGCGCTGGTGATCTGACGTCACTGGCGGGCGTTAATGTCGGCGACCAGCTTGTCTTCACCTTTCGCGATCCGGATACAATCCTGCCCTATTTCCCTGTCCTGCGGCAGGTGACCTTTTCGGCCGGAGATACAGCCGATAGTCTTGTTGCCAATATCAACGCCATTAACAATGCTCTCCCTGAACCAGCCATCCGCGCCAGCTTAACAAAAAATGGAAATCTTGAAATTTCTTCTATAAATGGAGATATCCTGAACGTAGAATTTGATGCCGCCGGCGCAACGCCAGATGGAACAAATCTAGCTCTCGCAGACGCGCTGGGCTTTGGTGGTGTTGCCAGGCTCTTGGGTGATGGGTTTGGCCAAAACGAAGTGCAGGCCACTGTCGTCGCCACCAGACAGATTACATCCTTCCAGCTTTTTGACACAGTCACCAATCGCGTTGCCCAAAGAAGCGACAGGCTTTCACAGCTCGAAGGTGCCAATAATACTTTATTATTCTTTGGCCTCAATGCAGCTGCCGATACTTTCCAAATCGGTGTGAATAGTGGCCAAACACAATCCATTGTTCTTGATGCCACTCAGACCGTGCAGGGCTTAATAGACGCAGTCAACAACAGTCCCAATCTCAACGATAGTCTTGAAGCTGACTTTAATGAGGAGACAGGCCAACTGATTATCAGAGCCATTGATCCAACCGTTGAATCAATTGAAACGGGCCTAAGCAGCAATGCCATTACCCTTGCATTTTTTGGTTTCAATGTTGGCGCTCCCATTTATTTAGCCAACGCCGACACCGACTCTATTCGTTTGGGCAGTGTCGGCGGACCCACAGCCGAACAAATCACACAGCTTGAAGGCGATTATAACAACATCCTGGAACAAATTGACGGTATCGTCGAAGATGCACGTTTCCGCGGTGTTAATCTTCTCAAGGAAGATGACCTCATTACTTTTTTTAATGAGGAACGTAACAACTCGCTATTAACTGAAGGCGTTGATTTTACGGCTTCAGGTCTTGGCTTTGATACAGCACGCTTCAGTACAAATCTCGGCGCACAGTTAGCAGTAGATAGAGCGCGCACCGCTATCAAAGCTGTTCGCAATTTTGGGCAATCCATCTCGAATGATTTATCTATCGTTCAGAGCCGCCGCAGCTTCACCGAAAAAACTGTCAATACATTAACAGCGGGCGCTGACGATCTAACCGTCGCAGATCAAAATGAAGAAGGCGCCAATTTGCTTGCCGTCCAAACAAGACAGGCACTTGCTGTCACCGTTCTGTCTCTGGTCGGCCAACAGCAAAGTGCAATCTTGCGGATATTCTAGGTTACAGCTCTCTTACTCTTTAGGAGATTTCACCGGCTCTTCAGGTTCGCCTGTTGTTTTAAGTGTTGAATACTTCAAGCTCTGAATAGCGGCCTCACCCTCTTGTTCATGCACAATCTTAAGACGGGGCATAGCATCCCAGAACCCCATTTCAAGGGTACCTTCCATGTAGTATTTTTTTCCAGCCGCTACATCAATTGTTCTAGTAGGATTATCATGCATCCAATTTTCTACGGAAAAGGCATGCTTACCTGGCGCAGCCTCATATACAAAATAGGTTCCACTATTGAGAGCCCCCACTCTTTCTCCATCGGCTGTTACATAAATACCACGAGCCCACCCTACGAATTTAGAATCACGATAAAAATAAACAAGCCCGTGGTTTGAAGGTACCGAGGCAGTATCAAAATGCTGCTCATGCTTTTCTACACCCACAGCAAGCGGTGTCGTGCACGCACCAAGCAAAAGAATTGGAAGAAGTAAAAATATCCGTCTCATGAGAAATCCCCTTGTTTTGTTTTTTAAAATAGCTTGCCAATACGCTCTGCTTCGCCAAGGCTTCGCAGAGTCACTGTTCGCTATAAAACTACTGTGTTCGCTGCGCGAAGCAGTGGTGGGCGATGAGAGGGTCGAACTCCCGACATCCTCGGTGTAAACGAGGCGCTCTACCACTGAGCTAATCGCCCTTACGATAAGCGATTATCAGTAATCACTTATCGAAAAAAATGCAAGCCTCCAAAAAATTTCGGCCATACAATTATGCATGGCCGAAACTTCAATATCTGTCAAAAAGACTATTTCTTTTTGTTAACAGCTTCTTTTAGGTCTTTACCGGCTTTAAACTTAGGCTGTTTAGAAGCAGGAATTTTGATCGGCTCACCTGTACGCGGGTTACGGCCAGTCGTTGCAGCGCGCTGCGCCACAGAGAATGTACCGAAGCCAACCAGACGAACATCGTCGCCTTTTTTCAGACTTGCTTTAATGGCGTCAATAACGGCATCAACAGCGTCTGCGGCCTTTTGTTTAGAGATATCGGTTTGTTTAGCAACTGTTGCTACGAGATCTTGCTTATTCACGGGAGCCCCCTTTGGTTAGAGTTTAAGCAAAACGGTCTTCACAAAATGATTTTGATCCAACCAGATGATGGAAAAAATCCTTGAAGACCTAAGGTTTTCTGGGCTTTTTTCCAAGTGGTAGGATTCTTTTAGGACTTTTCGTTTACTGGAGTCAATGGCGAATTACGCCCTCACCCTTGTTTTCCGTACTTTTTGACGAAATTTTGGCCAAATCGTCACTATTTTCGTCACTGAGCGGCTGAGGCATGTCCAAAAGGGCATGGGTGAGCACCTCGTCAATCGTGCGCACAGGAACGATTTCCATGCCTTTGATAACGTTGGCAGGAATCTCCGCAAGATCTTTTTCGTTGTCCGCCGGGATAAGAACTTTTGTGATTCCACCACGTAACGCGGCCAGTAATTTTTCTTTCAGGCCACCAATTGCCGTAACGTTACCGCGTAAGTTTACCTCGCCGGTCATCGCAAGGTCCCTGCGAATCTCAATACCTGACAGCGCCGATACAATCGCCGTGACCATCGCAGCGCCCGCTGACGGACCGTCTTTAGGCGTTGCGCCTTCGGGCACGTGAACATGGATCTGCATCGTTTTGAGTGTCTCATAGTCAATACCGTATTGCGCCGCGCGCGACTTGATTAGCATCTCGGCCACCGTCACGGACTCTTTCATAACTTCCTTGATATTACCGGTCGTTGTAACCTTGCCGTCTTTACCGGGCATACTGACAGCTTCAACAGACAGAAGGTCGCCGCCCGTCTCTGTGTAAGCCAGACCGTTAACAACCCCAATACGATGCTCATCTTCAATTTCGCCATAGCGGTATTTTTTAACCCCGGCATATTTACCAATATTGCGCGGCGTCAGGGAAATTTTTGTCTTGCCCTTCATCAGGATATCCTTGATCGCCTTGCGGCACAGATTGGCAAGCTCACGCTCAAGATTCCGAACACCGGCTTCACGTGTGTAATACTGGATCAAGTGACGAATAGAATTATCGCTGACCGAGAGCTCATCTTTTTTAAGCCCGGCGGCCTTCTTTTGTTTTTTGAGTAAATGGCGCTTTACGATTTCCAGTTTTTCATCTTCGGTATAGCCTGAGATGCGAATAATCTCCATGCGATCAAGCAATGGTCTTGGCATGCCGGCAATGCTATTGGCTGTACAGACAAACATAACATCGGACAGATCGTAATCCAGCTCCAGATAATGATCGTTGAATGTATGATTTTGCTCGGGGTCTAAAACTTCCAGCAGCGCAGAGCTTGGATCACCGCGCCAATCAGAACCAAGCTTATCAACCTCATCCAGCAAGAACAGCGGATTGCTGGTCTTGGCCTTCTTCATACCCTGTATGACTTTACCAGGCATCGCACCAATATAAGTACGGCGGTGACCGCGGATTTCACTCTCATCACGCACACCACCCAGCGACATACGGACAAAATTACGATTCGTTGCTTTGGCAATCGATTGCCCCAGAGAGGTTTTACCAACACCAGGCGGACCAACCAGACAAAGAATCGGGCCCTTAACCTTTTTGGTACGAAGCTGCACGGCCAGATATTCAAGAATACGCTCTTTGACCTTCTCCAGCCCGTAATGGTCCTTATTCAAAGTTGACTTTGCGACCTTGATATCTTTTTTAACGCGGCTGCGCTTGTTCCACGGCACGTTCAAAATCCAGTCGAGATAATTGCGCACCACAGTGGCTTCCGCCGACATCGGACTCATCTGACGTAATTTTTTAATCTCTGTCGTTGCACGCTCTCGAGCCTCTTTTGAAAGCTTTGTTTCTTCGATTCTCTTCTCAAGCTCGCCAATTTCGTCCAGCCCGTCTTCGGATTCGCCAAGCTCTTTCTGAATAGCCTTCATTTGCTCGTTCAGATAATACTCGCGCTGGGTTTTTTCCATCTGGCGCTTAACGCGGCCACGAATACGTTTTTCAACCTGAAGGACGCCGATTTCGCCCTCCATAAAGCTGTAAATCTTTTCCAGCCGGCCGCCAGTATCTGGAATTTCAAGCAGTTCCTGCTTTTGATCAATCTTAAGCGCCAAATGCGAAGCAATCGTATCCGCCATCTTTGGTGGCTCTTCAATCTGATTGATGGAAACAATAACTTCGGGCGGAATCTTTTTATTCAGCTTCACGTATTGTTCAAACTGAGTCATAACCGCGCGCGACAACGCTTCAAGATCATCATCAAGCACCGTCTCATCTTTAATTTCTTCGGCGGTTGCCTCCATGTAATCCGCATTATCATCGAATTTTGTAACCCGAATACGCTCACCACCTTCGACCAACACCTTCACGGTGCCATCCGGCAATTTGAGAAGCTGTAAAATTGTGCCGATGGTACCAACATCATAAAGCTGGGCTGCGCTGGGATCATCCTCGGAGGGTGATTTTTGTGTGATGAGCAATATCTGCTTGTCTTCGGCCATGACATGCTCAAGCGCCCGCACAGATTTTTCACGGCCAACAAAAAGAGGCACGATCATGTGTGGAAAAACGACGATATCCCGCAAGGGAAGAACGGCGTATGTATTGCCTTTGGAACCTAACATTATTGCTTAAACCTTATGCCTAACCTGTGTTCAGACTTCTTAGTATAGGACGCATTTATTAATCTATGCTTAACTTAATTCTACCGCAGAAAGTCTTTATTTTTTCTTATCATCGCCGCCAAGCTCTTCCGGGTGCGATTCAACCACATGATCAACAAGCCCGAAATCCTTGGCTTCCTCTCCACTCATAAATTTATCGCGATCCATGGCTTTTTCAATAGCTGCCAGCTTTTGCCCGGTATGTTTAACATACATATTGTTCAGGCGTTCCCGCAGACGCAGGATTTCCCGGGCCTGGATCTCGATGTCAGAGGCCTGCCCTTGCGCACCACCGGAGGGCTGGTGAACCATAATTCGGGCATTGGGAAGGGCATAACGCTTGCCTTTCTGGCCAGCTGTAAGCAAAAGCGATCCCATAGACGCAGCCTGACCAATACATACGGTTGAAACCTGCGGCTTGATATATTGCATGGTGTCGTACATCGCCAGACCTGACGTCACAACGCCACCGGGTGAATTGATGTAAAAAGAAATGTCCTTTTTCGGATTTTCTGATTCCAAAAAGAGCAGCTGCGCACAGATCAGGCTGGAGACATGATCATTCACCTCGCCGGTGAGAAAGATAATACGCTCTTTCAGCAGGCGGGAGTAAATATCAAAAGCCCGCTCGCCGCGATTGGTTTGCTCGATAACGGTGGGGACAAGGTGATTGTCGTAAACTTCAAGGGGGCTGCGTTCGCTCATTTTGCTTCTTTCCATTGGTGACTAAAGGCAAACAAACCGTATCGCGCCCCGCTTCTTTGTTCAAGTATGGAATGAACTCTATTAAGAGGCTTTTTTCTTGGCTGTGGACTTCTTTTTAGCGGCAGCGGGCTTTTTAGCCTCCTCCTTGGATGAATCCGGTTTTTTAGCTGTAGAATCCTTTTTCTTAGCAGCCGGCTTCTTCTTCGGTGCCTCGTCCTCTTCTTCCTCAGCTGTCAGTTCTTCAACCGTTACCGAAACCTCTTTGACCTCAGCCAGCTCCAGAATAAAATCGACAACCTTATCCTCAAATAGCGGCGCACGAAGACTTTCCAGCGCCTGCGGGTTCTTGGAGAAGTAATCAAAAACTTCCTTTTCCTGACCAGGATATTTCTGCGCCTCCGTAATCACGGATTTTTGCAACTCAGGATCAGAGATCTTAATATTATTGCTGTTGCCCACTTCCGACAGGATCAGCCCCAAACGCACGCGGCGCTCGGCTATTTGCTTAAGCTCCGCTTTTTCATCGTCGGAAAGCTCAGGCGCATCCTCTTGTGGGGTTTGCTGGCGCTCCATTTCGATTTGCTGGGTAATATTGTTATATTCCAGCTCCAACATGCCAGGCGGCACTTCAAAATCATGATTGTCGTCGAGATGATCCAGTAGCGCCTTCTTGAGCTTCAAACGGCTATGGCCGTCGAATTCCTTGCTCATCTGCTCTTCCACAGCCTTTTTCAAAGCTGCCAGATCATCCATACCAAGCGACTTGGCGAATTCATCATCGATCTTGGCTTCAGCCAGCTCACGAATTTCTTTGATATCACAATCAAAAATCGCATCACGCCCAGCCAGTTCCTTGGCACCGTATTCCTTGGGAAAACTAACTTTAACCTCAACCTTTTCACCGGCTTTTTGACCGATAAGCTGATCCTCAAAGCCAGGAATAAACTGGTTACTACCCAGCTCCAATTGATGACCATCCGCTTGCATGCCTTCATGCTCGACATTGTCATCGGCTGTGCGGCCACTAAAGTCAAACACCAGAATGTCGCCCTTCTTGGACGCACGATCACCTTTGATCGGCTCGGAGGATGTGCGCTGTCCGGCAATACGCTCAAGCGCTTCGCTCACGGCCTTGTCATCAGGCTTGGCAACAGGCTTTTCCAGCTTAACGCCCTTGAAATCCTTAACCTTGAATTCCGGTAAAACTTCGACTTTCATCGCATAGACGAGATCTTGCCCCTCATCAAAGGATTTAACCTCAATATTGGGCTTCATAGCGGGTTGTAGCTTTTTGTCTTTCAGAACCTTCACAGATGTATCATTAACAGCGGCTTCTAAAACCTCGCCCATAATAGCCTTGCCGTATTTTTGCTTAAGAATCTTAAGCGGCACCTTACCCGGACGAAATCCCGGCATTTTCATGGTTTTACCGACTTCCTTAAGGCGGACATCAACGCGTTTGTCGATATCATCAGCTTTAACCGTCACTTCAAGTTCATGCTCTAAGCCACTCTGTTTTAATTCTTTTACCTGCATACTATTTTCTTTCCTGTTTAATCGATGGCCTGGTGCGGGTGAGAGGACTTGAACCTCCACGGCCTAAGCCACTGGTACCTAAAACCAGCGCGTCTACCATTCCGCCACACCCGCACAAACTTCTCTTGGGCCATAACCGCCCCTAAAAACCAGAAAACCAAAGGGAATTCAAGATAAATCCCTTAAAACCTCCTAAATGGTGATTTCACGGGCTATGTGGAAGCTGGGGCGACCGACGGGATTCGAACCCGCGACCACTCGGATCACAACCGAGGGCTCTACCAGCTGAGCTACGGCCGCCATAGCTGATGCTCAATTCAGATTGTCTTCTTTATAGGTTTGTGCTAGCTCTGGTCAAGTTTTCAATGGCTTAAACGGAGGATTTTTGTGGCTGCTCAACCCTTAAAATTCAAGACATCCAGCGATTTGCTGAAATTTATTGCCGAAAACGGCATTCAGTTCATTGATTGCAATTTTACCGACTTACGCGGCAAATGGCAGCATACAGCCCAACACGCCAGTGTTTTTGACAAGGATATGATTGAAAACGGTATTTTCTTTGACGGCTCCTCCATCGCTGGCTGGAAAGCTATCCATGAATCCGACATGAATTTAAGGCCCGATATTAACAAAGTCTCTATCGACCCCTTTGCAGCCCAGAACACCATCAAAATCTTCTGTGATGTATACGAGCCCTCAACCGGCAAGCCCTACAACCGTGACCCGCGCTTCATTGCCAAATCGGCAGAAAGCCATCTTAAAAAGCTGGGTGTTGGCGATGCGTCCTATTTTGGCCCTGAAGCCGAATTCTTTGTCTTTGAAGACGTTAAAATTCATATGGACATGAACAAAGTCGGCTTTGAAGTCGACAGCCCTGAAGGCCCTTACAACAGCGGACGCCACTATAACGAGGGCAACACAGGCCATCGCCCCGGCGTTAAAGGCGGCTACTTCCCTGAAAGCCCTATTGATAGCCTGTCTGATATTCGCGGTGAAATGGTCACGGTCATGCAAAGCATGGGTCTTGGTGTTGAAAAGCATCACCATGAAGTTGCCCCTAGCCAGTGCGAGATTGGTTTTGAATATTCAACTCTGACTGACAGCGCCGATAATGTTCAGATTTACAAACATGTTGTCCATAATGTCGCCCACAGCTATGGCAAAACGGCGACCTTCCTGCCGAAGCCGCTTTATGGCGATAACGGCTCTGGCATGCATTGCCATCAATCGATCTGGAAAAGCGGCAAGCCGGTCTTCACCGGCGATGGTTATAGCGACCTGTCGGAAACAGCGCTTTATTACATTGGTGGCATTATCAAACATGCGCGCACCCTGAATGCTTTCACCAACCCCACAACAAACAGCTACAAGCGCCTGATACCAGGTTACGAGGCCCCTGTCCTGCTGGCTTACTCGGCCCGCAACCGCAGCGCCGCCTGCCGTATTCCTCAAGCCACATCCTCCAATGCCAAGCGCGTGGAGGTTCGCTTCCCTGACCCCGCTGCCAATCCTTATCTTGCTTTTGCGGCAATGCTTATGGCCGGGCTGGACGGTATTGAAAACAAAATCCATCCGGGTGAGGCCATGGATAAAAATTTATATGAGCTGCCCGAAAAAGAACTCGCCAGCATCCCAACTGTATGTGGTTCGCTCCGTCAGGCTTTGACAGCGTTAAAAGACAATCATGACTTTCTATTGAAAGGTGATGTTTTCACCAAAGATGTGATCGATGCCTATATCGAACTGAAGATGGAAGAAGTTGAAGCGTACGAAACCATGATCCATCCGATTGAATATTTCATGTATTATTCTTGCTAGAAAAGCTTATTCGTCTACAAGACTCTCTTCCTGAGGGGCTACGGATTCTACAACCAGCTTATAAGTTTCAGTATTTCTTGACCAAACAAAAAAGTCCGAGTTACGTGACGGCGTTAATAAAGTCAAAAAATAGTAATAGCTGCCAGAAGACATTGTAGTAATCCACAGCTCATAATCCAGCATTTTGTTTTCCGCATCAGTGGCCGCATAAACATCTACCAATGCAAATTCCATATATTCATCAAATTCATAGCCCTCTTTTTTTTCAATGAGCTTGCCCAAAAGAAGACCTTTTTCTTCTAGCTCCCCTCTAAACCGATCAATTTCATCATCTAATGACTCTGATATATAGGTGGAAACCAGATGTAATTCCATCTGACCATTCAGTGTTCTGCCTTTGGTGAGGCTAGAAAGCTTAACCAACATTCTATCAATAGAGCGCAACGGCGGCGCTCGCAAATCCCACGTTTTTGGATATTTGAATTCTGCAATATCAAGGAATTGAAAGAGTAACATTTCCTCAATAGTCTCTACTTTATCAGTTTTCAATTCAAAAGAACCTACCGAAGCCGCCTGCATACCTTGCTCTGTTGGCCAGCTGGCATCAACAATAGAATACTGAGCCAAAATTATTCTTTTGCCGTTAATTTGTGCAACAGCCCGAACAATATAAGTGGTGTCCTTTTCAATTTTAACGAGAATGGCCTCAACCTTACGGTCATTGTGGACTTTCATACCCTGAAGGGTATACCCACTCGCCAGCACGTGCTGCAAAAACCATTGTTGTGCCGACACCTGATACTCCAGCGCAAGCACCTCTACTGTAAAACGGCTTCTTGAACCAAACTCAGAGGGCCCGTAATAACGCGCTACTTCGCCAAGAAGACGATTGCTTATCGAATAATTGCTTAACCTGTCTGTGGCTAGCTTCCATGTTTTTGGCAGCCGGACACTATAAGAAATAACTTCATCATCACCCGGAGTCTCCTCGTGCAGAGCCGTAGCCTCTTCAAAAGCAGCGCGCTCCAACTCTTCAACAACCGGAAGAGGCGCACTAAAACGCTCAAGGATTTCCTGTGCCTGCGCGGCTACAGCAGAAAGAGCGCAGCCACACATGATCATAAAAAGAAAATAATAAGTCTGTTTTATATATTTTTTCTTCAAAATAACCGCCTTATTCTTTATCACACACAAATTCACTCGCCTTATTACTCTACCATATCTTGGCCTTAAACGTCCAAAACTATTGATTTATAGAGGATATAGCGATAAGGGATGATAAGGCTAAACTGCGAAAACTCTTACTGATTCTGGTGATATTCCTATGTCCGATCTTTTTGGCTCAGCCAAAACAAAAAGTGGAAATTCCTACGACGCTTCCGATATTGAGGTTCTGGAAGGGCTGGAACCCGTTCGGCGCAGACCGGGCATGTATATCGGCGGCACGGATGAACGAGCCTTGCACCATTTGGTCGGAGAAGTACTCGACAACTCTATGGATGAAGCCGTTGCCGGTCATGCCGACTGGATTGAAATTAATCTAGATGTCGACAATTTAGTAACCATTAAAGACAATGGGCGCGGCATTCCGGTTGATAAACATCCAAAGTTTCCTAAGAAATCTGCGCTTGAGGTAATCATGACCACGCTGCATTCCGGCGGCAAATTCAGTGACAAAGCCTATCAGACGTCCGGCGGACTGCACGGCGTTGGTATATCTGTCGTGAATGCCCTATCAGATGAAATGTGGATAGAAGTCGCACGTGATAAAAAAATTCATAAGCAAAGTTTTTCGAGAGGCGCCCCGACATCAAAACTCGAAGACCTTGGCAAAACCAACAATCGGCGCGGTACGGTCGTGTGCTTTCACCCCGATCCAGACATTTTTGGCAAGAAGGCAAAATTCAAGCCGTCATGGCTCTATCAAATGGCGCGCTCCAAAGCTTACCTGTTTTCCGGCGTAGAAATCCGCTGGCGTTGCGACCCTTCCCTTCTTGGTAGCGGAGAAAAAACACCTGCGGAAGAAACGCTACACTTCCCCGGCGGACTAAAAGATTTCTTGGAAACCTCTTTGCATGAACGATCAACGATCACAGCCGAGCCCTTTGCCGGCAAAGCCAACCTACCCGATAAAGCCGGCAAGATAGAGTTTGCAATTACCTGGCCCGAAGACGGTGAAGGATTTTCACATTCGTACTGCAACACCATCCCAACCCCACAAGGCGGCACTCATGAAAACGGCCTACGCACCGCCCTTGCCCGCAGCCTGCGCAACTACGGAGAGATGAGCGGACAAAAGAAGGCTTCCGTTATAACAGCTGATGACGTCATCTCTGGCGCGGCCATTATCCTTTCTGTCTTTATCAAGGAGCCGCAATTCCAGGGTCAAACCAAGGAAAAACTGGCCAATGCCGAGGCCACAAAATGGGTAGATACCGCAATCAAGGATCATTTCGATCACTGGCTTTCCAGTGACCCGGCCACCAGCAATCAATTACTGACAGTCCTTATCGAGCGCGCAGAAGAACGACAACGACGGCGCGATGACAAAGCCATGGCGCGCAAATCAGCAACTCGTAAACTGCGTCTGCCTGGCAAGCTCGCCGATTGCTCCCGCAGAGGCTCGGAAGATACTGAAATTTTTATTGTTGAGGGAGACAGTGCTGGTGGCTCTGCCAAACAGGGGCGCAATCGTGAGACACAAGCAATTCTGCCTCTTCGTGGTAAAATCCTTAATGTTGTCAGCGCCGGCGTTGATAAAATTCGTGCCAATCAGGAAATCCAGGATTTGATACAGGCGCTCGGCTGTGGTGTTGGCGATAATTTTAACACCTCCAATCTGCGTTATGAGCGCGTTATCATCATGACTGATGCCGATGTTGACGGTGCCCATATTGCCTCACTGCTCATCACATTTTTCTACACGCAGATGCGCGGCCTCATCGAAAATGGACACCTTTATATGGCCCAGCCACCCCTTTACCGCCTCGTGAGCGGCACAGAAAGTGCCTATGCCAAAGACGATGACCATAAAGACAAGTTGATGGAAACCACATTCAAGGGGAAATCAAAGGTTGAGGTCAGCCGCTTTAAAGGCCTTGGCGAAATGCCGGCAGCCCAGCTCAAAGAAACCACTATGAACCCCAAAAGTCGTACTCTGCTTCGCATTACCTTGCCCGATGTCATGGCCACGCTAGGCCTCACCGAAGAAATGGCCGCAGACATCGGGGCACAGAACAACGGCAAAAGTGAAACAGACGACCTCGTCGACCGCCTTATGGGTAAAAATGCCGAGGCCCGTTTCCGCTTTATTCAGGACAATGCCGAATTCATTGAAGATATCGACGTTTAGACGTATCTTCATAGGATGCGCAGGATTTTTCTTATTTTTCTGACACTTGTTGTCATCACTCTAGCCGGTATGCCGCTGGCTTTATCTTTTTACCTCCCCTCTCGCGCGGAGCAAAGCGCCATAACATCCTTAAGCGCTTTGGGTTTTACAGAGGCTACCGTTCAAAAAGTAGAATCCCGAAAAGGAAAAATTGTATTACGCGACATTAAACTCGACGACAAAGGCTTCAGCACCGCCAAAAGCATTACAGCAAAATATTCCTGGACTGGATTTGTAACCGGCAGCTTCATTAGCGAGCTTACAATCGAAGGTCTTTCGCTAACCGGAGAAATAAAAAAAGATAATAAAATTTCGATCGCGGGCTGGGGCTGGAAAAATAACAAAGACAAAAAAGATTTATCTTCGATAAAAACCATCAATATTCAAAATGGAAGCCTGGACCTTCTATTGAATGCAATCGGCGGTGTTAATCTTAAGTATAACCTGCAGCTACGACAAACGGCTTTAAGCGGCACAGAATTCAAAGGAACCGTTTCGGGGACGCAGAGCCGATTCAGCGCCAACGCCAAGATCAAAGGATATCTAAAAAGTTCCGGCTTATGGCAGGCTGACCTTGATATCGATCAGGGAAAAATTGATCTCCCCACCCTCAAGGCCACCAGAATTAACGGCACGGCCAATATGTCCGGCGCACAAGGAAAACATCCGGAATTCATGATGCAGCTGGCGGCTGGCGGCATGACGCTGTTTGATCTGCCATGGCACAGCATCAGCGCCACTATAAACGGCAATACGGGTCACCACACGATACTCGCTGGCGGAAAATCAGTCGGCCAGGAAGGTATAGAATTCACATTAAACCTGCCCAATGGATTAAATCTTCAGGAGCTGAACGGTTCTGTTCATACAGAAAAACTCTCTGACTTGTTTATGTATCTGAAAGCCAACAGGGCGCTTGCAAAAGAAGTACACTACCCCGCTTTTCTCGATCACATAGGCGGGTTATCGCTGGAATTTCAGACGCTATCACAAGAAGGAGGAGGAAATCACACCAACCTTTCTTACAACATCCAGAACGAAAACGGTTCCATCAACCTCAAGGGAAATGGAAAAATTGACAACGAATCCAAAACGGCCTCAGGCACACTGTCGATGCCATCCACCTTATTGACCGCACCCTCAAAGGGCAGCCTACTCGTCAATGGTGAGTTCCAGACGAACTTTAAAGACGCCAACATCACGACAAAAGGGTTCATCAGCACAACCATAAAGGATGCCGCTTTGGCACTGGGGCCGCTGGATATAAAAAACATCAACAGCACAATCACCTTTGATGACCTGACATCTTTTTCAACACCCAAAGGACAAAAGATTTCATTCTCGCTTCCTCTTAAAAATACGATTGAACAAAACGGCCAGGCAGAACTCTCTATACAAAACGGTAAAAAAATAGCCATCGACAAAGCCACGCTTGATCTGTTTGGCGGAAAAATTGGCAGCACACCCATAATACTCGGTGAAGGAAAAGACCTCGGAAATTTTATCCTCAGCCTTGCTGATATCAATCTTGGTGAAGCTGGCACGACTCTCGATATAGAGGGCTTGTTTCTGTACGGCCTGTTGAAAGGCGCCATGCCGATCAAAATCAAAGAGGGTGAATTTTTTGTAAAAGACGGCCTGTTAAAAAACGCCGGCCCCGGCATTATCAGGTTCACACCATCCAAAATACCAGCCTTCCTACAGGGCGACGACCTTTATCTGGAAACGGCACGGATGGCACTCGAAAATTATCATTATGATTTCTTTGAAATTCGTATAGACGGGCCGTTAAATGGCGTCAGCAAAATCATAATTAACGCCAGAGGTCACAATCCGGATTTGTTTGAAAAACGCCCGGTTGCGCTTAATCTCAATATAGAAGCCCCTCTGAAACCCCTCTTCATAAATATTATCGAACAAAAGAAGCTCTAGGGATAATCACAACTATCAAATGTCACTTTTGCAAAAGATCGCGCGCCGTCGGAAACTGTAAAACGATACTCTCTTTCGCCAGAAACCACGGAATGATGCAGCGGCAGAACGCCATCTACTTTTTGTTCCTCACTATCCACCAGCGCAAAAACCAGGTGAACCTTTCTGGATGGATCATACCATGCCTCCGGCTGCCCCTTGTCATTACGCGCAGAAGAACCATTTCCTGAGATTGAAATCATGTTTTCAGCCACGGTAATCTGACTATCTGGCCCGTCATAAGCAGGCGTTGAAACCACAAATCGTTTCGTCTCTATCTCGCTACAATTTCTTGGTGGGCGGGCAGATTCTACGGCCATAAACAAGCGCTGCGGATCCATCCCTTCATCTAATTGTTTTTTTACAAGAGCCATCAGATCACGCATGGGGCCTTCGGGAATTGTTTCTTCATACGTGTCCTGAAGCTGGCCCAGCCTTGCATTGGCCGTTTGTGCCTCGGCCCTGATACGCGTTATATTGTCCTGCAGGCTATCCCTTTGTTCAGCCAAAACATCACGTTCGGCTTGCAAGGTTATGATGTCCTGACCTGCGCTAAGATGCCCCAGCCAAAACCCGACACCACCCGACAAACAAAGAGTAAGAAGAACGCGAACAACAGAAAGAACGCGATGCAAGCTTCTTTGACGATAACGCTCTGACGGATTGTAATGCGATAAACTCATGGCGCTAAAGCCCGAAGTAATATTTGGCAATAAATATATACGTTATCCAAAGCACGATAACAAGCGGCACCCCGGCCTTAAGAAAGTCCCGAAAGCGGTAATGTCCCGGCCCCATCACCAACAAGTTTGTCTGGTAGCCTATCGGCGACGCAAAGGAACAGTTCGCACCAAACACCACTGTTAACGCAAAAATGAAAGCGATATCGGTGCTTAACTCCGGACTTACATCCAAACTCCCAGCTAGATTAAGTGCAATTGGCGTAAACAAAATAGCGCAGGCATTGTTGGTCAAAATATTGGTTGTGATCGCAACAAGAATAAAAAGAATAGAGGCCATTACCAGTGGTGAATCTGCCATAGGAACGGATAAAATCAACTCGGCTATATATCGAGCCCCACCTGTGGCCTGCAACGCAACCCCAAGCGCCAGCATTGATCCCACGAGAAGAAATATCTTTCTATCAATGGCACGTGTTGCCTGGCGAATATTCAGGCAACCGGTCGCGATCATCATCACCGCCCCGGCAATCGCCGCCACAGGAATAGACAAAATCCCTGTCGCCGCCAAAGTGACCGCCGCCAAAAAGATACCCGCGGCAATCGGTGCTTTCTTCGGCACAGGCAAATCAATTTTAGAGCCGGACAATACGATAAAATCAGGATTGTCACGCAAGGAATCGACAACACTTCTTTTGCCGGTTACAAGCAACACATCTCCGGATTCCAGCCTGATCCGCCCCAGCCGCCTCCTGACAACACGCGCACGACGCTGAATACCCAGCACCACTGTTCCAAACTGCCTGTGAAAGCGCACATGATCCAAAGACATATCAATCATCCGCGATGCCGGCGTAATCATAATTTCTGCAAGAACCCTGGTTTCTGCCGTCGCCGTCTCCGATGCCGGCCCATCTTCTTCAGCCTCTTCCTGGTTTTGTTTTTCAATAACCTTTGTTTCTTCTTCAGAAAGTAAAAATCCAGGAAATTTTGATAACAAATCAGTCAATGTTTGACGCGTTGCCGCCACAATCATGATGTCATCGCTCTCGATCTTATACCCTTCAAAGGGCGGTAAAATAAGATGGCCACTACGTTGAATCATTTTAACTTTTAAATTATGCAGCTCGGAAAACTGGCCCTCCTGGCATTCAGCTCCAATGAGCTTGCTGTCTTCTGCGATATGAAGCTCCGCCACAAACTCTTTTTCATCACCGGCCAGATCTCTGGCCATTGAGGACCGATCAGGTAAAATTCTAGGAACAAACAAGATGACATAGACAAAGCCTACGGCAGCCAGCATGGCACCCGGCACGACAAAATCGAAGAACTGTAGCGGCTCATAGCCCAGCTCTGTCATCGAACTGGAAACAAGCAGGTTGGTGGAAGAACCAATCAGCGTCGTCATACCGCCCAAAATGGCGACATAGCTAAGCGGAATCATAATGCGGCTCTGTGATACCCCTGCTGAATGGGCAAGAGCCTGCAATACAGGAATGGCTATAATGACCAGCGGCGTATTGTTCATAAAAGCGCTAACGACCATGACGAACACAAAAATGCCGATCATCGACACCCATATCAGCTTTTTATTCCGCACCATAAAAACATTGATAACCAGCCGCAGAGCGTCGGTCTGGATAATGCCCTGCCCCATAACAAGCAAAGCCAGCACAGCAATAAGAGATGGATTAGAAAACCCTGCCAACAAAGAAACTGAATTCAAAAGATTATTCCCGTTGGCGTCCTCCAGAGGGAAAATCTGGCCAAAAAGCAGCAGCAGCGTTAACAACGCAATACTGGTGACCTCAAGCGGTACTTTTTCTTTCACAAAACCAAAAACGGCAAAAACCGTTAAGGCCAGAGCAAACCACATGTGGATACTGGGATCGATAATCAAATTCACGGATTATAGTGCTCTCGTTATGTTCTACAAAGCTCGGGCGTACTTGTAGTCTATTCTTCCGAGCCATCTACACGCAAGCCCGAGGCCTCAAATTCACCGAGATTCTTGAGGCCAATCCGGAATACAATTTCCGTATCACTGTCTCCTGATGAGTCATCTGTTAGATTCTTCTGTCCTGTCAGCCCCAAAGAGACACATTGCCCTTGATAATCAATGCTTCCATAGGCCCTTCTCAGCCCCGGCTTGTCTCCCAGATCCTGGGTGGCTCCACCCCCCACGCGCCAGGATTTCGTGACGTCATAAGAGGCTCCACCCTGTATCTGCTCCCGGCTTTCGGTAATATCCGTGCCGGCCAACCCTTTTGCAAACAGATAGCGAGTGCTGGCCCGAAAACGGTCCCAATTGACACTGGCATCCACTTCGTGCCTTTGCGAAGCCAAAGTCTCACTGGCAAGCTGAAAGCGATAATTTAAGTTATAATTCTCTTTATAGCGTCCGGAAAGCTGCCCCACGACATCAGATTCCTGATTGTTAAGCCCTGATCCCACAGGAAACGGATTGTCATCCTCATCAAGGCGATAACTCTGCCCTATAAATACATCAGCATGGCTACCCTCATAACCATAAATTCCTGTGCGAAGCCCATATGTAACACGCGACTTGTCTTCAACCCGGTCCAGTCCCGGAAAACGGTCGGCTTCAAAAAGATTGCTGGCATCAATCTGAACATCCTGGCTGTCTTCATTGGGAATATCATCGCTAATGTCAATATTGGGCGCTGCCGTCAAAGACACGATGGGCTCAACCACCGCCTGAAATTTCTTAAACTCACTGGCCAGCGGATAACTACTTTGAATATGCGCCTGAGGAAACACACGAGTTTCTGTCGTTTGCCTATCAAGTCCTGAGACAGTCGTTGCCCGGTCCCTGTCACGCACGTTATAAAGCTCACCCCGTACATCACTGTCAACACTGGTCACCAGTCCCAGGCCCGACACAAACCGCCTGTGCCAGGCAATTTTACCGCCCAGACGATTGAGGTCCTGATCATCACCCTCACGACGCAGCCCCAGAAACGATCCGTCCACCTGCCAACGGCCACCCAAAACCGGAACCGACCCTGGCTCACCCACAAAGCTTGTAAGAATTTCCGGCACCACATTGGGTTGGTCAACCGGCGTATCCCGAACCCGCAAATCCTGGAAAGCCAAAGCGCGCGCCACTGTGTAATTTCTACCTGAAAAACGCTCTGCATAAATTTCGTTTTCAAGTATATCTTCACTACTCAGATCGTATTGCCTCGTATATTGATCATCAGACGCAAGCGCAAGATTTACACCCGTGCGCCATTTTTCATCAATATCCCACACAGCTTTTCCAAATATATGACCGCGCACCTCTTCATCCTGTTTGATACTTACACCCGATTCATCTCTGGTTCGTGTTGAGTAGGTTCCGCTACCAGACAACTCAAGCGATGCATTATCCCAGCGCTGCCTATACTCAGCCGTCCCCAGCGGCGCCTCCTCTGTCATCGCTGTAACCCCGATCGTGGCATCCTTATCCGGCGCGATAGCCCAGTAATAGTTGGTGCTGGCAAAAGCGCCCAATTCACTTTTGTACCCGACGGACGGTGTCAAAAAGCCGCTCTGTTGCGCAATGGTTCCATCCGGATGCGTAAAATACGGCGTATAAGCAACCGGCACGCCCCAAAGCTCAAACCATGCATTGTTGTAGGAAACTTCGTGGCCCTCGCTGTCATGGGTAACCTTGGAAGCTCTAATTTGCCACACCGGCTCCCTGTCCGGGTCCTCCCTGCACTCTTCACAAGGTGTATAACTGGCGTCCTGCATAACTGTTTTAACACCGCTCCTGCGCTCTCCATCTCGCGCTGTAAAACGCGAACCGTCAATGAGATAGGTCTTCAGACCTTTGACAAACCCGGTTTTCAAACGATCATTAAACTGAACCTCTTCGGCATAATGAATATCACCATTCTCTTCGTTCAAAACCACATGGCCCGAAGCCACCACCGTATCCTTAGCCAAATTATAAGTAATTTTATCAGCGCGCAGAATTCGTCCAGCCTGCACAAGCATGACATTACCCGAAGCCTCAATCATCTGGTTCTGGTCATCATGCGTTAGGTTGTCGGCCTGCAAATCCACAGGTTCATTTGTTGATTCTTTAGAAAACACAGAACTTTCATCTTTTTCTTTCTTTGCTTCCTTCTTCACAGGCTCTTCAATCGCCCTCGTCATAAGCTTGGGAGCAGTCGACATTGAAGATGTTTGATTGCCGTAGCCTGTCAAAACTTGTGAAAAGGCCATATTTCCCCAAAACATGGCGACACAACCGACAATTAATGAAAAAAGCCGACTTTTGTTCCCATATTTTAGTATTGTTTTTTGCCTGTTGACGACTGTTTGAGCCATAAAACTGAGGGTTTTTATGAAGAAAATAACGCAAGAAAGCGCTGACTATCTAAATTGTGTTGTGAATAACCTTCGAGGTCAAGGTTTTATCGCTAAAAACAGGCGTTAATTTTTCTTTTCACCACCAAAAAATGTAGGCATTTCATTGCCGAAACCGACCACAGAATCATCGCCGTCCTGCTCGTTATGTGGCGGCCGTTTCTCCGGCGGCGTTACTTTTTTTTCAGGCCGTTTCTCCGGACGGCTCTCTTTCTTTTCAGGCTGCCTTTCCCGGTGCTGTTTTTTTTCCTTCTGCTGCGCAGGTTCTTTAGTGGCTTCTTTCACGGGCGCGGTTTTTTTATCGTCCTGTTTCTTACCACCCTTACCAGCAACAGGAATAGCTTTCTTGATCCGCTGTTCAATGAGATCAACATATTTCGTCTCAGCTTTTGTTGCCAACATCCACGTCCGCCCATCTAAACCCGCGCGCCCCGTTCGACCGATCCTGTGAACGTAATCATCAGGGTTCATCGGCACATCATAATTGAAAACGTGCGACAGTCCTTTAACATCAAGACCACGCGCCGCAACATCCGAACAAATCAATAACGTAATTTTATCGGCTTGAAAGTCTGCCAGTGTCTGCGTCCGGGCACTTTGCGCCATATCTCCATGCAGAGGCTGGGCGTTATATCCCTTTTTCTTTAGCCACGATGCCAACCCGGCTATGTCACGTTTGCGATTGCAAAAGACAAAGGCGTTTTGCACCTTTTCATCCTTGATAATCCCCTCAAGCACATCATATTTTTTCTTAGCGTCTGTCCAGACTAGAAACTGCTCCACCGTCTCGGCAGGCGAGGCTGGCGGCGCGACAGAGACCTCGCGCGGATTGCTTAGAAACTTTTTTGTAAGCCCCTTAATCTCCGGCGGCATCGTCGCTGAAAACAGCAAAGTCTGACGCAATGGCGGCAACAACGAAACAATCTTTTCAATATCCGGTATAAAGCCCATATCGAGCATCCGGTCAGCTTCATCGATCACCAGCACCTTAATATCATTGAGCAGAATCCGCCCACGCCCAAACAAATCAAGAAGCCGCCCCGGCGTGGCAATCAAAACATCAACACCACGATCGAGCTTTTTAATTTGCTCGTCCATCGACGTGCCGCCCGTCAACAGAGCCTTGGACAAATTAGTATACTTACCATAGGTGTCAAAATTTTGTGCCACCTGCGCAGCCAGCTCACGTGTCGGCTCCAGGATCAGCGAGCGCGGCATCCGCGCCTTGGCACGACCACCGGCCAGAATTTCAATCATCGGCAGGGTAAACCCGGCGGTCTTACCGGTTCCCGTCTGCGCCAGACCAACCAGATCACGAGTCATCAATACATGCGGAATAGCCTGTGCCTGAATAGGTGTTGGCTCCGTATAGCCACATTCTTCGATGGCTTTGAGGATATCTTCGTTTAACCCTAATTCTTTAAATGACATATACGCTTTCAATAGATTTATTATTTTACAGACTCTGCTAGTATAACAGGGCTCGTAAATCAATAGGAATTTAAATATGGCCTTGCCCGGCTTCATTCAGGAACAATCAAATTTCAAGCTGGGGGTGGCGGCTATCGTCATTATAGGCATTCTTTATGCGGCTGTATATAATCCATATGATGAAGATTATCTGATAGAAGTTGAGGACGAGCTTAAACTCGCCCGCCTCATTTGTGAAAACTCTGTGGACTGGGTTCTGGCCAATAAGGAGCGTTTAAAGCTGGATAATAACGTACTCGAGCATATTAAAGTTCAGGACAAAAAAATTGAGCTAGAGCATGTGAAATACCCACGCGCTGTCTTACTACACGATGGTTTTGGCCACCCCAATGCTCAAGTAGAGTTTTACTGCACATTCGAAGATCCGCGCGGCAACACAGGGAAATCCTTTTATTTTGACTATCGGCAACGTCTGTGGATCGACAAAACCATCTCGAGACGATAAAATCATTCCATGACAGACCCATCCAAAACCGAATGCGAAGAAGGCACAGACTTTACACCAAAGTTTAATCAGGACGGCCTCATTCCCTGCATCGCCACCAGCGCCAAAACTGGCGAGGTTCTCATGTTCGCCTTCATGAACAAAGAAGCCTTGGAAAAAACCATTGAAACTAGAGAGGCCTGGTACTGGTCACGAAGCCGCTCTACGCTTTGGCACAAAGGCGCTACCAGTGGGATGGTTCAAAAAGTTATCGAGATGAAAGTCGATTGCGATCAGGATTGTTTATGGATCAGCGTTGAAATCGCTGGAACTGAGGCAGCCTGTCATACCGGTTACCAAAGCTGCTTTTACCGCAGCGTGTCTATCGGTAATAAAAATACAATCCTTAGCTTTAACAAAGATCAGAAAGTCTTTGATCCAAAAGAGATTTATGATGATTAATGAATGTGACCCTGATGCGTCTCTTCCACTACCGGTACGACCACTGCCATACCCCTGTGAAACGCGACATAGACCGTAACATTCACAATAAACAAAAGCGTCGCCACCTTTAAAATGACATGAGCCCGCTTCTTGCGTGTATCACAAGGCCCGTGATGGCATCCGGTATCATGACAATCGACCTTGCGGCCATAAGCATCAAGCCCCCACCCGAACGCGATGACAGCCCCTGAAAGCGCAATAATGGGAACTTCCCAGTCATGCAAAGCCGCATGCATATTTTCCAACCAGCCCGGCATCGTACCGATCAGGCCCAATCCGACAAAAAGACTCATGACGCTAAACAACGTCGGCAGCACACAGCAAAATACGTGGCTGGTTTCAGAGGCGATAATCGCCCAATAGAGCTTGTTTTGCAGTTTTTCCATGCGGGTCATCTTCCAGTTTCGAAACACTTTATATAGCGACATAGCCTCAAAATACAAGAAACTTATGCATATGCAAAACAAAGACTAAAAAATCAGTTAGAATTCCATTGTATTCTTTCACAAGAAAACATCATGAACATTAGAAAAACATTCTGCAGCCGGGGGTTGTTACAATAGTATGGATTCTATACTTAAGCAGTAAGCTTATTTGCACACAAAACACCTATATAGACGGAATTCATGTCAAACAACCTTCCAAAACAGCGAGAATCATACAACCTCAAGGGGATACAAATCCTTATACTTGAGGATTTTCCTTTCATGGCTGATCTTATGACATCCATGCTGCGAGAATTCAATGTCGGCAAAATCATCACCACATGCTCTGTGCAGGATGCAAAAGAAGCCGTGAACCTACGCAATATTAATGCGCCACCATCAAACCATATTGATATCGTTATTACCGATTTACTGCCGCCGCAGGAAGACGGCTTAAAATTTATGGAGTGGCTAAGAACACACGACGAAGAATCAGTGCGATTCCTTCCCATTTTATTTTGCAGCGCCCATGCCAATATGCGCATCGTATTGTCGGGACGCGATACAGGCGCAACTGAAGTCATGGTGAAACCACTGACAGCCGAAAAACTGGCGCACCGCCTTTTGCACATTATTGACAAGCCCCGGCCCTACATCAAAGCCCCCTCTTTTTTTGGCCCGGACCGACGAAGACAAATGACTTCTGAACAAAAAACAGAGCGTCGAACTTTAAAACAGAAAGATATGAAGGTGAGCCATGAATCAGAGGCAGCCTGAACAGGTTGAAGTCATTCATCGTATTAACCGGATCAAGAAAAAGGTCGCACCGGACGGCAACATGGGCGCGCCGGGATTTATCAACCCTGACCACATCAAAAATGCACAAGGCATTATTGATGATGGCGAAGATACTTATAAAAAAGAAATCGCCAGTGCCCTGAAACAGCTCAGTACAGAATGGGCGAAAGCCAAAACATCGCCTGACACAAGCAAAGAAGTCACAAAAGAAATCTACAGACTTGCCAATTACATCAAGGATATGGCCTCTACCTATGAATATGAGCTCATGGATTATTTTGGCCACTCTCTTAGAAAATTTTCTGACCAAATCGATGTACAAAACAAGGCACACCAAACCATTGTCCAAGCCCATATTGATGTCATGGGGGTTGCCTATAGTCAAAATATCAAAGGGCAAGGTGGCGAAATGGCCAAAGAGCTCAAATTAATTGTCGGCAAGGCTATTGCGAAATATAGTTCTGAAGATTGAATATTTTTTGAGTACAAAAGCTATTCACATTCAGCATCCAGTGAGCTAACTATTGCTTCTTCTATAGCTGTACCTTTCATACCTGTATCGATCTTCCGAATATAATAACGGCCACCTGAAAAATTTTTACCAATCATATCTTCATTTCCCGCCACCCCCATGGAAGCTGCCCCAAATCCTTTATCACCGGCATTATTAAACCATATTAACAACCGTGCGTCTTCCCCTGAACCTATTGAATGAACCGGTCTTGCACCGGAAGAAAAAGAATATGTCTTCATGATAACCTCCTGACTTAAAATTCTATTTTGAACTACAATATAAATACTCCCCCAGCATAATAATGACAATAGGGCCTACCTAAGCTAGGCACTCTGTTTCTGCTCTTCTTTGCCTGCCATAGCAAAAGCGGCGTCTTTAACATGCATCTCGGGCGTTTCCCGACCTTGCCAGCTATTGATCTTTAAATGTCCAAGCAGATGAAACGGCTGACGCCCCTGCTTTAAAAGTGCATCACCCAAAGGTGTACCAACAGCACGAAACGCCATCGCCTTCAACCTCCCCCCACCTTCCCAGTCACTCACCATCACCCGGATATGGGCGCTACCCACGACATCGGCGGTCTGAATACGGACATTGCTGAGCACCACCAACGGCTCCGGGTGTTCCTGCCCGAACGGCCCTACATGATCCTGAATAAGACGGATATAATCAATCTTCACGCCCTGCACCATCATCATCGCGTCAATGACCGTTTCAACATTGCCGCTGATATTCTCCGCCTGCTTTGCAATATGTAACTGCAAAAAGTCCTGAAACGCTGACAGCTTATCCGGGGCCAGCGTAAAACCACCTGCCATTGCATGACCGCCACCCTTTTCAATCAGCCCCTCATTACGCGCATCAATAAACGCCTGCGCGATATGAATGCCGGGAACGCTGCGCCCCGAACCGCGCCCCTCAACCACGCCATCCATATTGGCCGCATAAGTCACAACAATCGCCGGCTTGTTATACTTTTCTTTTAATCGCCCAGCGACAAGACCTGATAGCCCCGCATGCCAGCTTTCATCACCAACGATAATCACCGCCTGCTGATCTAGCCCCTGTGCTTCGACCCGTTCAATGGCTTCACGTTCCATTGTTGCCTGAATGGCTTTGCGTTTATCGTTACAATCATTCAGCGTCCAGGCAATATTCTTTGCCTCTTCCGCATCATCAGTTGAAAGTAAACGCGCCCCAAGATCAGCCTGATGCACACGCGAACCGGCATTGATCCGCGGACCCAAAACAAACCCGCAGGCATAAGTGTTCATCGGCGGCTCTATCCCTGCCACATCCATCAACGCCTTTATTCCTGTATTGTGAACCGCTGTGAGCCCGGAACGCACCAGCAAACGGTTCACATCAGTCAGCGGCACCATGTCGCAAACTGTTCCGAGCGCAACAATATCCAACCAGTCTTTAAGCGGCGGTTCTGCCGCATCCTTAAAGTGCCCCTGCTCCCGCAATTTATTATTGATCCCCACGCAGGTCATAAACGTAACGCCAACTGCGGCCAGCATATCAAGGCCCGAAGTATCATCCTTGCGCTTGGGATTAATCACATGATTGGCCGCGGGAAGTTTGTCTTCCGCTTCATGGTGATCAAGAATAATAATCTCAAGCCCGAGATCACGCCCCTGCTGCACCGTTTCAAACGCCGTTGTTCCGCAATCAACCATGATAACGATTTCCGCGCCGTCGCTTTTAAGCTTCTTCAGCGCCTCAAGATTGGGCCCGTAACCCTCCGACAGACGATCCGGGATATAAAACGGCACGTCCAAGCCAAAATGTTTAAAGAAACGATGCAACAATGCCGAAGATGTCGCCCCATCAACATCAAAATCACCAAAGACGGCAATAAAACGCTTGTCTATTATGGCTTGCGCCACATCCGCCGCCATCTCTTCCATCCCTGCCATTGCAAATGGATCAGGAAAATCATTCTTCAAAGTTGGATTGAGAAAACTTTCAATTTCTTCTTCGGCAACACCACGCCCAATCAAAAGCCGCGCCACCACCTCCGGCAGATCATGGCGGCGCATAATTTTTTCTATTGTGTTGGTATCGACATCCGGCATCACCCAGCGCGACAGCATCAGTGATTGTTCGACATCAAGAATGGAACTCATGATTTATGCCTAAAAAAAATAGACTTACGATTAAACCGACAGCCACGTCTTGCGCGTCAGATCATGCGTTGCTTCAACGCGGCGCACTGTACCCGACTTGGAACGCATAATCAGAGAAGACGTCTTCGCACCACCCGGGAACTTACGCACACCGCGCAGCATGGTCCCATCAGTCACTCCGGTTGCCGCAAACATAACATTGTCGCCCTTGGCCAAATCATCCGTGGCGTAAATGCGGTTCAGATCGGTGATACCCCATTTCTCGGCACGCCCGCGCTCATCATCATTCCTGAACAACAAACGCGCCAGAATTGACCCACCAGTGCACTGCAATGCCGCCGCAGCTAGAACCCCTTCGGGTGCGCCGCCAGAGCCAACATAAACATCAATACCGGTGTCCGGTTCTGTCGTTGCAATCACAGCACTCACATCACCATCACCAATCAAAATAATCCGCGCGCCGGCCGCCCGCACATCTTTAATCAACTCCTGATGGCGATCACGATCCAAAATACAAACGGTCAGCTCATCAACACGTCCGCCTTTTTCCTTGGCAATTTTTTTCAGGGTATCTTTAATCGGCGCATCCAGATCGAGCACCTTCGGATCAACGCCCGGCCCAACGGCCAGCTTGTCCATATAAACATCCGGCGCATTCAAAAACCCGCCCTCATCAGTTAGCGCAACAACGGCCAACGCATTCTGCCCGCCTGCCGCCGTAATATCTGTTCCTTCTAAAGGATCTAGAGCAATATCGATTTTCGGGCCCTTGCCATCGCCAACCTCTTCACCGATATAAAGCATCGGCGCTTCATCACGCTCGCCCTCGCCAATCACAACTGTGCCCTGAATATGCAAAGAATTTAGCGCATCACGCATCGCATCAACGGCCACCTGATCGGCAGCAACTTTATCCCCCCGCCCAACAAGATTTGCCGCCGCCAGCGCCGCGGCCTCGGTCACACGAACAACCTCAAGCGCAAGGTTGCGGTCCATAAAATGGTCAGGATCGTTCACGGGCATCTCTTTCTGTGCAGCTATTACAGACATGACGCTACCCTAAACAAGGATGAGCGCGGGATCAAGCCTTATGTCATGGCTATAAATCCTCAACCCGCATGATATAGGGGGAATCGAGCTTATCGGTTAACGCCTCAAGCTCCGCCTTCCCTATTTCCTCGGTTATCTGAGCATCTCCACCGGCGCGAATATAATAACGGCTCTTGATCTGCCCGGCATCGGCCCAAACCGGTTTTGTAAGCTTATCTGTCGTAACGCCGAACATCGGCGTATCCAGCCCCTTGGCCAGATCAATGATATCACCCACAACTGCCGAAGCCGTCGGCTTGCGCCCGGCACCACGCCCGGTCATCAAAACTTTTTCAACAAAATCCCCTTCGGCAAAAACAGCATTATAGGAATCTTCAACACCCCCCAATGAACTATCTGCAGGCACCAGACAAGGCTCAACGCTTTGGAAAATTGCACCACCCTGCCGCTTTGCAACACCGAGCAACTTAATTCTATAGCCAAATTCCTGCGCCGCCTTAATATCGGCACCTGTAATCTCACGAATACCCTTGGTTTCAATCGCCTTAAAATCAGGCTGCACACCAAATGCCAGCGAGGTCAGCAAACAAAGTTTATGCGCCGTATCCACACCATCGACATCAAAGCTCGGATCGGCCTCAGCGTAACCCTTTTCCTGCGCTTCTTTGAGAATATCCGCAAAATCTGCACCAGTTTCACGCATAGCGGTCAGAATATAATTACATGTGCCGTTGAGAATTCCATAGATGCTGCCAACCTCATTGCCCGCAAGCCCCTCACGCAACGCCTTTATAATTGGAATCCCACCAGCGACAGCCGCCTCATAACCTACACGCGCACCATTTTTCTCGGCCAGCGCCGCAAGCTCGAACCCATGATGGGCCAACAACGCCTTATTCGCCGTAACAATTGAAACACCTTTGCCCAGCGCGGCCTTGGCCAGATCATAGGCAATCCCTTCCGATCCGCCGATCAACTCAACAATCGCATCAAGCCCGTCAATATCGGCCAGCCAGCCCGCATCATCCGCCCAGTCATAACAAGCCAAATCAACGCCGCGATTACTATCCTGATCCCGATCACAAATGGCAACAATTTCAATCGCGCGACCTGTGCGCGCCTCAATCAGCTCAGCATTGCTTTGTAAATTCTCGATAACACCGGCACCAACAGTCCCGAGTCCGGCTATCGCTATACGATATGGTTTCATGAGGGTATTACTGGCCCGAAGCAGAAGAAATTTCAACCCTGCGGCTGGCCGCTACGGTATCCAGTCCATCAGCAGCGATCGAAGGGGCCGTGTCACCCCAGCCGGACGCCCGGATCATATCGCCCGGCACACCTTTTTCGATCAACTTCTTTGCCACGGCAAAAGCGCGGTCCATCGAAACTTTAAGATTCACAATTTTGCGCTTAATAGGATCCTCAACGCTTGTCTCCATACTCGCATGGCCGTCAATACTGACAACACTGGGCGAGCCCGCATGGCGCTCGGCTGCGGTCGTAATCGCTCCGATATCGCCCTCATCCAGTTTTGATGAATCATGATCAAAATAAATCCGTATCGCGTCATGTCCAGGCACGTTCAAAGAAACCGTATCATCCTGCGGTGCTGGCTCTGACATTGGCGCCGGTTCAGGGGCAACCAGCAAAGACACAGGGCCTGGTTCCTGCAGATTTATCTGCTCCACAGGCTGCGGCTTTTGTGATGGCATCTCCCTTGGTATCGCTGAAGGCACACCATTCGGAGAGAGCCCCATAGACCGCGCCATTTCATCATCGAGAGGAAAGACCTGCACACTCGGATCACCGGACATACGCCCTACCGAATAATCACCATCACCCAATGAGCTATGGGATCTTTGATCGACCGGCTGCCCGTCTACAGAATAAACCTGCACATTGGCATTTGACAGATTGCTAGCTGATAGATTGTATTGCGGCACAGGTTGTTGTGGACCGACACCCTGCTCATCTTCGCCTTGCTGATAAAGAATAATTTGCTCGGACCCCGCCCCCTCTTCCAACGCAATTTCTTCCTCCGATTCAAAATGACTACAACCCGCCAAAAGAAAAACAGCAAAAAACGCTGCCAGTAACGCTCTGAATGAATACAAAAACTCTCTCCTCATAAAAATGATCGCCCCATGATAAGTTTGATTCCGTAACGTTTCAAGCGTATGTGCAGAGTTAAACACAGCTGTTTTGATTGCTTTCACAAGCGTTTTGCTCCAGATTGCCTAACGCTTTGACCCATCAGTGGATAATATGACCAGCACAGCAAAAAAAGATAATCAGAACGAAGGCGTCAAACTCCCCGACTTCTTTGCCCTCAACCAGGCCTTGATGGACGCCTATAGCCGCGCTCTTCCGCTTTTTGAAAACTCCATGAAGCATTACAGTGGGGAAATGAACCCGCAATCCCTGGACCCCATGAATATCAGCAAGACCTACATGGATTTGGTTCACCGCACCATGTCGGACCCCAGCAAATTCATGGAACTTCAGGCGACATTTTGGCAGGACTGGTCACAGCTTCTCCAGCAAAGCACCTTGAAATTCATGGGCCATGAAGGCGAAAGCACGGTTGAACCCGCCGCAGGCGACCGGCGCTTCCGCGCGGAAGAATGGCAGGAAAGCGCGCTCTTTGATTTTATCAAACAATCCTACCTGCTGACCTGCCAATGGATGCATAAATCCGTCCGCGAGGCCGACGGCCTCGATGAAAAAGAGCGCAAGAAACTTGATTTTTATACGCAGCTCTACGCCAACGCCATCTCCCCCACAAATTTTGTCATGACCAATCCGGAGGTCATCAACGAAACCCTGAAGACAGGCGGAGAAAACCTTGTGCGCGGCCTGCAAAACCTGATCGAGGATTTCGAACGCGGCGAGGGCCAACTTAAAATCAGCACCACCGATTACAAAGCCTTCGAGCTCGGCAAGAATGTCGCCACAACCCCGGGACGCGTCATCCATCAAACTGATATGATGCAATTGATCCAGTATGAACCAGCCGGCGAAAAAGTTTTTAAACGCCCGCTTCTCGTTGTTTCCCCATGGATTAACAAATATTATATCCTCGATCTCCGACCTGAGAACTCTCTGATCAAATGGCTGGTTGACCAGGGCCACACCGTCTTCGCCATCTCATGGGTCAACCCCGATGCAAAACTGGCGCAAAAACGCTTCGAGGATTATATGGAAGACGGCATCATCGCCGCGCTCGACCAAATTCAGAAAGCCACGGATGAGCCAGATTGCAACGTCATCGGTTATTGCCTCGGCGGCACGCTGCTCACCATCACAATGGCTTACCTCTCGGCTAAAAAGCAATCAGACAGAATTGCGTCAGCGACCTTCCTGACCACACTGGTTGATTTTGACAAAGCCGGCGACATGAAACTGTTTATGGATGACCAGCAACTCGAACTCCTCGATCGTGAAATGGCGGAAAAAGGCATTTTAGAATCCAAACAAATGCAACGCACCTTCAGCTTGCTCCGCGCCAATGACCTCATCTGGTCCTTTGTCGTCAATAATTACCTGATGGGCAAAGAACCCTTCCCCTTTGATCTGCTCTACTGGAACGATGATGCCACCAATATGCCGGCGGCAATGCACAGCTTTAACTTACGAAAACTTTATCGTGATAACCTGCTCACCAAACCCGGTGGTATCTCGATGCACAAAACGCCAATTGATGTCAGCAAGATTAAAACGCCGAGCTATTACCTGTCTGCCCGCGAAGACCACATCGCACCATGGCGCGCCACATATGCAGGGACGCAGCTCCTGGGCGGTCCCAAAACCTTCACCCTCTCCGCCTCGGGTCATATTGCCGGGGTGGTGAATGCGCCCGAAAAGAACAAATATTGCTACTGGTCTTCGGATAAAACGCCCGAAGACCCGGATGACTGGATGAAAGACAGCAAAGAGAATAAAGGCTCCTGGTGGCCGCACTGGCAAAAATGGATTGAAGATTACACCGGCGAGAAAGTCGCCAGCCGCAAACCCGCCAAGGGCATCGAAGCCGCGCCGGGGAGTTATGTTAGGGTGAAGTCATAATTGTTGACATATTGCTAAGCTCTATCTAACATCCTGCTAAATTCAACAAATTACAGAGTAACATTGCTATGAAAGAGCCGATTGATAGGATGCGCGCACTTAAAGCGCAAATAAGAAGAGAATTTTCGTCACATTCTTATCGAAAGAAAGAAGAGGCTCCTGAACAAGGATTTGCACTATTTTCCTCGATCCTAGTTGCCGCAATACACAGCCTTGACTACTTAGGAAAAGAAGAAGATGGCAGTATATACAGATTTCTTCAAGAAACAGAGCCGGAAAAAGAAAAAGTAGCCGAGTGCAGATTATACAGAACCTATCTACCTTCAATAGAAAATGTAGAAAATGGGAAAGTCCTGGATAACAAATCGCCTTATATTCATTTTAATTTTGACCACAGCCCTGGAAATGAAAGTCTAGAAATAAATACAGGAAATACAAAACTGTCTTCTGATATAAAACTTCACAGAAGGGATTTTGATCAAAAAGTTGCAGAACAAAACCTACTTTTGTGTCTTAGTGAATTACGAAATTGGTGTGAAGAACAAACACCAAGAAATCCTGAAGTATCTCATATATTTCACAGCATACCGCTTGCGATTGAAAAGCACTTCCCACATTTTAATAAGGAACCGGCAGAAGTTTTAGATTTTATGAAGAAGAATATTGCTTAGCCAACGCCGCGTAATGCTTGGCTGACCAGTCGATATAATCCAGCTCTTCCTGAGAAATATCACGCATAAATTTCGCCGGGCGGCCGGACCAGAGCTGCCCTGATGGCACACGCTTGCCCGGTGTCACCAGCGATCCTGCCGCGACCATCGAATGCTCCTCGACATGCGCGCCATCCATGACACAAGCCTGCATCCCGATCAGCACATTGCTCTCCACCGTGCAGGCATGCAGCACCGCCGCATGACCCACCGTGACATTGTCACCAACATAAGTGCCTGAAAAATCCGTGGTGACGTGAATAACGCTGCCATCTTGGATATTGGTGCGCTTGCCGATTTTGATATCATTAACATCGCCGCGGATGGTCACCGCAAACCAGATCCCGCAGTCCTCGCCAATCTCAACATCCCCAATTACAGCCGCATTCTCCGCGACAAACACGCTGTCGTGGATTTTGGGGGTGATAGATTTATAGGGAGTAATCAATGCCATATTTAACCTCAGAAAAGGACCAGAGCCCCCAGAGCCAAAAGCCCAAAAAATAAGACCATCAAAATAATAGGACCAAAAGTCATCGCCAGAATCAGTACAATCAAAGCCTTTAGCAGCTGAAACGGTAGCAAAATAATCTTTAAAATCAGTTCAAATATGGTTTTCATTGCCTCACCCTACAAAAAAGACGCCCTGTTGACCAGAGCGCCTTTATAAGCAAATTGCCATCATTCTTTGGTAGAAGGAGAACAGCAATTCAAATCTGTTAACGTTTCGCCCACTGTTTCGAACGACGGGCTTTGTGCTTGCCGACTTTCTTCCGCTCAACAATCCTGTCATCACGGGTCAGCATACCGGCCTTTTTCAATGGCGGGCGCAAAGTCGGGTCATAATTTTCCAGAGCTCTAGAAATACCATGACGTACGGCACCGGCCTGACCGGACAAACCGCCACCTTTTACAGTCGCCATCACGTCATATTTACCAACGGAATTTACAATCAGGAATGGCTGGTTCAGCACAAGACGCTGAGTCTGGCGCGCGAAATAAATGGTCTGATCACGGCCATTCACAACAACGCGGCCGCTACCGGGCTTGAGCCAAACACGCGCCACAGCATCCTTACGGCGACCCGTCGCATAAGCACGGCCCAGATCATCAATTTTCTGAACGCGCTCTACAGGTTTTTGCTCCGCTACTGGCTCGTCTTTGACGTCCGCTTCTGCAACAGCAGGGGCTTCAGTCTTAACCACTTCACCTATATCTTTCAGATCCTTAACAGGCTCTTCTTTAGCTTCTGCTTTAGGTGCATCATCCTTCTTGGCTGCTTCCTTTTTAGGCGCAGCTTTCTTGGCCTTTGCCTTGGGCGCAGCTTTCTCAGCCTTCGCCTCTACCTTCTCTTCCTTGGCAGCTGGCGCGTCCTCTTTTTTCTCTTCTGTCTCTTTATTATCAGTCATATCTCTATGCTCTCTTATTCTTGGGGTTCATGGCGGCAACATCCAGAACTTCCGGAGTTTGCGCTTCATGTGGGTGCTCGGCGCCGGGATAAACGCGCAAATTGCTAAAGACCTGGCGGCCCATCGGACCCCTAGGCAACATGCGTTCAACAGCCTTCAGAACCACGCGTTCCGGGTATTTGCCCTCAAGGATTTCGCCTTGTGTGCGTTGCTTGATCCCACCGGGATAGCCCGTATGCCAGTAAAAAATATCGTTTTCGCGTTTTTTGCCGGTCAAATGCACCTTTTCGGCATTGATCACAATGACATTGTCACCGCAATCCATGCTCGGTGTAAAACTTGGCTTGTGCTTACCACGCAGGCGCATTGCCACCGCGCTAGCCAAACGGCCCAGCACGACGCCTTCCGCGTCCACAATAATCCATTTCTTGTCGACCTCACCGGCCTTGGCAGAATATGTTTTCATCTTTTATTGTCCTTTATCAAAGAATGGCCGTGTTATGCGACATTTTCCACAGACTGTCAACAAAAATTCACAGCAAAATCAGAGGGGTAATAGCGCGGTACTATAATACCTACACCTGAAATTTGCAGATCTTTGACCATTTCTGCTAAAAAAGAATCGTCTATTGTAATTAAAGCTTAAGAGTAAATGCGTATGCGTAATAATACTTCAAAGTTATTCAATGCCTGCCTGCTTACGGTCCTGCTGAGCCTTCCGACGACCGCTGCTATGGCGCAATCTGAACCAACGCAACCTGTGTCGAACGGTGGCAATGAGATGATTGCCCTACCTGAAAGAGGCACAGACAATGAACTGCAAGAGACATTCTCGGTTTGCACGATGGTACAGCATACCCGTGTCACTATAAAAACGACTGCGAAAATAACAAAAGATGATTTTCAACGACGAAATAGTGAGGATGCTGATCAACTCTACACCGAAGCAAATAATATGATTGGCGCTGTTAATGAAGCCGCCCAAGCATCAGTAAGATTTAAAACAGAGCTTCAAATTGAAGACAGCATATATCAGCATAGTATGATGCATCAAATATCAGAAATGGCTACTGAGAGTATGAGAACAAGAAAAGTGCCTCCAACAAGCTCAGGGGGTAACTCTAACTCCCTGACAGTTTATTTTCATGTTTCAGGAACAGAAGAGAATCCATCCGAATGCCCCACATCACAGACCAAGAAAGAACGGCAACACGAGCTATTAAACTATAAAATAGCATAAATTAAGCTCCTATCTCCCCCTCCACCCACTCCAGATACGGTGCATGACCTTTCGTAACCGGCCAGGCGACGACGCAGGGACAATCATAGCTATGCAATTCGACAATTTTATCTTTCACCGCCTCAAACAAATCTTCGCGGGTTTTAAAGATCACAGCGACCTCCTCGCCCTGCTCCACCTTGCCGTCCCACCAATAGACCGATTGATGCGGCGCCATGATATTGGCACAAGCCACCAACCGCTGCTCCACCAATATATTGGCTATTTTTTCGGCTTCTTCCCGATTTGCACAGGTTGCATAGACAAATAAAACGCTTATTTTTCAACCCTTTAAAAAAATGTTTTTCATATACTTATTTTTATGTTACACATACGCCTCATTTTATAGTAAGAATAAGACAATTGAAGGAGTTATTACAATGTACCCGTTAACGGACAGGCTATACTTAAAAAATAGTGATCTATTTCGTTCCAAGATATCCTATATCGATATTCTTGGCTACGAAGAAGCGGTTTTTAACCAGTTAGATTCTGAACAAAAAGAATTCTATCTAGCACTAAATATTCTTGGCCAAGAAAGTACAATCTTTGAAGCACGGCAGGCATTTGCACAAGTTGTATCTCCCTTTGCAGGACTTCAAACACCAGATATTAGTACATCGTATAATCCTTATTACGCCTGCCTACGCTACATCGATAACTGCAAAGAAGACGCAATATCTTTTGCAAATGAAAGTCATGTATCTACGCAAACGCACCAAGCTTTCATGGGCATCAAAAATGCAATGAAATCCAAGGGGCTGGATATCGAAGCCATTGTAAAAAATTACAAGCCAACTAACAACGCTACTGCTGAGCAAGACACACTTCAACTAGCTTAATATGGTCGGGGTGAGAGGATTCGAACCTCCGACCTCACGGCCCCCAGCCGTACGCGCTAACCAAACTGCGCTACACCCCGACACTGATTTAAACAGGGAAATG
>JAJFGV010000015.1 GCA_021775965.1 Alphaproteobacteria bacterium
ACATTCTAAATTTTTGTGCCTGACTCCTGTTGGAGTGTCAATGTGATCTGACAAATCACCCTCTCGGTTCGTTGAGAGTATCAAACTAAAACTTCAACACCCTTTGTGAGTTGAAGAATTGAACCAATTAGATAATGCTCCTAATGAGAATTATAAATCAAGATATAGCATCCAATTTGTCATGTGAGATTTATTATTGTAATTTCAGGTGGATTGAAAAATCTAGGTGCAGGAGTTAGACCACATGTAGTATAGACATCAGCACCATTTACAACATAGTGCCTATAGTCATAATCCCCAGAGAATCCCATCATTTTGGGTATTGAGCCAAAATATGGCAGTCTTACCTGTCCGCAGTGGGTATGTCCAAATAAATACACATCTGCAATATCCCCATCTATCTTCAAATCATCTTGATTATGCGCAAGCAGTATTTTGAATTCATCAGAAGTATCGCTAAAAGCCACATCCACATCACGTAAACCTGCCCAGTAAGAATCAAGGCCAATTATTGCAACGCCATTAATTGTGACACTTTCATTTTTTAAAATTTTGACCGCACTGTCACTTTCAATGAAATCTTTAATTTTCTCACCCATTTTCAGATTTGCATTGTCTTTATGCAAAAAATACACATTGTAATCATGATTTCCCAAAACACCATAGACTCCATGGGTTGTTTGCAGTTGCTTTAGAGGCTCAACTGATGGCAATTCATCAATGCGCTTGTCTACAAAATCACCTGCAATCAAAACAACATCGAGATTTTTTTCATTAATCATATCAACTACACGTAAAACAAATGTAGGATCCGCGTTTTGTCTTTGAAAGTCTGCAACAAGACCAATGCGCATCTCAGTACCAGTATCAGAAATATCAATTTCATTTATCTCAATTATGTTTGGTTCAATTACAAAAGCATCAATTCCAGACATTATAATAATGCCTACAAGGATGACAATTGGAATTTTGTATCTACTTTTCATTTTCTTATTCTACAAATTGGAACACATAAAGTATTCTAATGATTAGGTCAAGCGCATGCAGGTTTGAACTAAGTATGGAATTTTGTTTTAAAAATTATAGCAATTGCTAAATGTATCTAATCAATTCAAATCTACATGACAGACAAGAGTGTAGCAGTAAGAAACTATGCATTGGCCGCATTATGTATGTCTGCAATATTTGGAGTGGCATCATTTACTGCACTAAACTATGTGCAAATAAAAGACCAAGATAACAGATATGGTTCTGATATACAAGCATATGCAAGATGTGAAATTGAAACATGGGCAACAATTTCCATAGAATCGCATAAAGAAGATTTGAAGAATGTTCAGTGTGTGTCATTAAATGATGGGTTATTCAAAGAACCAATAGTAGAATTAGGTGATCTCAGTAAAGGCTCAAGGGATGTTTGTGCTTTTGAAGCTGAAAATACAATTAATACTCCCCCACGATTTGAAATAAGATACAATGAAGATAAAACACTCCGAACAGCATGTGAAAGGGGTTGGATTTTAGAATGATCATTGTATTCCTGTTCAAATCCTAATAGGTACGCACATATTTTATTAAAAATATAATGGACTGTCAAAAATCGTAGGATCTACATATAACAAACAAATTATTGCTTCTGCATTAGTTTAGGGTAAGTTGTGTGGACTTTCATTGGAAATGAAACTGCGTTCCAATTCTTGCTCTGTCATTTCTGACTTTATCTTCCACTCACAAAAATTGTTGTCAATGTAATGTGTGGATGTTTCCAAATTCAGTCCAATTGATGTGACAGTAAATCCCTTGCTGCTTGAATCACAATGATCTAGTATATTCCATAATTGTTCATAATCGTTTGGAGATAAAACAGGAGAATTAGAAATTACTGTGGCATATATTAGAATGGGAGTTGCTATTATGATAAAAGAAGATATCGCAACAAAGATTGCAATTAGGATGATTTTGTATCTAGTTTTCATTTTCTAATTTTTTATTCCATTGTTTTGACCATCTAATTATTAGATAAATTGAAAATAGGATAAAAGAAATCATCATCACATCAGTGATTCTATCAAAAACAGTGAAATTATTGAATAAAAAATCGAATATTTCTTCAGAATGAGGTTCGGAAACCATGTAGGATGGCAAAGGAGGTTTCGGGTATGTCAATCCATTTTCATCTGTAGGGTGTGGTAAAATTCCAGAAAAAGGAAATCCCTTAACCATCCAAAGTACAATATTGATTACTAATTGAGGTAAAAACAAATACAATAAGAATTGTTTAAATTTTCTAATTCTTGCAAATGCCCAAAAATTTACAAAAGGAATAAGTGTAAAGATCACTTGCCAACCAATTTGAACTTTTTTATTTACAGACATAGTAAGGGTTAAAATTATTTGTTTCTTTAAACTATTCTACATTTCAACAATTATCAATAATCAGGTGTTCATTTTCTCTCTCCAGATGTGACAATCATAAAGAGTACTATTGATAGAATTTAATTTTAGAAATTCAATCATCGCATTATGGGTTCATGATATAGACAGTATTCTGATCATTTAGTGAATTTTAGATAAAAATTGAGACTAAGTTCCAGAAATAGACACAGGCTTCCAATCATCTCTTAAACAATCAGTAGATTTTATTGTTTCATGAATAAACAAATCCCCATTACTACCACCTCTAAACATATTTTGCATCATCATTTGTTCGGTACCAATAATACCTTGTCCAGGAATACATTCTATGTGTTCATTACTTTGAAATTTATCCGTAGTTCCAGGCGGACCCATTGGATGATAATTAACCATCAAAGATAATACATTTCCAGTATTTGCATTTCTAGCTTGAATTGAATATTCAACCCCATAGCTTTGTTGCAGTTTTTCTCTAAAGTCAGGAAAAGTTTGTTTAAATGTTGAAACAGATTCTAATTCATAAATTTCTGATTTTAAATCCTCAAACACATCATTAGGGATTGTTGGAGGAGCACCCATTCCAAAAGGACCTCCACCGAACTGCATCATAGGAGCTAGGAAAAATATGGCAACCAAAGAAGCTATAACAGTACAGTAACCTACAAGACCTAATGTTACAATATTTAATTTGCCTTGCATGATGTGAAACCCACATTATGAATATATTAATTTAACAAAACATCTAAAATTTACTTAAAACATTAATGAACAATTTGTCCATATCAATCATCAGATCAGAAAAATATCTATCAACACTTGTTTTATCATGTGGATATCAAATGGTTTGTAGATAATTGCACTTACATTGTAAGAGTCAAGTAAATATGATTCTCCCGCCTTAAGATCCCCTGTAACTATGACAATTTTTGCATTCGGATCAATGCCTCGAATTCGCTCTATGGCATAAAATCCATCATATTCAGGCATCAATAAATCTACAAAGATCAAATCAGGACGGTGTTTCTCATATAGTCGTTCTGCATCTCTACCATCTGTTCCTTTATCAATTACATCAACACCTGCAATACTCAATAATTCACAAAACACGTCAAGCACATCTTGATCATCATCAATGACAATACAACTAACCATACCCATACTAATATGATTTTCATAACATAATAATCATATCCTGATTATATAATTAGAGAGTATACTAATCTCAAAAAAACACTTGTGAAAGTAACAGGTTTTATTGAATCTGTAAATATTTTATTAAAAATGACGGCATCTAACATGAGCAGTTTCAAAATTATTCTAATAGATTTACAATTGTAATTTCAGGTGGATTGAAAAATCTAGGTGCAGGAGTTAGACCGCATGTAGTATAGACATCAGCACCATTTACAACATAGTGCCTATAGTCATAATCCCCAGAGAATCCCATCATTTTGGGTATTGAGCCAAAATATGGCAGTCTTACCTGTCCGCAGTG
>JAJFGV010000016.1 GCA_021775965.1 Alphaproteobacteria bacterium
CAAGGCATATGTCTGCATCCATCTTCACAAGTCGTTTAGCCAGCGTACTGCCAATAAAACCCAGGCCACCGGTTATTAATATCTTTTTGTTTTTGTAATAATCCATATTACTCTTTTATATACATGTGAAGGGGCATAAACCACTCGCGTAGGGTACAATTAATTATGGGTTAAATAACCTCTAATATCGGTTTTTGTCAAGTATATTCCAAAACGTGAAAAATTACTAACTCTTTCTGCTCAAAGAATTTCCAATAAATAACTTGAAATTTTTCTAATCTGAATCATAATGATAAAATTCGAATTTTTCAATCATTTTACTAGGAAAATGAGGAAGCAGAATTTAGTACTATTAAGGAGTTTCCAAGTATAACGAAATGGCAAATACCACCTCCAGTACTCAGTCTCGAAAGCTCGCTTACTATCTGATTCCTTTATTCCTTTGTTTAGCTTTCAATCTTCACCTCTATTTCTGGCTTAAGACAGATGAGACGCCATTGATTTGGGATCAAACGCATTATTACAAAAAAGCTGTTAAGAATTCCCTCTATTTTCACGATGCCGGTCGCCTGCTTTTGAATGATGATAAAATTATGGAGCGACTGGATCCCATACAGAAAGCGAATCCATCAATTGCCTGGGTGATTACAGCTCCGTTTAGGGGGGCCTTAGGTTTCTGCCAGGCAATTTACAGTGATCATAAGCGTCCTTTCTTAGTTCCTGTAGTGATGGGATTATTGCTTCCAATTTCTGGTGGTGGGCCTGACGGAGCGGTTCTCTCTTCAATAGCAGTATTTTCTACTGTATTTATATTTTCTCTCTGGATTCTGGGGAGGAGGTTGGGCGGTGAGTTGGCTGGATTCCTGGCAGCTTTCCTTGGCATATCTTATCCCATTATCATTGGACACTCTCAGGTACCGATGCTAGATGTGCCGATGACTGCTTGTGTTGCACTTATTTATACGTTATTTATAGCCTCCAAACGTTTTTATGACCGGCGAGCTAGTGTCTATTTTGGGCTGGCTCTCGGGTTTGGAATGCTTATCAAGGAAAATTTTTTTATATTCGTAATTCCTATAGCTATTATAACAGGGTTTGATTATCTGTTCCGCCACTTCAAGATCTTCAAGGCAGAGATTTGGGAAAAGGAACGTGGTAAAAGCGGGCAACAGCTTGCCGGAGCATTGATAGCGTTGTTTCTTGCTATACTTGTATGTGGAATTTGGTACTTTCAGAATGTTTCACATATGCCAAAAGCGATAGCAACCCAGCGAGCTGCTGGGACTATGGGGTCATATGTCCCATTTACGACCTATGAAGGTGCTACTTATCATTTGCACTCGCTTATCAACGAGCAGGCAAGTTTTCCTTTTGTCGCTCTCTTTATTATGGCAATTGCTGTTTTATGTGTAAGGAGCTTTCGTCGTACGTGTTGCAAGGAATATAAGAAGCCAGCTGTAACAGGAGGGGTTACAGTAACCTTTGTTTTGTGGATCGTCTTTCCATTACTTTTCTTTTTGGTGTTTCCAGTCCAAAGTCAACGGTATACGATGCCAATCCTGGGCGCTATCGCTGTTATTACTGGAGTTGGAATAGCGAGTATTCGTGGACGATGGTTTCGTATTTTGATTACCATTGCTGTAATAGGATTTGGTATCGTTCAATCTGTTCAGATCCAGTGGCCGGTACAGATTTTCAAAACTATCAAATTCAATTACGGTAATCCGGAGATCGACGGTGTGCATGGGACGGTAAATATACTGAACTCCAATCCTGGTTGCTGCCTGAGTGTTTCAACAAATCCATACCCATGTGAAGAGATTTCTGCTTTACTTCGTAATGCGGGCAAGGCGAAGCTTGGAGACGGGAAGTATGTAAAACTTACGTGTGCCATAACGCCAGATGTTCATATTATTGTTTCACCCTCTTTCTATATCCTGGCCAGGGAGAGTAAAGAGGCTGATATCATGAAGCGAGGTATCGAGTACGATGAAGAAATGCTAAGGACTGCCGATGGTATGTTGGAGGTAGCTGACGTGGTTATTTTCAAAGAGGGAGGTGTCCCTGCGATGCCTCAATTTGTGGAGGATTGTCTATGGGTTCGCCAACGATTTGAAGAGATCAAGTCTCAGTTCGAGCTTATGCGTAGATTTGATTTTGGAGATAAAGGAGTGCTTTACGTATACACAAGGTCTGCATAGTTTGCATCTTAATAAATTATATTAGGAAAAACAGTATGAGTACAACCTCTGAAATTTTTCAGCCAAGTAAGCGTCAGTGGTTCTGGTGGTTACTTAGATTGCTTCCTGGGTGCCTACCAATTGTTGGCTGGGTTTGGGCATTTACACAGGCGCTTGGATTCCTTAATGATAGTTGTGATGTGGATAGCCATAAATATTCTCCATGTGATTCTCTACCCTGCTGTCGTTGGACACGTTTCGGTGCTGGGGCGATTGATCTTCTTTTAGCATGGGTTTTATTTCTTATTCCGGTCTTTGGGTGGGTTGTTGGTATCTGGTTTATCGTAGTCAGAG
>JAJFGV010000017.1 GCA_021775965.1 Alphaproteobacteria bacterium
GCGACTCCACGGGGATGGGGTTGCGCGGGGCAGAAAGCGAGACGCCGCCGATCTTCTCCGAGCCATCCCAGCGGACGTCCGGTTCGTCGAAATCACGTGTGGATGTCGTACAGCCGAGCATCCCCCAAAGGCCCAAGCAGATGGCGAAGGGTAGCGCGCGCGGCCCGTGTCGCCGGCCTCTGGAAGACGGTTGCGATCTCATTCCACCAAACATGGCCTTGAAGGGCAGGGCCCTCAATGGTTCCTTGTCTCCATGACTGAACAGCGATCTGGCCTAGAACGTTCTGCCCAGCCACCGACCTTTGATTTCGACGGCGACTACGGTGCCGGCTACGAGACCTTGGCACGAGCGCTCATCCCCGGCTATCTGGACACGTTCGAGATGGCCCTCGCCATGCTCGACGTGAGCCTCGCCGAGAACTCTCCCAGGCATGCGGCGACGTCGTCCTCCCCGCCCCGGATCCTGGTGGTTGGCGCAGGCACCGGGATCGAGATGGTGACGTTCAAGTCGAAGCGTCCGGACTGGCACTGTACGGGCGTCGATCCATCGGCTCAGATGATTGACATCGCGCGAGCGCGGTTGGTGGAGGCCGGGATCGATGATGGCACTTCGTTTCGCCATGGAACCGTGGCCGACCTCCCGGCGGACGAGATGTTCGATGCCGCCACCTCGTTCAACGTGATGCATTTCATCGCCGACGACGGCGCCAAGGCCAGCTTTCTCGGAAGCATCGCCGACCGCCTCGAGCCTGGCGCTCCCTTCATCTTGTTCGACCTCTTTGGAGAACCCGAATCGTCTGCGCTCGAACGCGACTACGCGGCGTGGCGCGCGTATTGGACGGTGCGAGGGTTCGAGGGTCCGCCTCGCGACGCGTTTCGTAAGAAGATCGACAACGGGATCGAGTGGGTCGGCGAGCCGCGGGTTCACGAACTGCTGGCGGGCGCCGGTTTCGTGGACGTGCGGATGTTCTATCGTGGCTTGGTGTACGGAGCTTGGATCGCTACACGTGTCTGAGATCGCCGATCGAACCGATCCGCGAGTCGGCATCCTCGAAGTCTGCGTCTCGACCGTCGAGTCCGCCGAGGCCGCCTTCGAGGGTGGTGCCGACCGCTTGGAACTGTGCAGCCATCTCGATCGGGACGGGCTGACGCCGACCTTCGAGCTCTTCGATGCGGTTCGATCCAGGGTGCCGCTGCCGATCATCGTCATGATCCGACCCCACGACCGCGGCTACCGATATTCCGATGAGGAGTTCGCTGACATGCTGGCGGACGCCGAGCGTTTTCTGGCGGAGGGCGCGAGAGGGATCGCCGTCGGCGTTCTGACGGAGCACGGTGAAGTCGACCGCCCTCGACTGACGTCTCTCCGGACTGCGGCGGGCGAGGCCGAGTTGGTTTTTCACCGTGCGTTCGACGAGGTCGGCGCCCCCGCCGACGCGCTGGAAGTGTTGGTGGAGTGTGGGGCGACGCGCATGCTGACGTCCGGGGGGCGGGAGACGGCGCCTCAGGGATCCGAGGTGCTCCGCTCCCTTTCGGAGCTCGCCGGGGGCCGAGTCGAAGTGCTACCAGGGGGAGGGATCAGACCCGAGAACGTCGAACGACTCCTCGAGAAAAGCGGCTGCACGCAGGTACACGGCACGTTTCGTAGCGGCTCAGGCGCAGACACGGAAACCAATGCGGCCGCCGTGGCGTCGGTGCGTCGCGCCTTGGACCGCCAGTTTTCTGGACAGGCGGGAGGACCGTGTTAGCTTTACTCCCGCGCGGTCAGTCTCCGGCTGGCCACGTGCGACCGGGTAGCTCAGCTGGCAGAGCAACTGACTTTTAATCAGTAGGTCGTGGGTTCGACTCCCACCCCGGTCATTGCAGCAAGCCAGTGTTCGCCTGCCTTGTCGGGTTTCTTCACCTTCGAGACTTCAACGCCTGGGGAGAGACTTGGGGAGAGCGTCTCCCCTCGCGCGGGTCGCGACATCAGCTTCGGAGCCCCGAGTACGACTCTCTCGATCGTCTCTTCGTCCGGTTGCTGGTAGCAGGTGAGCAGCGTGGTAGGGTCTCTCCATCCACCCGCCGCTGCAACGTCCCGCAACGGCAGATGCTTCCGCTCTGTGGCCCACTTCCGGCGCCACGGGTGCCACAGGCCCCCCTTCAAAGGCTCTAAACCCGCACGCACGTACGCTCGTCGCAAGACTGAGCTCATGACCCAGACATCGACCGGCCTCGAAATGTCTTGCTTGGCCGGGAAGCACCAAGCTGAATCCTCCGCACGCACCCTATGGAGGTGACGCTCCGCGCGTTCCCGAGTGAGCTCTGCCGTCGTATAAGGCCTTCCTGTTTTCGCGCTTTCTTCGTGTTCAGTAAGCTTCACGACCCCTAGGTACTCAAGCTCACTTATGTGCCTCCTAAGGACCTGGCTAGACAAGTTGGCTCGTCTTTCCACCGCGCTCAGGGACTGCGGCTTTTCCGTTCGGAGGGCTTCGAGTATCGCTCTTTTTATGCTCAAGCCCGATCTATATGCCATACCACGAATTCAGGGGAAGCTTTTTATATATGAGCATCCCATGAATTGCACGTATGACTAGAATCAGACTCGTCGGTGGGAGACCATTCAGAGAAAGAGTGATCTTAACCGTCGAATGCGGGTGTCAGTCGATCACAGTAACCCACGCCACTCCCGTGGAGGGTTCTGGATCGACGGAAGGGGAGCGAAAGCGGTCGTGGCCGGCGTCGCATTCGCTAGCTGACGGCGCGCCATAGAACAGCATAGTTCAGGGCCTCGATGCAACCCTACGACGTGTACTAGCGTCGTCTTCCTCGAGGATGTCACACCTGAATTCGCTGACGTCGAGGTGCGAACGGCAGACGAGTCCTACAGGGATTCGTTCGAGCCTCGGTACGAACTGTCCACGGCGGGCTGCAGTACGGTGTGCCGTCTTGCTCGAGTGCGGCTGGATATTGGAGGATAGCTTGGCGTTCGATCGCGTTCCCACCGGCGGTATAACAAGCAATTGCTGCTGACGGAGGCGTCTTGGGTGTCGCGCGCTGCGCGCGCCTTCGTCACATTGGTCCGCAGCAGAATTGCGTATCCGTAATACCGCTTCTCTTCTCGTGGCTTGGGGACCATGCTGAGAGTTACACGGCGGTCTTTGAAACTGCGAGGAGGATGAGTTGTCGGACAATGTCACCCGCGTTCGTGGGCACCTCCCCCCGGGTAGCCTGGCTGATCAACTCGCCGCAGCCATCGAGGGAACAGAAGAGCACGAGTGGGAAGATCGAATTAGGCGATTCGTCTCCGATCTTCTTGTGATGCCCCAATCAGCTGAAGACAATGATCCGAATAGCCAGTCTTCGGATTAAAGGGTTCCGCGCATTCGGGGCGGAAGAGCAAACGCTCGAGCTGTCTCCTGCGCTAACGATCATCTGGGCTCCGAACAGCCAAGGTAAGACAAGCATCGCCGAGGCGATCGAGTTTCTGCTTTCCGGGCGAATAAGCAGAAAAGAGCTGGTGGGGAGCGCCGCCCGAGAATTCGCAAATAGTCTAGCAAACGCCCACCTGCCAAGCGGATGTGAAGTCGAAGTGGGCGCCACCCTTGTCACTGCGACTGGCGTAACTTACGAGGTTCTAAGGCGCCTGACGGCCGATTATTCTGCGAGGGGCGAGTGCGCGAGTGAGCTAACGATCGACGGAAAACACGTTGCCGACTTGGCCCTCCTTGGCGTTCATCTCTCCGAACCACCCCTTGAAACACCAATCCTCCTTCAGCACAACCTCCGTTTCGTTCTCTCGGCCCGACCGCAGGACCGGACCAACTACTTCAAGGCTATCCTCGAGATTGCCGATCTTGAAGTTTTTCGAGCGCTTGTCGCCGACTCGCTCGACCGGCTCGAGTTGCCCGACATGCACCTCGTTGATCAACTTCAGTCGGCGCTGTCTCACCTAGGTCTTGAATCTCTCCTCGAAATCGTCGATGGCGACGTGGAGGCTGATGAGGCGGCGGAGAAATGCCTGGTGCAGGGTCTGGCGACCGTCGTTGGTCCGTCCGCGGATCTTGACCTGCCGAGTCTAGTGCGCCGTGGAAGGAAGGAGCTTGCGTCGAGGCGGGAACAGCTCTTCCCGCTGGGCGCGATCACGGCTAGGGGACGATTCCCTGATAGGCCCGATCCGTCCGAAGTATTGAAGATCGTACGAGGGTTGAGAGACGTTAGGCACCAGGCGGCGGGCGCGACGGATGCGCTCCTTCGACTCTTCGAAGCTTATGCGGCGCTACCTCAGGTAGAATCCCCCGTGGGATCAGCCGTGGATTGCCCGCTCTGCCTCACGCGTGATGGACTCAAATCAACTCGAATCGAAGAAATCCAGAGAACCCTCACCGAGACCGGCGCCTATCGATCCCTAC
>JAJFGV010000018.1 GCA_021775965.1 Alphaproteobacteria bacterium
CTAAAAATTAGATTTACAGTTGAAGATGGTAGTAGAGCAGAACCAGAATTCTTACTAAAAGTGTGCAAAGCAATCGAAAAGGCAGGGGTTGATAGAATTAGTTTACCAGACACAGTAGGGATTTTGCGTCCAATTGGAATGTATAATTTTGTAAAAAAAGTTAGAGAAGTAGTAGATGTTCCATTAGATGCACATGTTCATAATGATATTGGCTTCGCAGTTGCAAATGCATTTTCAGCATGTGATGCAGGAGTAGATCAAATTCATACTACAATTGACGGGATTGGAGAAAGAACAGGGATTCCTCCTCTTGCAGAAGTTGCAGTAGCATTAACGTATCTTTACAAATCACCTAACGATTTCAGATTAGACATGTTACTTGATCTATCCAGATTAATTGAAGATTACACATCAATCAAACCATATGATTCCAAACCAATTGTAGGCTCATCAGCTTACAAACACAAAGCAGGAACTCACCTTGCAGCAATTCTGAAAAACCCTGCAGCCTATGAACCAATTCCTCCTAGAGCAGTTGGGAATAGACGAAGGATAGTATTTGGCGAACTAGCAGGCAAAACAGGTGCCGCATATTTGATGTCACTTCTAGGATTAGAGAAAAACGATGAAGGTGCAAAAGCCGTTGCTGCAGGATTAAAGAATCTAAGAATGGGTGATCTCATAGAGATCCCTCTAGAAGACAGACTTGAAAAAAAGATAATTAATTCTAGTAAAGATAAAGATTAAACGTTATCAGTAAGTAAAATTAGGCGTGGAAAAAGAGACAAGGATGGCGAGATGAGTTTAGAATCATGTTAATATTTTAAGAAATGTGTTTACAAACAAAAATTTCAAAGATGCAATACTACTCAATCTCAATGCCACCTCAAAACACTAAGAATACAACTAGGGTGTTATTTCATCTGCATCATTATCAAATTCAACATAATGCAGCTCGCAAGTTTTACTAACATCATTCCAAATTACATCTTCAATAATACATTCTTCTTCCGAAAGTAAAGGAATATTGATAACAGGGAGAACTTTATCACCTGGCGAAATAAGATAGCCCACTACAATTATCGAAGTTAAAATTGAACCTACTAAAATAATTATATTTTGGTTTTTAGATTTCATAATAAAAAAGAAAAGAGTGGTTTATTTATTGTAAACCGGAATTTGATCTAAGATTCGATAACTCTGTTTTGTCAATAGATATGGTTGATTTCTGATTATCATAACGGTCACCATTATCATCAAATGTGCCTTGGGAATGTCCCACAACAAAACGATAATCGTTGTATGTGTAACCATCAGATATTTCACTCACATATACCAAGACATCTTTGCCTATAGTAAATTTAGGTTCAAAGTCTGTAGTCATGGTGAAACCATTTGCTTGGCCACCCAAAATTCTAACAGAAATTTGTTCGTCAGTATATTTTCCAAAGAGATCTTCTTTTACTTTGATTGTTACATCAGTGTAAACTCTATCTTCATCAGATTCTTTTGGCATATCTACTCTCACTGGAGTCATCTTTTCTACGGTTCCAATTATTGCATACTCAGCAATCTCAGAGATTTCATCCAAGTTTTGTAAATAACTTGAATTAGTCATGTGACTGCTTGTAGGTTCATCATCTAGGGTCAATGCAAAACTACCAAGTGCTATAACAGCAGCTAAAACAGGGACAATTGTTAATTTTTTATTCAGCATTTTATCTCCTATGGGTAGTGAATGTCAATTGCTGTGTCATCAACACTTTGTAACGCAGAATATGTGCTTGCACAATACCAATTCATAACTGAATTAGGTGTTGGGTGATCATGATGTGCATGGAAATAACTATGACAGTATGGATCATTTATGTTACTCCAAGGAAATGGGAAATATCCAAAAAAGAATGGATACATCAAGATAAACAGTAATGCAATAATGATTGCAATTGGGATTAGTATTTTGTATCTAGTTTTCATTTTCATTTAACCTGTAAAACATCATTGAAGATTCTACCATCAGACATTATTGAATAGTGATCAAGATGCATTTCTGTATTGTACACTATCCGTATTTGATAATCTCCTGACATCTCAGGCAAAAATTTCCATGTGAAAGGGGTTTTGCTGTAGCATCCTGGTGCTGGAAGCGAGATTTCTTTGGAGAATGCAACATCGCCATTAGGATCTGCAATCTCTATTTGAACATGTTCTGTTTTGGTTGCAGGAAAATGTGACTCTGTAACAAAGCCCATCAAAGGTTCATCACCTAAAGAAATCATTCCGTCTTCATTGTCTCCTTCAACAGACAATGGATTTCTAAGTGCAATACCGTGTGAAAAGTAGTCAGGATCCAACATGCTTCTGGGCGGAATCATGCCATCTGCACTGCAATCAAAATCTAATTTTGTGGAAAAATCCTCTATCATGTATTTCCCATCACGTTGGTTAATGTACAAAAATACCCTGTCTCCTGATTCAAACGTTGGATCATATGACAGATCATCTCGCTCACCAGAACCGTACGCAGTTATCACAGCAAAGCGCTGATTCTTGTAGTTTGTCTCTGTCTTGATCTCATATTTGTTGAGTTGCGGATGAGGGTTTGATGTAAAAGAGATCACTTCTCCCAAAAGGATAATTTTATTTTCTTTGTAGTTGTCAATCAGTGTCTGGTATGGATAGAAATCAGAGGATGACATGTCCAAGGCAATTTGGGTACCAAGAGTCCATCCTCGGGCAGATAGTTTGGATACAGATTCAGGTTTTACACATGCAGCAGCATCAGACTTGGTCATTAGTTTCAAGTTCTCTCGACACAAAATTTCATCAAAGTCAAGCCCGTATCTTATTTGCTTGATGGGAGGAAGAACTTCCATGTCCAACCATGAAATGTTTTGTTTTTCCTTGCTAGTGATTTCAAGAACAGATGCAATGCATGGATTGTATGTGTATTGTGAATTCGAATAGCGTTGCTTGTGTTCATGCAGTGGCTTGTATAAAAAATCTATTGTAGCATATGCTGCAAGTTCTGCTGATGTGTTCTCATCAGGCAGTGTTTTGTCAAGATATTTTGCAACAACTCTGTCACCTTCCCATACGGCAAGTCTGTGTCCACCTGCCTCTCCAGGAGTTGCAAAAAATACGGTCCCTTCAAAAATTCCTGTAGATATTCCAATCTCAGTTACAGTGATATCTATCGTTGTAGAGTCAGGTTGAATCCATGCCTTGGGGTTTAGTTGCTCAACTTCTACTTGGATAATAAAAAAATCAGACCTGTCAAAATTATGATTCATGTCAGGATCTATTACTCTGACAGTCCCCACACCGGCAGCGCCAATGCATTTTTCACCCCATTCTATCTTTCCAAGATGATTGTCCGGAGAGATAGACATGCGAGACTCTGCATTAGGAAACAGACTCGCCGAAGAAATTACAAGAAGTGATAAAAGAAAAATTTTAGTTTTCATTTTATTATTAATTTGTCAAGACGTTCATAAAGTATTCCATGAATTGGTTTTAATCAGACAAACTTGAACTTTTCTTGGGATTGATGAGAGATTTATTGTCTAAAAAAAATACATATTGTTTTTACGATTACCGCAATCATAGCAGTGTTACAGTGGAATTTTTACAACATGGGTTCAGCCATTATAATAGATGGAATTACCACAAGTTCATTTACAGTTACAGTGATCACAGTATTATCAAGTACTGCAACATGGATAATGATATCATGGGCACATTCAACATGCAACAATAAAATAAAAATTTCAAATATTTTGAATTTAACGGCAGGCTCACTATGTGGATTATTAATTACAACATCAATAGCAGGATGGATAGGTCCCATGGCAGGAATAATTATCGGAATATTTGCAGGAATATCTTGTTATGTAGTGTTTTTCATAAAAAATAAAGAAAGTTTAGAAAATACAAACGTACTTTACATTGGGATTAGAGGAGTCATATGGTATGCAATTACAGTTGTGCCACTGAATTTTTGGTTTGCATATCCATATATCGCATTCTAGTACACACGACAAAGGCCCAATGTATCTTAGGTTTTATTTTGGTCCCATAATAAAACAATTTCAAAATTGTTCAGGCCCTTACAATCCTATACGTAAATTATCTAAAATTATGATAACACACATCCAGTAAATACAATTTGGATGGCATCATTTATGATAACAATTTATGCCATTTTCAAACACAAAAAAGCGTTGTAATGAATTAATTTTGGGATAAGTTAGTGACGGCATCAAACTAATTTCACAAAACTCGCCCCCGGCACACAAGATTCTGTCTAATACCCTCCATTCATTTTACAAACTATATCTGCATCCATTTTTCTAACACACTGTTTTTAATTTGTCTTCTATAATCTTTTTGAAGTTTTTCATAACAAAGACATGAATCTGTTTTAAGATTAATTTCAATACAATGCCTTTGAGAAATGCCCCCATTCCATCAATTTCAATTCGAGTTAATCTGGTAAGAAGAGTTTTACCATCAACAGATTTTAAAACAAACGTGTCTTCCATATTTTTTAGATATCTGCTAAGACCAATATTATTTGAAACAGGAACAAAACTTAATTTGTCATATGGTTGCCATTTTGTGATTTTTTGATTGATAACGCCCTGACTTGTCTGGCATTGCCTGTCAGTCACAATTTCCTCGTTTTTGTGAATTACTAGGCATTGTTGAGGAGTAGGAATACCGAATTTGAACCACCACGGTGCAGATAACTGCATCTTTGCATTACAAAGACATTCCCATACCTGCTTCTTGTCCGCATCAATCATAACTTTGCTTGTAACTTTGATATTCATATTTTGATTCTGATAACTTGAATCATAACTACTGCTTTACAATCATGATAACAAGTTAGCAATAATTCTAACATTCCAACATAAAATTGGCTTTGAAACAAAAAATATGAGGCATTCACATCATTGAATTTTCAGTATAAAAAAACAGAATCAAGATAAGACAATAGATAGTCTTTATACAGTCATCAAAGATCGAAATAAAGATGGAAGATAAGATGAAAATTACAGAATTATTCTTAGAGATTGCAAGTGAGACAAGATATGGCATTTTAAAGAAACTAAATGAGAAAGACCAGAAGCAATCCCATATTGCAAAAAGTCTAGATATGACACTACCTGAATCATCTAGACAATTTGAAAGACTATCAAAATCAGAATTAATAACAAAAACATCTGAAGGATTATACTCACTAACTTTGTTTGGACAACTTTTTTTAAATCATTTAGATTCCTTTGAATTTCTATTAAAACATAAAAATTATTTTAAATCTCATACTCTGGGAAACCTGCCATCAAAATTTGTAAAGAGATTATCTGATCTTGACAAATGTGAACTAGTAGAAGGAGCATTTGTATTAAATGACAAGATGATTCAGATTGCAGGTAGTGGCAAATATCTGCGTGTCATATCTGCACATGTTCCACCAGATGCATTCAGAAGTGGGTTAAACTCTGCAAAGACGGGAAAACAAGTTTCCATAATATATGCAAAAAATACAATAATTCCAAAAGGATTCAAAAAAGAATTTACAAGTCAAGACATACAAGACTTGATTTCTAATGGCACATATCAGAGAAAAATGATTGATAAGGTACAAGTCTATGTTGTTTTAAATGATAAAACAGCAATGGTTTTGTTCCCTGATACAAAAGGCAGTGTAGATTTGAATTTTAGTTTTATCAGTGAAGACCCAATATTTCATGAATGGTGTCTTGACTACCATCAATTCATATGGAAACACTCTGGAAGTTGCGATGTTTCCAAATTCAAAGAGTCCTGAAAATAATAGGTTTAGAACGGAGATCCTTGTTTCTGAATGAGATTATTTTCGTCTGGGTTTGCCAAAGATAAAAGCAAGGGCAAAAGTGCAGCTGTTCCAGGCAAGACATGAATTGCAAATCCAACTCCAGGGAAGAAGACAGCTGCCATAAATGCCACGTAGAAAATTGCCAGATACGAATGTTTTTGCATTGCTAGTCCACATACATTTATCCCAATTCCAATAAAAAACAGAGCAGCAGCAAACCACATATACGAATTTGGTTCTGGAAGGATTCCAAAATAACTAATCAGTGCAATTGCAGAGCCAATTAGATTTATTTTCTTTATCACATATAGTCATAAAACATAATCCCATTAATCACCTGGTTGTGTTTTTTGTAAACTAGTTTACATTGTTTGCAACTAAGAATTATATCTAGAAAATTCCTCCAGTATTGTGACTGTGTTTTATTTTGTAAATATTTCAACAAGACGATATTTAGTATGTTATAACTTAGGAAATCATTAACGTGCAGTTTAACAAAAATTCTAAAGTATTGATTACTGGAGCAAATGGATTTATTGGTTCAAGACTAGTTCAAAGATTGCTCGACTTGGATGTCCAAGTATTTTCACTAGTAAGAAACAGAGAATCTGCAAATCCTCACTCAGAAATAATAACTGTGGATCTTGCAAATTCTAATTTAGGATTACCCGAAGAACAATTTGATGTAGTGTATCATCTTGCATCACTTACCCCTTATGAAAAAAACAAGAACACACTCAAACAAGTAAACTATCAAGGAACAAAAAACCTCTTTGATGAAATAAAAAATAAAACCAAATCTGTTGTATACATTTCAGGTCTCACTGTATTTGATTCAAAATATGAAGACATTGACGAGAATACTGTACTAAATCCTGACACATATTTTACAAAACTACGTGTCATGGCTCAAAGATATCTTGAAGAACAATGCAGAGAAAACAAAATAGAATACACTACGGCTCATGTGGGAGATATCGTCTATGGAGAAGGAGGGTTTTTTATGAATGACTTGGTTGATCGACTCAAGAAAAATAGGTTCATGATTCCAGGTAACGGGAAATATTTCAAAAATTATGTTCATGTAGATGATGTGGTTGGGGCACTATTGGCAATCATACAACATGACAAGACAAATCAGTCATTCATAATCACAGGCTCAAATCATGCATCTTTTAAAGAATTTGTAAATTTCACATGCTCTGAAATTGGAATAAATCACCCAAAAAATATTCCTGAATTTTTAGCAAAGATGGCAATAGGAAAAGATCTCGTAAACCTACTTACAAAATCAATGAAGGCATCCAATCAAAAAATTAGAACAATTTATGATTTCAAGTATCCAAAATATCAAGATGGAATCAAAAAAACATTCAACAAAAAAAATTATAAATAAATAATTGTCAAAAACCTAGTTTTCATCTTCTATCCCAGAAACTCTCTGTGCAAAATCCGATAATCTCAATGGTTTTTGCATTTTGAGTTGTATGTATGTTAACCACTCTTTCTCCAGAATAATTTGTAGACGTACCCACCTTTGTTTCCTCACCATTTACAGATGTGATATAAGATGTAGTCGGAACACCGTCATTGCGTACATAGCATTGTTCAGGATTCAGATGTATCAATTCGTCTTGAATCAGAAATGACAAGACACCGTATTCTGCATTAGATGTTATTGTTGCAACCAAAGTGTTGTTTTGATATGAAAGATCGTCCAGTGTTGCACCAAATATTTCAAAAGGAACAAGTCTGGCAGTACCGCTTGTCACAACTATGTTTTCTTTGGAATCTGCCATAGAATAACTATGGTTATACCATCCCAGTTTTTCTGCAGTACTGTCAGTAACACATGCTAGTTTTCCATTAGGTCTTTCTACAAGCCAGTGTTCTATCTTCACGCATTTGATGTCATATACCATGTCGTATTGTTCAAGTTGTTCCTTTAATGGAGCCGATCCGAGAGGTCTAGGACAATTATCCCTGTCAATGCATTTTGCAGAAACTTCAGAAACAGTCAATGGAATTAGTGTTGTTGCAAATAATAAAACTATGATAATTCCCAGTCTCATATTGGACTTTTTAGAATCTAGATGATAAAGCATTCTACTTTTTGTCATTGCTGAGAATTAGATTATAGAATAAGAAAATTTTGTATCCACAAAGTGACCAGTAAATTCGTCACTCATGATACATTCTAAGAATTATTGATAATTAAAGATTTGAATAATTACCCTTCGCCTACTTTTCATGTTCTAACAGAAATTTTGTACTACTACCAAAAATTCATCATTTTTTGAAACACTAATTCCGGTCAGTATAGAATCAGAATCGAATACTGTATTTTTTTCAGTTTCATGTTCAATCAAAAAATCCATAACAAAATCAACCATTTTTTCGATGGTGACAAATTTTGAATGAGGAATGAAAAGAACATATTCTTGTACTGGCATAATATTATCGCCAATAACACATTCTAGATCGTTATTTTTTGCAATTAGATTTACATCTAAATCAGAAATAACCTCCGCTTGCTCTGGAGACTCATTTGCCATACTAGTACTGCGTAATTTTGCAAGACTATTCAGAGTATCATCCAAGTTCAACCCACCTACATCATTTTTGACACGATTAGTATTCACCCAATCCAAAACACGAGTCTGGAGTACAACAGGATCAATATCTTGAGTGTCATTCAAACTACTAGGATCGTAAAATGCATGTCCCAAGCCTACTGCAACACCCATTCCAACACCTATCAAAGGAATTGCAGCCAGACTAGCAAGGAACAGAATCCCCAGTATTTTCATCTTCTTTCTAAGACTAGAAGAATATGTAGTTCGTTTCTGATAGTATACAAAAACACCTATGATCAAAGTAGCAAATCCGATGACTCCTGCCAGATAAAATGCATATTCGCCACCAATATCACCAAATGGGAATAACAGAAAGAAACCTCCTATGGCTATCAAGATTAACGGATAGTATTTTTGAACAAAAGTAGAATCAGAACTTTGCATCATAAGTCAAAGGCCACCAAATGAAGGTATTAAGTTCAGAATGTCTAAAATGTTTACTACCAATAGACAAGTTTTGTCATATTCCTAGTTTTCATTTTCTATTCCTCTGTTTTCTCCTATAAGCAAAAACAGTTCCATATCCCATACCAATTATTATTAAATATCTAGATTTCATTCCAATTCTAAATCATCATATGGCTTCTCAACGTTATAGATCTCTAAAAATATTATTTTAATGGAATGCCGTATTGTTCATCATCGCACTGAAAAATTATTTCATGTTTTTCCAGATGCATATCTGTGCATGTTTTATACATTATTCCTTCAGTGTCTATTCCTCGATACTTGTCTTGACTTGTATCTGCCTCAAAATGAATGTTGCAAGAATGCTCTAACATGATTGTAGCATAGAAAAAAAGTGGATCTCCTTCAGTAGAGTAAATCATCTGTTTTATTCCTGCAGATTCACATTTCTTAAAAGCATTTAGGAAACATTCTCCATCAGGCTGGCCTTCACTGTCGTTGCAAGATGCATCCATAGTTGTATAATGCATGAGCCCATCAAAATCATCCAGATCATTACATTCGTTACAGAACTCAGCAGACATCCATCCTCGTTCCATCAATTTAGTTTTAGTTTCAAGTTTTACACATGCAGGAGAACCATCATGTCTTATAACAAGAATCAAAGATTCTTTGCATTGGATTTCATCAATTCTAATTCCTGACTTGAACTGTTTTAATGGTGATTCTACATCATGAGTGAATGGATATCCGCTCCACTTACCCGAAGAGGATTTTGTAGAATTATTTACTTTG
>JAJFGV010000019.1 GCA_021775965.1 Alphaproteobacteria bacterium
GCAAAAAAGAAAATTGATATTGTAAAGGTCCAAATTGACAAGGGTGCAGATTTTGCTGAAATGGCAAAGAAATACTCAAATTGTCCTTCAGCAGAGAATGGGGGAGACATTGGTTTCTTTCAGAGAAAAGGTTCTATTGTAGAAGAATTTGCTGTTGTCGCTTTTGCAATGAAAGTTGGTGAAATAAGCGAACCGGTTAAAACGCAATTCGGGTATCACATAATTAAGGTGACAGAGAAGGAAGATGGAAAAGATGTTAATTATGCAGATGTGGCAGACATGGTGGACTTTGTATATATGCAATTAAAAACTGAAAGCCTGTTGAAAGAGCTGCATGATAAAGCTGAAATCAATATAACGCTGTAGGCTGTGTTGCAATCTGTTTTCTACTAATCATCGGTATCTTGTCAGCACTACATTCGTGATGACAAGATACCGAAAGAGTGGTGAGGCATCACAAATCCTTCATTTTTTTGTAAATATCAGGCAGCTTTTTTATCAGTACCTGTAACCTCTTTTCAAAAGTAATTGGTTTTGCAGGAGAACCCCAGACGATAGACCCCGGTTCTAAACTCTTATAAACATTAGAAGCTGCACCTACCATACAGTTATCGCTGATCACCACGTGATCAGTAACACCTACATCCTCCGCAATCATTACATTTTTGCCAATCTTTACGCCTCCGGCAAGCTTCGCATAGGCAATTAACATAGAGTCCTCTCCAATAGTGCAATTATGAGCAATGTGGGAGTGATTATCAATCTTGACTCCAGAGGCTATGGTGGTCTTATCCAGGGCTGCGCGTGCGATAGTTACGTTTGAGCCGATTGAAACATCATCACCAATTTCAATAGTTCCAACTTGTGGAATTTTTACGTGTTTACCTTTTATTTGAAGATAACCAAAACCGTCATCGCCAATAGATGCGCCGGATTGGATTACTGCGCGTTTGCCTATTGTGACTTCTTCTCTAATTGTAGCGTTCGCATATATTGTTGAATCATCACCTATCTTACAGTTTGTGCCTATATAAACATTAGGGTAAATGGTTACATTCTGACCTATTTGTGTGTTTCCATCAATTACGACATTTGCCCCTACTGATATATTATCTCCAAAGGAAGAGTCTTCTGAGATTACTGCAGATGGATGGATATCTCGTGGTCGTTGTTGTTTTTGATCTGAAATAACCTTAAGCAGTTTGATAAATGCAAGAAAAGGGTTGTCGACAACTATTAATGTTTTATTAGTTTCCTCAATTGACCGATGTGCTACAACGGCAGAAGCATTTGTTTCTAAAACCTTGCTTACAAAATCCTCATTCTTTATAAAACTGATGTCACCTTCTACAGCTTTTTCAATACTTGAAACGCCTGTTATATATAGGTTATCGTTTCCATGAATTTTGCCGCCAATAATTTCGCTGATCTGTTTTATGGTATATTCCATACAAGTTAAGCTGCCTCCGGCAGCGACTTTTCGCCACTAATGCACCAAGCCACAAAGAAAAACTTCGTGTCTTAGTGACTTAGTGGCAATGTTGAAATTCCTATTCATTAAATTAGTTACTTTAGTCAGTTAATTATTAACCAAAAAATAGCAAGGGAATTGTGCTAACTTATATCACAGGAGTATGATACTGTCAAATTGAACTTTCATGTTGACAATAGACAAGGATAGAAATACTATTCTACAAATAGTGTCAGTGACTTAAGTACTGTGCATTGATTTTGATTGTATTTTGGTAAACATTAATATTAGGAAAAAATAAATATTGCTATGATTAAAGCTCAAACTGTAGATTGTACAGATAACGATAAAATTGCATTGTTGAATGACGAAGCGATGAAATTAGGCGCAACGATTACAAAGTTGATTTCTACAAAAAATATTGTAGTAGAACCATGGGTCCAATTGAAGTGTCGATTTGGGTGCTCTAAATTTGGAAAATATAAAACATGTCCGCCATACACTCCAACGTATAAAGAGACCCGTGAATTGTTGAGCTGTTATGAAAGTGCTATCCTGATAGAGGGACAACCTCCGGCAAAGCAGTTTGAGGGTATGCTTCTTAAACTCGAGCATAAAGCCAATCTTTCCGGTTTTTATAAGGCATTTTCTATGAATGCCGGCCCGTGCCCACTTTGTGCAGAATGTGATGTTGAAGGCACTTGCCCAATGCCTGAAAATGCTAGACCATCTATGGAAGCCTGTGGAATTGATGTCTTCAAAACTGTTCGTGATAATGGTTTTGAGATAAAATTCCTCGAGCACAAAACCGAATATGTTAAATATTTTGGATTACTTTTACTTGAATAACAGAAGACTTCATTTGGACACAGATGACCGCAGATAATCAGGATTTCAAATATAAGGAAATAACTGAAAAAATTATAGAAATTTTTTATAGAGTTTACAATAAACTTGGTTATGGTTTTCTAGAGAAGGTATATGAAAACGCCATGATGAAGGAATTTGAAACTGCAGATATTCCTGCTGTTTCCCAGTATGCAATAAATGTAGTTTATGAAGGAGAAATAATAGGTGAGTATTTTGCTGATATACTCGTTGATAATAAAGTGATTGTAGAAATTAAAGCCTCAAAAAGTCTGGCAATAGAGAATGAGGCTCAGTTATTAAATTATTTAAAGGCGACTGAAATTGAAGTTGGTCTATTACTCAATTATGGTCCCAAGCCTGATTTAAAGCGCAAGGTTTTTGATAATACGAGAAAATAGTTATCTGTCTTTATCTGTTAAATCTGCGTCCTATTAATATGAGGAACTGTTTATGTGTGGAATTGTAGGTTATATAGGAGATAACAGAGCTGCTCCTATACTGATAAATGGAATCAAGAGACTTGAGTACCGGGGGTACGACTCTTCAGGAATATCTATCATCGAGAATAACAAATTGCTATGTGAGAAATCGGTAGGATTTGTTAGTGAGTTAGAGAAAAAGGTCGACGGTAAATTCAATGATGGCACTGTAGGCATTGTTCATACACGATGG
>JAJFGV010000020.1 GCA_021775965.1 Alphaproteobacteria bacterium
GATGTAGAACTGCTCAAATTCGGGGAAACCTTTCAAATGGCAATCCCGAGCCAAGCCTTGCGAAAGCAAGGAAGGTGTAGAGACTAGACGGGCAGCACCTAAAGCTTCGGCAATGGTGAAGGGATAGTCCAGACCACAAACTTGCATGAGGCGGCGAAAGCCGTAGCTGGTAAGAAAATCTGTTGTCCGTAAGGACGTGCGAGTTCAAGTCTCGCCGGGCCCACCATTTTTTAATCACCGCCACTTTAGACCTTTGCTGAAAACATATAGAATATGATTATTGCAACTATCGGCCATAAGCGGACATTTAATAATTGGGAAAATTGGTTGCGGGAGCACGATTTAGCTCAAACTTTAAATCTTCTGTACCGCCGCTGATCGTGCCGCTAGTCAAAGGGAATGAGGCCAACAGCGCAAGGGATACATTTACAGTAGTAACTTTGACTTAAAACACCCCCATTTATGCCCCGTATTTTTACACATAAACAAGATTCAAGATGATGCTACCTTTACTAACCCTGTCTTGCAGCTGGGCTATCATCCCAGCTATTAGTTATCTTAACATCCTGCCCAAGCATACCGATATGCGATTCAACAGCCTCCCTTAACAGATTTACTGTGGTTACTGTCCGATACTTGGGAACATGCTTTGGCTTCTCTTCTTCCTCACTATCATCTGCCAAGGCAATAGAAGAATAATGTTCTCCAATAGCAAAGACAAAACCGCCATTTACTTGTTGTACAAACTCTGGAATTGCCTCGGCGTATTTCGCTGAAACATCAAACCGTACATACAAAGGAACATATTCTGCAGTTCTTCTCTCAACACAATACGGTTCTACAGTACTGTCCGGCATATGTCGTTTTAATTTTAGATTGTACGGCTCCTCAAGTGATGCATTTCTAATACCCCGCATAACCTGTAGATTAAAAGTTGCAGGCATCCCAGCTGTTATTTCGTGGTCACTGCTAAGGGCAACATCATCTTCATATCTTGTCATCTCATCAATATATCTACACAACTCTGCAAGACCCACATCCTTGCCACATGCCTCTGGATCTCTAACAAGTTGAACACCACTCTGTACAAATCGGTGCGGTTCAAGAGCCCAGGCTCGCGCAGGCTTTTCTTTTGACATACCGTCAATAAACTTCATCACCTGAACCATAGCCATATTCGCTCTGGCCATAGCCAGAGTTTTGTTTGTTGTATGCAGATTCATCGCACGGCCCCGTATGTGATGCGATTGCAAGTCACCTTTTTCCTCACGCACGCGAAATGAAAAACGCAGAACCCATGAAGGATTTAAACCGCCAGGCCCTCGCGTTACATGTGTAGGGCTTAAATAAGTGATCTGTTTTGAATCAGAATCTATGCTAGGAAAATTAAGTTCCTGCGAGACCTCATACCCCGGAACATCTATTTCCTCAGGAGAATCAATTCTCGCCTTTCTTGCCAGAATATCGTCCTCTAGGTAGTCGAGAACATCACGTTTACTAACGCGCTCACGGCGCTTAAAGCTATCTTCTATAAATGCTTCCACAACCAGCTGTCTATATTCTGCTTCTCCTCCGGCTGTTCGGTTTTCTTCAGTATCGGCCAGCCATAAGGGTAAGCTAATATGCACAATTTCTTCTTCATCTAAATCAGGTGCCTCTATATTCAGGCTCAGCAAACCATTGCTTGAAGACAATGTAATTTTTCTTTTTTTAGGATCACCCGCATAATACGGTAGAATTTGATCTATCAAAACACTCGCGTGAGCGCCACTGCGATCTAAGAGTGCTCTAATACCACTCTCATTCAAGATATGGCTTTGCACAGCAATTTTGAGGAGCGCCATTTCTTCAAGAGTAAAACCATTAACATCTAAAAGATGCTTTTGCCGCTCTCCTTGCAAGTTAGCCATAGTAAGTTCAATATATTTTCCATTACCCGGCATTAATCTACAGGAAAACTGATCAAGACCAGTCCCACCGTAGGCCTCCAAAATAAATTCATCAGCCTCTTCAATTATCCGTTCCCTTGCCGCCAAAAACGCAAGGGAACCTTTCTGAACATTTTCCTGGCTTACCACAGTCTCTTCTTCGGGTGGAGTAGGCGGCGGCGGAGACAAAACTGGGGATGGTGTAGGTGGTAGAGTAGAATAAGGCTCTTCAACCGCAGGGGGGATATCTTCTAATTCCACTGATTCTGGTTCTGGTTCCAGCTCCACTACTTCAGGCTCTATTTCTTCTGACCCTGATGTATCTGGTTCGACCAATGCAAGCGCATCATCATTTGAGGCAACCGGCTCAGTTATTTCAGCCCAAGGAAGTTTAACAAATACAGCATCAGAAGGTATTTCGGCTTCAAGCTCTTGCGGTATTTTTATACCTAATGCTTTCAACGCTTTGCGCCGCACCGCTTCTATTGTGCGATCAGCTTCTCTAATAAGCTCCTCACGTGTTTTTTTGCTACTTGGTTCTTTTGCTATTTGTCCCATACTTATCTCTCCCGGGTTGGAAATTTATTGTGGTGAGCGCCTCTCAGCATCTCTAAAGATTCTCTGTCACCATGGGCCAGAGCCAGAATAATCGGACTCTTGCATAAAAAATGAGCGATCTCGCGATCATCGTCGTCTGCATCTTCTGCAAAACCCTTAGTGGTACAGACAACAAAAGAACTCTGCAAAGCGCTAAGCTCTTCCTGCCCATTGCTAAATATTTTTTTTCTATCTTTTGTCCCAACCTCGACATCTGTCGGCGTATACGCATATCCGGCACGGCGCATAATGGGGTCCGAAAACAATGCATCACCTAACTGTCGGTGCACCTCAGTTTTTTTGTTCAATAGAGCCCTCAGAGGCTCAAGTTCATGGTGCCATAATTGCTCAGCCAAGAGAACGCTATGACTGCCGGTCGGGTCTTTAACGGTTTCCCAATCTTTTGCAGCGGTTCTTTTGATGCGCCCCGCATGTACGTGTGCGTCAGTTAATTCATACGATTGGGGCGTTCTTTCCTCTGCGTACATTTTTTTAAACGATGCAACACTTTCACTTACAAACGCCTCTTTTTTGCTCTTTAAATCCGCTAAACGTGCCTTTTTTATCTCTAATTCTTTCTGTTCTGTCTGGACTATCTGGGCTGTCTGTATTTGGGTAAGAAGCTCTTCTGGCCAAAAACATTCAGGTGAACAAGCATTCATTTTTCCAAGAATATCGCTGACCTCGTCTTTTAATCCTGCGACATTTTTTTCGGAAGCGATATGCAGCGCTGCCCCTTGTACGGCCGCTAGAAAAACTTTGTAATTTTCTGGAAAGTCAATTCTCAGTCCGTTTAAATTATAAAAGGTACTATCGCAAAGATCCTTCATTGGTTTAACTCCAGTGGAGTATTTAGAAAGCGCATAATCTATTGGATATAGATTCGTTATCCCATAAAGAACTGAGGCAATCTTCCCACCTAGTCTTTTATAGATTTTTGATACATGAGGACGGTTTTTTAAGATTCCTATTCCCTGTTCGTATTGTTTGTAAGCCGCATTGATCAAGTAAAGGCCTTCTTTTGATGAATTTCTCGAAAGGTTGCTGTGTTTAATAATCGGCACTTTGGTATGTTTTAGGTAGTGGCTGTCCTGATGATCCCAATGACTAATTTCTGCAAGAGATGGACTGATGCGCTTTTTTCCAGTGTTTTTAACGGCTTTAACAGCAGCCATCTTTAAAATTTCGCAAACAATATCCGTAGCCGCCTCTAGATAATGATCGACAAATTCTTCCGTGCTTACGTCCATTAGCTCGAGGATATCATCAAGATAGCTAAAAAAATCTATTTGAGGCTTAGTTAACCGATCAGAAATTGGAAAATATTCTGCCATATCTACATCTCCCGCGTTGTAAGGATTGTAGATTGGGCGCGCCTTAATTCTTCAAGTGATGCTTGGTTTCCGGCTGCCAGCGGTGCAATAATAGGGCTGGTAACAAGCAAGTCAGAAATTTGCCTGTCAACGCCATCAGCATTTTCTTCTTGGCCTTTTTTAAAGCACGCAACAAAGGCCATTCGTAATGCGCTCTGTTCTGCTGTTCCATTGTTTAAAGCTTTTTGTTTGTCTTTTTTTGAAATATCAACATCAATCGGCGTATAAGCATAGCCCGCACGATACATCATCGGATCAGAAAACAATGCATCGCCCAGTTCTTTATGTTCTGGAACTTTCCGATTAAGAAGGGCTCTCAGAGGCTCAAGTTCTCTCACCCATAATTGCTCAATCATACGAATAGTATTGCGGCCTTTTACGTCCCTAATATCTCTCCAGTATTTACCGGCACTTCTTCTAATGCGCTGCGCGTGTTTTTGTATGTCGGTGAGCTCGTAAGGCTCCGGCCTTCTCGCCTCTTCCTCTTTTTCTTCGGCCTGCCTTCTTTTCCACTCTTCTTCCGTTATACTAAGGCCGGTAAGCATGTCCTTAAATTTTTCTTTCTCTAACAGAGCCTGTTTTGCTTCTTTGTCGGCTTCAGCTGCAGAGGAAAGTTCGGATTTTCTCTCTAACTCCTCTTGAGTCATCAAACAATCCGGGAATCCTGTTTGCATTTGAGAAATAAGATCGCGAACAGAATTCTTTAATTGAGAGTTTTTCCTTTCGGACACTATATACATTGCGGAGCCCTCAAGAGCCGATAGAAAAACTTTATGGGCGGAAGGAAGAGTAACTTTTCCATCAACCAAATCATAATCTTGAAGATACATTAAATCTTTCATCAAATATGATCCCGAAGCATACAGGGCCAAAACATCAGTAGAATCAGATTGGGGCAACCCGTTGATAGCTGTATCTAACCCCATTTTGGTTGCAGAAGTAGTATCAGCTGGACAACCCAATACTTGCCTGTAACCTTCAATTTCTTTTTTGATCATATCAACAAAATTGGCATGTTTCTCCATAGCAACCTTTAAATCCTCAAGGTTGTTTATTGGTTTAATAATTTTAAAAGTATTAGTAGGTATATTTGTATACTTATAGTAGCTGCCTGCCTTAGAAATCTTCTCCCTTACTTCTCTAACCTTGCTACGGGATGTAAGTTGGTCAGTCACCACAGCTTGACACTTTTTAGAGGCTTTAGAAAACCTATCTATGCCAAGATCTCGAACGTCATATACAATAAGAGAAACAATATCGTTAGCAGCCTTAAGATAATGATCCGTAAATGCTTCCGTGCTTGTACCCGTTAGCTCAAGGATAGAATTAAGGTGGCCAAAAAACTCTTTTTGCGGACCAGTTAATTGATCAGAAATTAGGAAGCCTTCAGGCTTTAGAGATTCTTCCCATGCAGTAAACGCTTTCCTCACATCATCAGGAAGAAGACAACCCGCATCAAAAAGATTCTCTCTGAGGGATTCCAGGACGTCATGCTCCCGGCATTTTTCAAACATATTGGTGTAAGAATTAGAAAACTTTGCACATGCTTCCGCACATATTGACCTTGCTATCCCTGTTTCTTCAGGTGGGATTCTATAGCCTTTTGACTCCTGGTACTCTAAAGATGGTGCCATGACACAGTTTAAAGCAGTCTCTAGATATTGCCGGGGGTCATCATAGGTGGTTCCGGTAAGATCAACAGGACCAACACTAAATAATGCCTCTAACGCAGGCTCCATGTTTTCTCCGTAGAATTTTTTACCCTTACTGGTCTTTAAATCTAAGACCGCCCCTAGATTTTCTTTTCGCCAGCCATTGTAAGCCTGCCTAAGAGAAAGTGGTGCAATACTTTCTTCATGGTAAAGAGCATCGACAAGAGGCAGAAGCATCTTATGCTCTTTGCATTTCTCAAATATGAGTGGAAAGAGGTCTGTATGTCCTCCCAATGCTTTATCATAAGAGCTAATAAGATATGGTATGTCTTCTGAATCTCTTTTATTAACTGTAGCTGTAAAAGTTTCTAACAAGGACTCTATAGCTACTTTCTCAACCTTTGGGCTATTATTAGCGTCAAGCGCGGAACAGTATTTTAAGAAAATATATTCAGAATAATATACTATTTCATCCTTGGGGTCGGTAAGCTCGTGTGCCAAAGATGGATCGTTTCCATGTTCTTTTTCCCACCGCCGCAATTGAATGTGCATGGATTCAGGCATCATGGTATACTTGTCCATAAATGCTGCCTTTAGTTCTGGGAAGAGTCCGTACTCTTTATAGGTTAAAAAGACCTTGGGAAAATCTTTTTCAAATTTTCCAAAGGCGCTTGCGCAAACATCTCTTGCCCGCCCAAAATCATCCATATCATAGTCTTCATTTTCGCCAGGAGGATCAACCATAACTTCGATTATTCTAGTCAGATCTTCTTTAGCAATGTCTATCAAGACGCCTTCGTTTATATTTTTCTCTAATAAGTTAACGGTCCTAAAGAATACCTTTGTCGAATTTTCTATACGCTTTCTATAGCTTTCCCATGTTAATAAGGCATCTCTACCTTCCATTCCGGGAAGAGGTTTGTCGTCTTTATGTTCTTCATGCCATGCTGAAAAGGCAACTTGAACGTTTTCAGGCCAGAACCCTCCGGGACTCTGGATAGCATCTGAAAGATTCTGGGTTAAACCATATTTAGAAAAAGTTGAAAACATTTTGTGCAACCTATTCTCGCCTGCCATCCTCAAATGTTTTTGAAAAGATTCTTTTCTTGCAGCAACAAATTTATTCAAACCGTCATTATTAAACTCAGCACTCGTTTGCATACCTTCAGGCGTGGTATTGTGTAGCATGCTATACAATGTCATTTTTTTATGACCGTCACTTAATGTCTTATGTGACATGAGATTATTAACGGCTTGGTCGAAAGAGAGATTGTCAAAGACATCAGATTCTAAGAACGCTGACGTAGGATCAGAAGAGGTGAGCGCATTTAAAGCAAGCTTTTGAAGCTTCTTTTTGCTAAGTCCTGTTTTAGATTTAATCTTTTTTGCCATTTTCCGTGCCCATAGCTAAGAATTAGGCGGAATATATACCATTATGACAACATTAAAGTCAATAGATTTATGCTATATATTAGGTCAAAAAATATATTATTTAGGGCATTAATTAACCTTATCTGGTGCGATAAGGCTGATAATATGAGAAATAAATGGAAAACATCAATTTTCAGCATGTCGGTGAACATGCTTGGCTATATGAAGAAAAAAAGGATCAATACGATCTGACAATCAAGATATATCAAAATCAGCGTAATAAAACTTCTTGGGTGTGTGACATATATCTTATTGATCAAGTGCCTTCAGATCTCTGTAAAAAACCTGAAGAATGCGATTATGGAGATGCTTCTTTAGATGATAAGGGGGCTATGATTGTTTGCTCTACATGTCTTGAAAAAGACTTTCTCCCTATGTGCTCATGCTTTGAAGATGATCAAAAGTCTCTTGTCAAAACAGCAAAGCAAGAATTATCGAAGTTTCACAAATATCAGAAGGTTGAAGGCATTGACCATCTTCTAAACAAAAAATGGGTTTTCCAATCACAGGGGCAAGATTAAGGATAAAGCTTTGTTATAGGTCTCTTTCCGGCCAAAAGCGGACATTCTGAGAAATGTATATTTTGGTAATTATTGGGTTTAGGTAGCTATTTTATATACTAGATAATTGACAGACTATTAAGCAACCGCTCTACATCTTCAAGGCTATCACTCTCAACTGGAGAATAGACTGTGGTTAATATTAATCGATCATTTAGCTGTATGAGTAAACCAATAAATATACCATTTGGAACATCAACAGTGTATTTAATGGCAGGGTAGTTATTGACGATAATTTTTTCCTGTTTGATGACTTTTGAATTTTCTTTCACTTCTGCGAAAGCTAGTTTCAAACTTTGTCTTTTAGGGTATGTTTCAACGGATAAAGAGCGCCCATATTCATCAGCAAAAAAACACAGTTTTCCTTGAATATATTTAAGCTCCCTTACTGGTTGATATGAACTTGGAAGTTTTAATGAAAATCGGTGCAGAGTGTTAATATAATTCAATTTTTTTTCATCATAATGCGTAACTGATGGCTCTAATCTTTGATGATTATTCTTCAACCACTTCTCAAAATGAAAAACTATTTCCAGATTATTCAAATGGCTGGTAGTTGTGTTTGTCATGCTTTCCAAAATTTGAAGAGACATACTGTATACAGTACTTTTATTCTTATTATGATTAGATAACTCCTGTTTCAAAATCGCCATGATTTGTTCAAAAATTTCTGAAGTGTAATAATCCATAGATGCAAGTGTGACAGCTATCATCTGCCGCGCGTGTGGGTCATCAGAATTTAACAATTCAATAGCTATTTCTTTTGTTTTTGCTGAGAAAGCTTCACTCCTTTGACCTGTCCATTCCCGGTAGGCGCTGATACATATTGCTTTTTCTATATCCGATGAGCTCTCAAGGCAGCTGGAAAAGATTTTATCGAAGTTTTTATGTCGAGCTAAAACTCCCATAAGCATTTGCTTTTGGTCTAAAGATCGTTCTTGGAAACTGGAAATAAGTTCCAAGACTTTTGGTTTCTTCAGATCATTGAATATTGCGACATGATGCAAAAAAGTACTTTCATCAAAAGTGCTTTCATTCAAAGTAGATAACCAAGACTGAATTTTGCTAATGTTTACAGCTTGTGTTTCTTTGCTGTTTGCAGAAATAGATCTCGCAACGGTTATAGCTAGACATGTGATTGCTAGAAAAAATAAAACTATAAAACTATATTTCTTCAATTATTTTTCTCCTTTAAGGCGCCCTACTATAAGCAAATAAACAACATGGCTTTCCTGAGTTATGCCCTCGTTGATTATGCGCTGCATTTTTTCGCATATGCTTGGTATCACTTTTTACACTCCTGAACGTCCGCTTTGGGTCGGAAGCGGACCCTAGTATCATTTTCATACACTAAATTACGTATAGAGAATAACTTCGGATTTTGCCATGATAATGAAAATCATTAGGGTTTACCTCGGTAATGCCGCCGTTTCAAGCACTAAAAAATCAAAAACCGCTGAATTCCTTGAGCCCTCAAAAACAATAAACCCTATCAAATTTTCTTGTTTTTCCTATCATTCGTGATAGGATTAAAGGAAGTTAATGAGAGGATTAAGACACAATGCAGCTATCAGCCAGACAGCAGAAGATTATCAATATCATCATGGCCCAGGAGAATACCCCCATCTCTGCGGTCAAGGAACAGCTTCACGAAGATGTCAGTATACCTACTCTGAACAGGGAGCTTGCCGCGCTGGTAGCAGGGAACTGTCTCCTGAAAACCGGCAAGGGGCGGGCAATTTCTTACGATATCTCTCCCTATTATAAGATTTTTGCACCGCTGGAGACTTCCGATTATTTCGACAAAGAACCGGATGCACGTCAGGCCAGAACGGATTTCAATCATCACCTGCTGGAATTTTTGGAAGACGTGGCGTTGTTTGCGCCCGAAGAAAAGAACCTGCTGGAAGCGTTGAGGCTGGAATATCAGGCTAACATTTCAGACTACCCTAAAGCACTTTACCAAAAAGAGCTTGAGCGCCTTACAATTGAATTGAGCTGGAAATCTTCCCAGATTGAGGGGAACACATATTCCTTGCTGGAAACGGAACGCCTCTTTCTTGAAAAAACAGAGGCAGAAGGCAAACCAAAAGAAGATGCGACAATGCTTCTCAACCACAAAGATGCTTTGAACTATCTTCTGGGGCATAAGGGTATTGCCGAAGAGATCAGCCTAAAACTTTTAGAGGAAATTCATTCATTTCTTATCAAGGATTTAGGCGTCGGTAAAAACATTCGCTCCCGCACTGTCGGTATTACCGGCACAGCCTACAAGCCGCTTGATAACGAATATCAGATCAAAGAATCCATGGAGCATATGTGCTCTATTATCAATGCCAAAGACAATGGTTTTGAAAAAGCCCTGCTGGCTGTGGCGTTGACTTCCTATATCCAGCCTTTTGAAGATGGTAACAAGCGTACCGGCAGGATGATCAGCAACGCTATTCTCATTGCATATGATGTTTGCCCTTTATCATACCGAAGTGTTGATTCAATAGATTACAAGAAAGCCATGCTCCTGTTTTATGAGCAAAACAACCTGGCAGCGTTCAAAAAGATATTTATTGAGCAGATTGAGTTTAGCGTTAAAAATTATTTTCAGTAGCGCAGGCACCATAACCAGTTTGAAGTCTTTTGAACAAGTATATATCTGCCAGATTAAGTTTGACGTTCAAGTCCTTACAAACGCAGTTTCATCGGTTTACAACATTACAAAAAATGCGGAAAGTGATCTCAAAAAGGATGGTATAAAGAAAAAACCTTCTCGTGAAAGAATTAGTACAGCAGATCCAAGTCTCGGTTGATATTTGGACCATAGGGCCATGGAGTTAAGCCCTTCCAAATTATTAAGGGAAGCCATAGAAATTTGAAAACTGGCCAGACCTATTCCCAATAACGGAGGGGTAGCTGGGCCTGTGTGCCGAGATCGTAAGAGCGGCGAGCGTCTTATATATAGTTTTCTCTTATGCCGCCTTATTGTACCCTTCGTTGTTTGTCATCGGTGAGTAGTCGTCAGGATTAGCGCCTATCAAAGATTTTAAATGTCCAATTGTTTGTTCATCCTGCGGCTGCTTGTAGACGGATATCGGTACATAGCGCAGGTTTAGTTCATGAATCAGCATCAATTTACCGGCATCACCGCCACTCATCGTAAAAGCAGGCGGCAACGAAATCTTTGATCTGTCTATAGATTGAAGATCAACAAGATTGCATGCGTAGTTTTTAAGGCGCTGCCAGGTGTTCAAACGTTCTTCCCAATTCACATTTTCATCAAAGGCAAAAACACCCATTGAGCAAGGCTGGTTTTCATTATTGCTCTTTAACCATGACTCCGGCGTATCCCCTTCATATTTCCACTTTGCGTGATCAACCATTTTGGGGTCATCTTTTGCGATCAGCTCCAGCATTTTTTGCGTATCCGCCAAAAAATAATGGTGGTTATCATGCATATCGGCTAGCTCATAGTTCATATAAAAAAGACCATCACGGCAGGCCGGATGGTTGCAGGGGATGGCATATGTACGCAGCATTGGAATACTCCTTCTTTTACAGGTTTACGAATTACTCTCTTTTATCATACTTCGCTCAATCTGATCAATGCGCAAAGCTGTTGGGGGGTGTGAGTATAAATACTTGCTCAAAAAACCAGTCTCGCCCCTGATATCTTCGTCTTCAATGCGCTCGAATAATGCAACCATAGCCGGACCAAATCCCATTTCCAGGGTGAAACGATCCGCTCTATATTCAATAGGCCATTCAGTAAAAAACTCAACGGAACGCATGAACCAGAGCACAGGAAAACTAACCAGCCAGAAAAAAGTAAAGTAGCTGCAAAACAAAAGAGTGACGAAGAAAAAGAAAACGATAAAGGCAAGGTTTATTTTTCCTTCTTCGGAATCTTCAATGACAAAATGTAACAACAGGCGGGTTAAAAATATCGTCGGAAAACTGGCGGCAATGAGCGCCATATTGAACAATCCATCCTTGTGGTGCAAATGCCCGATTTCATGCGCCAGGATTGCGGCGATTTCTTCATCATTTGCTACTTTCAATAGCCCAGTTGAGACAGCTACGGTTTGCCTCCCCAATGCCATGCCGTTAATATGCGGAACATCCATAACAAAAACGCGTTCTTTTATCTCTCTTTCGTATTTTTGGAGATAAACATCCCTGAGCCTTGCCATGGCCGGGTTAACTTTTTCTGCTTCGCGCAAGCTCATTTTGCGAATTGGAAAAAACAGGGCGGCAATACGATCACCCAAGGGCGATGCCGCAAGAAGTATCGCGATAAAAATAAAACCGGCGGACCATAAAAGAGAGTTAAGAAATACAGGAATATCAAGGAACAGGCTTCCACCATCCGTGGCGGTTCTAACGGAATAGATCAAAGAGCCAAGGAACATACTTGAGAAAGCGGCCACTAAAATAAGAAGGGTAAATCTGGCAAAATTAATCATATCCTGCTTAGCCTCGCTTTGATCTTGCTAACCTTATTATCTTCCTTGGAGAAGAAAAATGCCTCACCTGTTTTAAGCGTTTTGATTTCATCGGGGTGAGCGATAAAGCCGCGCGTCCGGCGCACCGTTCCCATATGGGTCGGCCCAACCTGACTCACTTGCGCGGTATATTCCAGCGTGTTTCTGGTGCCCATCATCTCCGCCAGTTTTTCTGCATCTTCGGGGCTGTTTTGGCGGTGCAAGATAAAATTATTGCAGTTTCCCACCACTTGATTAACAAAATGATCGGCGTTTTCTTTGCGCCCGGACGCGATATCAGAAAGACTTTGTGTTGAAAGAACAGCATGAATACCGGCGCTACGGCCCATATTAATGACGTTCAAAACCTGCTCACCGGCAAACACGGAAAATTCATCGAAGATAACGTAGAGCTTGTTTTTTACGCCGCTCCCTAACTGCTGTGCCATCGTTGCTTTCAGATCATTAATAATCAAGCGCCCCAAAGTCTGGGACATGGACGGGAACTCCAGAGCAGGCAGACAAAAATAGGCAATGCCGTTTGTTTCAAGAACATTGGCCAGCGTCAAAACCGGCTTATTCTCTTCGACACGAAAGAGGGGGCCTATTTCAGAAGCCGTAAAGTTGCGGATTTCAGCCACAAGACTTTCAATGCTTTTTGAAGCTTGATTTTGATTGTTAAGCTCATCCATCAGGCCTTGTGCATTTGGAATATCGGCTTCATGTTGCCGCACCAAAGCCTTAAGACTTTTCAAATCCAGATTTTCAGATAAAGACACCATGTTACATGGGATGCCACATTGATCCATAACCTTGAACACAGATTGCAAATAGCCTTCGGCGAGTTTCTTGTAGTGCTCCTCACTCCATTCCCTAAGCTCAATAATACGGTCTTTTTTCGAGGTAAAACCGCCAACAGCCAAAGGGTTATAAGAAACGCTATCGCCCCTCATGGCAAAGACCGATACCGGCCTGCCGCGATCTTGCCCGTAGCGGGCAACACGGCAAGCCAGATCATAATCGCCTTTGCCATCAATATAGATCAGAGGGAGTCCGCGATTGATCGCGCTCTCCACAATATTACTAACGGTCACAGTCTTTCCTGATCCCGTTGTTCCAAGCACCAGCGTATGCTGGTTTGCGGCCTTGTCAGTCAGTTCGACAGGCCGGATATAACGATCAGTTCCGATCAAAGAACCTTTCGAGGTTTCTGCGGTTCTTTGATTAATAATTTTTGAGGGAAGGTCACCGACCTTCCCATGTGTTTTTTTCATAGATTTTTGTCGCTTGAGACGTCCAAGCGGATTTTTGAAATAGACCAAAAATGCGGTGTAAAGGGCTGAGCCGATAAAACCGCCCAAAGGCGCGTGATAAAGCCATGATTTTTGTGATTTTAGAAGTGGCATGATCTGCTGGCTCAAGGCCTGCATTGAGGTCCGGAATTCTCCAGCTTTGGTTAGCCAGGAAATTATGCTTTCGGGCATGATAAGGGCGTAAATATCCCACATCGTCTGCACAGGCTCACTCACCCATGCGATTATATCCCGGTAAACCAGCATGCCAAACACAGCCGATAATAAAGCCACGTATATTGTAATCTGGAGGTTGGCTCCTATCACGGCCAAAACGACAATCACACAGACCGCCACAATCAAAACCAGAGGCCCAAACGAAAAAACCGCCCATAATGTAACCAGCGTTACAATGGCCAGAAAATAATAGATTTCCGATAAAGGCTCGGTTTTTTCTTTCATCAGTTTTTTACGCTTTTACTCAGTTTCTTAATCTTGATAAACGGATACCCCCTGGCTGCTTTTTCTATGGCCCTTGCCACTTCATTCTGATCTGTAAAATACCAAACCTCGGATACGTCCAAATTACCACCATAATCTTCAATAATGCTATTAATCCGCGCCCGTGACTTCACCGATAATTCCAGCTCCACTGCTATTGGCTTTTCTTTTCCTATCGTCAAATACCCATCGGCAATATGCCCCAACTGTCCAACGCCGCTTAAGCCCTCATCATGTCTAATGCGCCGATCCGGCTTAAAACTTCCCCCTGTTTCTTTTTCTAACTGAAGCCCTAAATCTACAAGCTTAAAATCATGTCTAAACGTCCCCAAATTAATCTGCCCCACAGGCCATATGCTATCACCACTCGCCAACACACCTTTCTTCGTTACCTTATGAATTCTAGCCTGCCCATGCAAAATCCTCTCCCTTGACATATATCCAGCTTCTACCAACTTCTTTACTCTCACATACGCTGCTGTATTTCCAACACCCATCCATCTCTTAATCTGCTCCGCACTTGCAAACCCAAACCCATTCACCCACCGCAACAACTCACTATCTCTTTCCTGAAATATCATTCCCCCTTTACCCCTCATTTCTTCTACTCCTTACTCTCTTTTTTCCTTACTTCTTTACTTTCTTCTTACTTCTTACTTTCTACCTCTACCCCATACCCACCATTTTTATAACCAAACAACCACTCTTATCAAACATCACCACCATCCCACCACCTACCCCCGCTCCCCCTTCCTGACCTCAATCAAAACCATGTTGTTTGGTTGAGGTCAGGAAGGGGGAGCGGGGGCATCTCTTATGCTATAAAGGTGTTTGAATACACTACCTATGAAATACTGTTTTTCATAGGTAAATTCATAGGTGTTTTTTAAAAATTGGTTGGGATTATCCTTCATTTGCACGAAAGAATTTGCTCTTTTCAGAGAATCCATACAACATCGTAAAATGTAAGAAAACTTACACATTTTCTTACACATACACAGATATATAGGAAAATTTATTAACTATTTCAAATACTTATAGGTAGGGCAAAAATACTTAAAATCTGTTGTCCGTAAGGACGTGCGAGTTCAAGTCTCGCCGGGCCCACCACCAATACAGAGAGAAAAATGAACCAAACGGCACAAAAATTCACCAATGACGGGATCGAGCTTCATGACGAAGCCGATTTCGCAGGCATGCGCGCGGCGGGAAAGCTCGCCGCCGAAACGCTGGATATGATCACCGACCACGTTATCCCCGGCGTTACAACCGAAGCACTCGACAAACTCTGCTTTGATTTCATCACGAAAAACGGTGCCGTACCCGCTCCGCTGAATTACAAAGGCTTTCCCAAATCGATTTGCACCTCGATCAACCACGTCATTTGCCACGGCATTCCCGGCGAAAAAAAGCTCAGCAATGGCGACATCGTCAACATAGACGTCACAGTTATTTTGGACGGTTGGCACGGCGACACCTCGCGCATGTATATGCTTGGCGATAAAGTTCCTGTGAAATCACGCCGCCTCGTCGACATTACTTATGATTGCCTGATGGCCGGCATCGAAGCAGTAAAGCCCGGTGCACATCTCGGCGACATTGGCCACGCGATTCAGACCATCGCCGAGAAGGAACGTTTCTCCGTTGTCCGTGATTTTTGCGGCCACGGCCTTGGTAAAGTTTTTCATGCCCCGCCGTCGATCACCCATTACGGCACCCCCGGCACCGGCCCTATATTAGAGCCCGGCATGTTCTTCACCATCGAGCCGATGATCAACGCCGGTGGCTGGCAAATGAAAGTGCTTTCTGACGGCTGGACCGCTGTGACCCGCGACCGCTCTATGTCCGCACAATTCGAACACAGCCTCGCCGTCACCGAAGACGGCTATGAAATTTTTACCCTCTCACCCAAGGGATACACGAGACCGCCTTATGGCTGAAGCACAAAAGAAACCCGAAGAACCCCATTACAAAGGCCACCGCCAACGCCTGCGCGGGCGCTTCAGTGACAGCGGCCCCGACGCACTCGCCGATTACGAGATTCTCGAACTTGTTCTATTCGCTCTCATTCCACGCCGCGACGTTAAACCACTGGCGAAAAAGATGCTGGCGCATTTTGGCAACTTACCCGAGATGATGGCCGCCCCGGCAACCGAGTTTCAAAAAATCCCCGGCCTCAATGACACGTCTATTACATCCCTCAAAGCGATCACGGCCCTCGCCCATCGCGCCATGAAAACCGAGCTTGAGAAAAAACCGGTGATGAACAACTGGACGCGGCTGATGGATTACTGCCACGCCACCATGGCACATGAGAAAAAAGAGCATTTCCGTCTTCTCTTCCTCAATAAAAAGAACGAATTGATTGCAGACGAAATTCAGGGCTCGGGCACCGTCGATCATACCCCCGCCTATCCACGCGAGATCATGAAACGTGCGCTAGAGCTTGGCGCCACCGCGCTGATCCTCGTGCACAACCACCCCAGCGGCGATCCAAAACCGTCCCAGGCCGATATCGACATGACCAATGCGATTATTGCAGCCGCCAACCCTTTCAACATCATCATCCACGACCATATCGTCGTCAGCCGCAGCGGCTATAGCAGTTTTAAAAATTTAGGACTTATATAAAGGAACACCCCCAATGCCCAAACTTCTCTTTTTCGCCGGCAGCGCCCGCAAAGACTCCATCAATAAAAAACTCGCAGAAATAGCCAGCAAAATGGCTGCGGACTCCGGCGCCGATGTCACGCTGGTTGATATGCGTGATTTTGAAATGCCGCTTTATGATGGCGACGCAGAAGAAAAAGACGGCGTGCCCGAAAATGCAAAGAAACTAAAACAACTGTTTCTTGATCATGACGGCTTCTTCATCGCCTCACCGGAATACAACTCTTCCTTTTCGCCACTGATTAAAAACACCATCGACTGGCTCTCGCGCCCCCACGAAGAAAACGAAGGCCAGCTCATCGCCTTCAAGGGAAAAGTCGCGGCAATTGCCGGCACCTCCCCCGGCGGGCTGGGCGGTTTGCGCGGACTGGTTTCCTTACGCATGTTGCTAGGCAATATCGGCGTCACCGTCATCCCTTCGCAAGTCGCAATCGGCGGCGGCTTTCAGGCTTTCGATGATAACGGCAAACTCAAAGACGAACGACAAGCCGGAATGCTGCAAGCCACCATAGACGAATTCATCCGCACGGCTGAGAAGTTAAGTACCTGACAAGAGATTTCTATAATAGAAGATATTGACAAATATTCTGAAAAGTAGTAAGCCACCTAGAACTGCTTAACTATAGAAAAAATGGAGTAACAGGCTATGATGTTTGACAGACCATTCCTAAATGAAAAATTCATGGCTACAGTGGACAAAAAATCTACTGAAATTATGGGAAACAAAAAAACAGGCCCGTTCGTCCAATGCTCTTTTACTATTGACGAAACTTATCGCTATTCACATATCCGGAAGGGCCAAGAACTTGTGGCCTGGGTTCCACAAGAAGCAATCGATCAAATTACACTTGGCGGGCTCCAGCATTTTATTCTTGCATCAGCAGATCTGGGCACCTCAAAAAACCCGGAGCCATTTCTTACAGCCACCCCTTGTTAATCAAGCCATAGTCAAACCTTGTTTTACCTTGACTTCGTATGATTATTTTCCTATAATAACCACATGAAAAACGACGACAAAAAATCACCCACACCATCAAAACCGGACCCGAAATGTGGGGCCACAAAAATCAAAACAGCAATAAGGCCCCTACCCCCTCCCCAAAAAATGGCGAACGAAAAGAAGGGCCTTAAATTCGCCTTAAAAAACAAATCGTTAACAAGGAAAAATCCTACCTTGAACCCCCCGCCCCGCTGGCGTAAAAGTAAGAATGAATCGTACACTTCTCACTTTTGCTTTAATTTTCATGATCATACCAACCCTGGGCGGCTGCATGACCGATCCTTACGCCCGGTTGGCATTCATCCGCCAGCAAATCATGCCGGACATCAAGATCGAGATGGCCGAAAACCAGAGTACAAATGAAGGCCAAAGCTACGCCAATATCCATCTCGGCGCACCAACATATTTGCGCCTTTTCAAGCAAGAGGGCGTGCTCGAAGCCTGGCTGCAGGACAGCGATACCGGGCGTTACGCTCTATTCAAAACCTATCCGATCTGCAATTATTCCGGCGCCCTCGGCCCGAAATTACAAGAAGGCGACATGCAATCCCCCGAAGGTTTTTATGACGTCAGCAAGGACTGGATGTGGCCCGAGAGCAAATATCACCTCGCCATGAATATCGGCTTTCCCAACGAATATGATTCTGCGCATGGCCGCACCGGATCGCATCTTATGATCCATGGTGATTGCACATCAGAGGGCTGCTACGCGATGACCGATCCACAGATCGAGGAGATTTACGTGCTGGTCGAACAAAGCCTGCTCGCCGGCAATGAAATTGTGCCGATCCATATTTTTCCTTTTCGCATGACCGGCATTAATCTCGCCGAGCATCGTGGAAACCCATGGATGCGGTTCTGGATCAATCTCAAACGCGGCTATGATGTGTTTGAAGAAACCGGTGTGCCGCCCGAAATTAGCGTCGAAGACGGGCTCTATATGTTCGATCCGGATCTTCTCGCGCCCGGCGGAGTTTAGCAGCCGATGCGCACAGTCATACGTGACACATGGCCACTCTTCTTTGGCCTTTCGATGATGATGCTCGGCAACGGGCTGCAAGGTACATTGCTGGGCGTTCGCGCAGGCCTTGAGGGATTTTCCGTCTCCACCATTGGCCTCATCATGTCGTGCTATTATATCGGCTTTCTGGCCGGATCGATCTTCGTTCCACATCTTGTCGAACGCGTCGGCCACATCAGAGTTTTCTCAGCGCTGGCCTCGATTGCATCCGTCGCGGTTCTCGCCCATGTGGTCTTTGATCATCCCGCGGCGTGGGGTGCTTTGCGTATCCTGACCGGCGTTGCCTATGCCGGGCTATATATTGTCATTGAAAGCTGGCTTAACAATGCCGCCACGGAAAAGACACGCGGTACGCTGCTGGCCAGTTATATGGCGACATCCTATGCCGGGCTAATTTTCGGACAATATCTTATTAATGTCGCCAATCCGGCGGACATACAGTTATTCGTGATCACCTCGGCGCTGGTGTCACTTTCGCTGGTGCCGCTATCACTGGTCAGCCAGCGCGTACCAGATTTCGAAGCACCGGAAACTGTATCGCTCCGCCATTTGATGCGCATGTCACCCCAAGGCGTATACGGCGTATTTGCCAGCGGCATGCAGCTTGGGATTGTTCTAACAATCGGCGCGGTTTATGCCGTTATGATTGGGCTAAACATTTCACAAGTCGCCAGCTTTATGGCCTGGTTCATTCTGGGTGGGTTGCTGATGCAATACCCTCTGGGCGCATTATCAGATCGTGTTCGCCGCCAACACGTCCTGTCCTTTGCCGCATTGATGTCATGCCTCGCAGCTTTCGCCGCTTACTGGTTTGAAGATATTCTGATCGCTGATTTTCTGTTGATGAAAATTGCGGTGTTCATCGTTGGCGGGTTTAGCTTCCCGATTTATGCCCTCAGCATTGCTCACGTCAATGACAGAATTCCGACCGGCATGATGACCCGCGCCAGTGGTAAGATGATCCTGGTCAATGGGGCCGGAGCGGTTATTGCACCGGCAGCGGCGGCACTCATGATGACCCAGCTCGGCAGCGGCGCTTTCTTCCTGACCATCGCAATCATTCATGGGGCCTTTACGCTGGCCTCTGTCTACCGCAGCATTGTCTCCAAATCCATCAAGGTTGAGGATCAGAGCGACTTTACGCCTGTTCCAACGCGGATATCCCCTGTTATGGGCGAAATGGTCGATGATGAAGAATAGTCGGTCTAGCTTTCCCAAAACAGGTTTGATATAACAGCCCCATGATTCCAAGATACACACGCCCAGAAATGGCCGCCATATTCGAGCCCGAGAACAGATTTAAGATCTGGCTCGAGATTGAAACCCTTGCTTGCGAGAAAATGGCCGAGTTGGGGGTTATTCCCGATAGCGTCCCAAAAGCCCTGCGCGACAAAGGAAAATTCGATGTCGAGCGCATTGATGAGATTGAACGCGAGGTTCGCCACGACGTCATCGCTTTCTTGACCAATGTTGGTGAACATATCGGCGAAGACGCCCGTTTTGTGCATCAAGGCATGACCAGCTCCGATGTCATCGACACCGCCTTTGCCGTGCAGCTGACGCAAGCCGCTGACCTGTTAATGCAGGATTTGGATAAGCTTCTAGCGGCCCTTAAGAAACGCGTTGAGGAACATAAAGACACTCTATGTATTGGTCGCTCTCATGGCATCCATGCCGAGCCAACAACATTCGGCCTTAAACTCGCTGGACATTACGCCGCTTTTAAACGTGCCAAAACCCGCCTCAAAGCCGCACGCGCCGAAATCGCCACCTGCTCTATCTCAGGCACAGTTGGCACGTACGCCACGATCAACCCCAGCGTTGAGGATTACGTCGCCAAACGCATGAATTTAACGCCCGAACCTGTCGCAACGCAGGTCATCCCGCGTGATCGTCATGCGATGTTTTTTGCCACGCTCGGCGTAATAGCCTCAAGCATCGAAAACCTCGCCGTTGAAGTCCGTCATCTGCAACGCACCGAAGTCCGAGAAGCCGAAGAATTCTTCGAAAAGGGCCAAAAGGGCTCCTCCGCTATGCCGCATAAGCGCAACCCGATCCTGACTGAAAACCTGACCGGGCTCGCCCGCCTTGTCCGTGCCACTGTTGTTCCGGCGATGGAAAACGTTGCGCTGTGGCATGAACGTGACATCTCACATTCCTCCGTGGAGCGCAATATTGCGCCTGATGCCTGCGTCACTTTGGATTTTGCCCTCTCAAGAATGGCCGGTGTAATTGACAAACTCCTCGTCTATCCTGATACGATGATTGAAAACCTCGAAAAAATGGGGGGGCTGGTATTTTCACAAGCTGTTATGCTCGCCCTCACCCAAACCGGCGTATCGCGCGAGGATGCCTATAAGATGGTTCAGCGCAATGCCATGAAAGTCTGGGAAAGCAAAGGCAAAACCAACTTTATGGATGCATTGCTCGAAGACGACGAGGTCATAGAAAAACTGGACAAGGGCAAGCTCAAAGGAATCTTTGACTATAAGAACTACACAACCCATATTGATTCCATTCTCAAACGTGCATTGGCTTAAAGGAGACAATCATGAAAGGCGACAAAAAGGTACTAGCATGTCTCAACGACGCGCTAAGAAAAGAAATGACTGCTGTGAACCAATATTTCCTGCATTCACGCATGCTCGAGGACTGGGGAGTCACAAAACTCGCTAAGCACGAATACAAAGAATCCATCGAGGAAATGCACCATGCCGATGAGCTTATCCAGCGCATTTTGCTGCTCGAAGGCCTGCCGAACATGCAGGAACTCGGAAAACTCTATATCGGCGAGAACGTCAAGGAAGTCATCGAATGCGATCTGAAGTTAGAGATTGAAGGCGCCGCCGCCTATCGCGAGGCAGTCGCTGCATGTGAAACAGCGAAAGATTTTGTCTCCCGTGATCTGTTCGCCAAAATCCTTGCCGATGAAGAAGGCCATATCGACCATCTTGAAACCCAGCTAGGGCTGATCGAACAGGTCGGCATTCAAAACTACATCCAGCTTAATTCCGAAAGCATCGCCGATGCCGAAGCCGGGTAGATAATGCGAATCACTTGCATTTAGCTTTAGACAATGATAATGATTCTCATATGTACATTTGTCTTTGCCACCCCTTTAGCGATAAAAAAGTCCGCGAGCATCTTGAAAATCAGGATGGCACGGCAAAGGTTTCTGACGTCTACGAAGCCTGCAGCGGCGGCGAAAAACCCAATTGCTGCTCCTGCATGGAAACGCTCAAAGACATGGTCAAAACGCATAACAGCACGGCAGCCGCTTAAGACTCTCTTTCCTTGCATTCTGTGTCCTGCTATGGCACGACTCTAGAGCATATAATCAGCACACCAACGAAGAGGTACGACAATGTTTAAACATCTTATTTTACTAGCCGGGAGCATTTTTATCATGACAGCAGCAACAGCAGACGAAGCTCAAGCTTCCGATCCTGAAAATACAATTACCATGGAAGTATCAAGCGGCGGTACCGTTACAATCGGTCTGCGCCCTGACCTGGCCCCCGGCCATGTCGAGCGCGTTAAAAAGCTCACCCGTGAAGGTTTTTATGACGGTGTTGTTTTTCACCGCGTCATTGACGGCTTTATGGCCCAGACCGGCGACCCAACCGGCACAGGCACAGGCGGCTCGAATGAGCCTGACCTCAAAGCCGAGTTCAGCGATGAAAACTATCGCCGCGGCACCATCGGTATGGCCCGCAGTGCCAGCCCCGACAGCGCCAACTCACAGTTCTTCATTTGCTTTAGCGACACAGGTTGCAGCTTCCTGAAAAGCCAGTACACAGTGCTTGGACAGGTCGAAGACGGCATGGAATTCATTGACACAATTGCCAAAGGCGAGCCACCGGCGAACCCTGACAAAATCGTCAAAATGCAGGTCGCCGCTGACGCGAATCCACCGGCAAAAGCCGCAAGCGCACCGGCCCCAGCAGAGCCAGCTCCTGCCGATGCAGCAGCCAGCACAGAGCCTGCCGCTTCAGGTGAAGAGACACCGGCCGCAGAAGAAACCCCTGCAGCAACGGAGCAGCCTGCTTCCGAGTAATTCATGAACAATAACGAATGGTGGCGGGGGGCGGTCTTTTACCAGATCTACCCCCGTTCCTTTATGGACACAAACGATGATGGTGTCGGTGACCTCAAAGGCATCACCGACAAGCTAGATTACGTGGCTGCGCTCGGTGTTGACGGCATCTGGATTTCACCGTTCTTTAAATCACCGATGAAAGATTTCGGCTATGACGTTTCAGACTACCGCGACGTCGATCCGCTCTTCGGTACGCTCAATGATTTTGATACACTGCTGAAAAAAGCTCATTCTCTGAACCTCAAAGTCATTGTTGATCTCGTCCTCTCCCATACATCTGACCAACATCCGTGGTTTAAAGACGAGAGCAAAAAAAACTGGTATGTCTGGGCCGATGCAAAACCCGATATGTTCGGTGAAACATGCCCACCCAACAACTGGGCCTCTGTTTTTGGTGGTAGCGCCTGGGAATGGAGCGAGGAACGCCAGCAATACTATCTTCACAATTTCCTAAAAGAACAGCCCGACCTCAACTACCACAACCCAGAAGTCCAGAATGAAGCCCTTGATATCTGCCGGTTCTGGCTGGAGCGCGGCGTTGACGGTTTTCGCCTCGATGTTATCAATTTTCTCTTTCATGATCGGGAATTACGGGACAACCCGCCGCGCGACCCTGACCTTGGTGCCGCAACACAGCTTGAAAAAGAAGACGACCCTTATAACATGCAGCAACATATCTATGATAAGTCCCGCCCGGAAAATCTGGAATTTCTACGGCGCCTGCGCAAGCTGATGGACGAATACCCGGGAACGATGACACTCGGCGAAATTGGTGATGATCACCCTTTTGAGCGCGCCGCCGAATATACAGCTGGCAATGAATTTCTTAACACCGCCTACAACACACACTTGATGGCGGGCACAAACAAAGCGCTATCTGCCAACTTCATTCGTGAACCATTCGAAGAATTCCTGAAACAGCCCGGCAATAGCTGGCCATCATGGGCCTTTTCAAACCATGATGTTGTTCGCGCCCCATCGCGTTGGAATACCGAAGAAAAATCACTAATTGCCCTCCTCTGTTCTCTACGCGGCACCACCTTTATCTATCAGGGCGAAGAACTGGGGTTGCCGGAAGCCAAAATCCCATTCGAAAAACTCCAGGACCCCTGGGGGAAATATCACTGGCCGGACTGGCCGGGCCGCGATGGCTGCCGTACACCGATGCCGTGGGATGATAGTGATTACGCCGGATTTACCAACATAGAACCATGGCTCCCTATACCGGAGGATCATAAAAACCTGTCCGTTCAAAATCAGGAAAATGATGAAAGTTCGGCTCTATCTTTCACGCGAAAACTTCTGCAGTGGCGTAAAACGCAGCCAGATCTCATTCACGGTGATATTAAATTCATGGATACAGGCGACAATGACATTCTTGCCTTTAAACGCAACACCACCCTATGCGTCTTTAACTTATCAGATCAGGAAAAAACAGTCAGTCTTGATGGAAAAAATATAACGCTTGGCGCGTACGAACATTCGATTGATGGCATCCCTTAGGATTCATCATCTTTTGTCTCGTCTACCTTCACATCTTCCTCATCATCTTCAAGCTCAAGCTCTATCTTCTCTTCTTCCGGTTCTTCAATAATCTTCGTCTGCTTTGACTTTTTCTTTTTCGTAGATTTTAGGGATAAAAGACGATCCCCCTCTCCGTCTTTCAATTCCAGAACCCGTGCCGTAGCAATCAGTTTCGTCATAAGCTTTTCAATCTTTTCCGGTGCCTGCAGGGGGTCGGTGGTATCAATCCGCAAAAGCGTACCCTCTTCCTGAAAGATAAAAATAACCCAGAAATTTTTAATCTTCATCAAAGAGGCCAAAGCATCCAGACGCTCTTTTGACAAATAGCCATCCATCGCCGTCTTATTTTTTGCGCGCGCAATATAGGATGCATCCCATTTGTCATGATCCGGGTGAACCTCCCTGCCAAAATCAAGGCTCTGAACAAGCGGTACCATACCGCTACTGCCCACAGCGCCGGCAAAAGGCATTTCACTTTTGAGCGCCACTTCTGCCGCTGTCAGTTTACGCGTCCCACGCGCATCCGGCGTCTGATGCTCGCTGGTCAGAACACCAATTGTATAGCCTTCAAAAGAACCTGTAATTTCAGGAACAGAAAGTCCTTTTCCCGTGCCATAGCGCAGCTTGTGTTTTGCCGCAAAACTGCGCCAACCCTTTTTCTGCATGTAGGAAATATAGAACGACCAGACGGAAAACCCACCCAGCGCGCCCGAAAGAACGATCCATATAAAAAGCCAGATTGACAAATGAACCCCATCAAAGAGATAAAAACTGTACTGCAGCCAGTTTAACGTGATTAAAGGCTATTGGCCAGAGTACGTTTCCGCCAGCGCATCAAGGCCACCCTCAATGACCTCCAACTCGCCATTCATCGATGTTATAAGATGCAATACGGCTTCGCCGCCCAAACGCGTATTATCAAGATCGTCTGAATTGCTTAGATGCATTAAGGCACAAAGATGCGCCAAATCATTCTTACAACGCTCCAGAGCCAACTTCTGGACCAAAAGCTTTTCCATGAATTCCCCCACACAATAAAGTTCAGCCTAATGATTATCTTATTATAGTTTTCTATAATGTTCAATATTTTTTTCAACTATGTTTGACTTTTATACCGCTTAAGTATAGGATAAAAGATGAAACTATGGGTAAAATATGATCACTATTGAACAATGCCGCGCCGCTCGAGGACTGCTGGACTGGACCCAACAGGACCTTGCCGACGCCTCTGGGATGTCCAAAACCGCCATTAATAACTTTGAAAAAAGCCATTCCGATATCAAGACCGAATCCCTGAAAGCCATCCGCATGGCCTTTGAAAGCGCCGACATTGAATTTCTGGGCGACCAGGGCCTACGCAAAAAAACTGAAGAGGCCGGAATTCTCAAAGGGCCAAACGCCCTTTCGGACTTGTTGGATGATATTTTTGAGACACTGAAGAATGACGATGGCGGTGAAATTATGATGATCAATACAGGCGCCCTACAGATAGACGAACAAAAACTTCAGCAACACGCGAAACGTCTTAAAGCCCATAATATAACGGAAAGAATGATTTGCAGCGAAGGCACACAACCCAATACTGATTTATGCCGATGGATTGCCGACAGCGATTTCAACAGTGTCAGAACAACTTTTATCTACGGCTCTAAAGTTGCCTTCGAGCTGGCAGGGAGAAACATGATTGTCATTATTAATAGTCACGATGCCGCACAGACAGAAAAAATGCGCTTTGAATATTTATGGGACAAAGCCGCCCCAACAATTAGCACCAACCCAAAAACAAAAAAGGCATAACAAAACTTTCTCATAGAATAAAGGCGGAAACCGAAGTCTCCGCCTTTATTTAAGTAAGTACGTTTTTTATGAGGGTTTAGTTGTAGCGGATTTCATCTCCGTCTTCTGAAGTATTGTGGATATAATGCGCCATCGGAACCGACAGATGCGTTTCTGCGCTAGGCTGCGGAGACTCAAGGCTTTTTGTCTGTATCCGGCCAGCCAGAGATGTCATCTGGTCCAGCAGGTCTTCCGCATGAGACACAAGTGCTTCAGCTTTGCCTGTACTAATCAAATCGGTGTCGGCATGGCGTTCTATTTTTTCTGCCACGACGTCCCCATGTGCCTGGGCTGTATCGATTTGTTTTTCCAGTTTGTGTATGGCCTGGCTAAAGAAGCCGGTCGTTTTATCAACCACCTCAACCTTTTTCTCCATTTTCGACATGGAGTCACTAAAGGCATTGGCCTGGTCACCGACATTGGTAACTTTGGCTTCAAGCTGGTGAATGCTTTGTGAGAAATTTCCGGCTTGTTTGTCGACAATTTCAACTTTTTCTTCTAGCTTGTGAATAGCATCGCTGAAAAATCCAGTTTGTTTGCGGATAACTTCGAACCCTGAACGGAGACGCTCAAAACCCGCACCGAGAACGATGCTGGTTCCAACGGCTGCCACCGCAGAGAATACGGCCATCATCAATGATACGGCCACAATGGTTTCTACTTCTAATGTCATGATCCCACCCTTTCTGAGAACTAAATATTTTTTTATTCCGGTTTTCGTACTGAAGACGAACAAGAACCCTATAATTATTATGTTAAATCTAATACTAAAGATTGTCCATGACTATCGTTTCGGAATTATTTCAATTTTGATTGGAATTTGTGAAGTTTAGATTGACGCCCCCATCTAAAAAGAGTTCGATAGACCCATGGAACCTGACTTAAAGCACTATAAAAACAAGCTTCTAGAGCGCAAAGCTGAGCTGGAAGATCACAGCAAAAAGAGCCGTGAAAACCGTGAGCCTGTCGAGCTGGACCAGACAAAAATGGGCAGGCTGTCACGCCAGGATGCGCTCATGCAACAATCGATGGCCGAAGCAACCGAACGCAATCGCGGTGTAGAGGTTCAAAAAATTGATGCGGCATTGAAACGTATTGATAACGATAATTTTGGCTATTGTGCCACTTGCGATGAGGAAATAGCGAAAGCGCGGCTACAAAACGACCCGGCTGTGGCAACCTGCATTAAATGTGCGCAAGGCTAAAACTACTTACCCTGCGCCTCATTAAACATCTGATCAGCCGCATCGTCATTGATGTTCTCAAGGATATCTTTGGTTTCCTCAAGCGGCTGCGGCTCGCGCGGACGCACAACAGGTTCGACAATCGGTGCATTTTGCGGCTGAGCCGCTTCAATAACTGGCCCACGTTCCGGCAACATGCTGGCACGCACATAGGCAACGCCAGTTCCGGCCGTGCGCATATTATTATACGGGAACCCTGAATAAGCGACGCGTTCATAGCCATCACACCCTGTAAGGGGCGCGACCAATAACAACGGGGCAACAAGCAACAAGCGTGATTTGAATCGAAACGAAGACATGGTCCGTCTCCTATGTGAGGAAAAAAGAGGGCTTGAACGCAAAAAGACTGTACGAGCGTACAGCCTTAAATATAGACGAGATAGCCGTTGTTGGCAACATTAATGGAAGAGAGTATCCCAACGCTCCTCAACATCTTTTTGAATAACATCAAGTTCCTGCCAGAGTGTATCATTTTCACGCATAAACAACTCGTTATAGCCGGTTCCTATCATACCCTGCCAATTGGATTTGTAACGGCAGCGCTCTTTTTTGGTTCTGTATGTATCAAAACGCAGGCGATATTGCAGCTTTACCTGCTCGACATCATAGCTATCATAGCTGAGACCATCTATATCAAAACCAAGACGATTGCGCCCGCTCCATTCATAAGCAACCAGCGCCTTGCGATCAAAACGATCCTGAGGACGGCAGCTTTTGGGCCGCACCTCCTGCTCAAACGCTACAGCCACAATTTCAGGCACCGGCTCAGCAGAACCCCCTTGCGGCGTTCCAAGCCCCTGCCCCGCGCCAATGGCCGGCTCGATTGATAATTCTGTGATAGCATCACGCGGCGCATCAGGGTCAAATTTTGGAGGGGCCGGTGCCAGTGAAGCTGTCGTCATATTGGAAGAGCAGCCCGCAAGAGCAACCGCCATCAGAGACATGAAAACGATTTGTAATATATAGCTGTTTTGGCCAGCCAGACCGTTTTGTTTTATTTTGTTGTGTACCATTGATTCCATAATATCACGAAACCCGCGCTCAGTGCGAATCTCCGGCTATTTATAGGTTTTTCGAACATAGAATCCATGCGCTTGCTGCATAGCAAAATAGAAATAACTACATTGAATCCATTGAATATTTTTTATGAAGACTGTTTATTGTTGATCAAATTTATCAAACAACACAGTCATAAGCGGTATACCCGTTAAAAAAACCAGCCCCAACCAGATAAAGTAAAAATTCACATCCAGCCTGACACCAAAATCAACACGCATAATACCGGGAACATAACGGGCGGCAAAACCACAAAACCCAACGAAGAGAAATGAAATAACGATGGCCTTGCCCGGCAAGGCTCGCCACGATCCGGATAAAATGTAAGCGCCGCCAAAACTAAAAACTGCCAGCATGAGAGGCTCAACAGACCCCGCGCTTTCAGCCGCATTCAAACCGGCAACGCCGCCAATAATAAAAGCAACACTGATAAACCACTTCAAAGCCTGAAAAAATGACTCGCCCATTTAAGACTCAATCATGCAGCGCTACGATACAGCACATGCTGCGCCAACGGATGCCCCTCGGGCAAACGTGGATATTGAAAATTCCCCTCCGCATCATGGACCAGCCCGATCTTTTCCATCACATGAATAGAGCGGGTGTTGTCGTAGACCGTAAAAGCAACAATCTCGGGAATCTCCAATGCCTTCAGACCATGATCAAGGACACCCTGCGCGGCTTCCGATGCATAACCATGGCCCCAGAATTCGTAAGACAGCCGCCAGGCAATTTCCACCGCCGGCTTGAACGGCACATCAAGCGCTACATTATTAAGACCGACAAAGCCCATGAATTCGTTGGTTTCTTTTAATGCAGCCGCATAGAGCCCGTAGCCGTGTTTTTTAAAATGGTCTTCAAACCGGCTCACCAATTTATCACTAGCATCTTCATCCAGACGGCGCGGCATATATTCCATGACCATCGGATCACCATTCATTTGCGCAAACGGCTTGCGGTCTTCGTCCTGCCATTCGCGCAAAACCAGACGCTCGGTCTCCAGATGTGTTTTTGTCATGATATCTCCGCGTGAAAACTAAGCTCCCATCGTAACAGCAGGGCACAGGTAGCGAAGCATGCGAAATCACATCCATCCACAAAGCGCTGTGGACAACAAGAGGCAATACCTTGTGCGTTGCCCTGTATTCATTAGAATAGTCATAGGAGTCTCGCAATGAAGCATCCTCTGGTGCCGGTCCTCGGTATCATTTTATCTTTGCTATTATATTCAGCCCCCGCCAGTGCCAATGAGCAACTGGAGGTACTTGAGCTACAGGTCAGCCGCATTGGTGATACTGAGCTTGGCTGTGGCGCCCTGTCACAGGAAGCTGCCGTCATGCGCGACATCATTGATACCACGCAGGATATCCAGAACAGCTCCAAAATAAAGAGTCACGGAATTAACGCCGCCGCGGGCGTTGGCGGCTTTTTGATTGGAACCGTCACAGGTGGCATTGGTTTTGCCGCCGCAGGATTCTTGCTCGACCAATCAACCAAAGACAATGCGAGCGAAGCCGATGGTGTGCAGGATATCGCCCAGCAACGCCGCTCGCTGATGATGGGAATTTACAATGCCAAAGGCTGCCTCGGCCCCATCGAACATGTCATGCAGGACCAGGTGACACGGGAAGATGAGGAAACGCGTTTGGCGGCGATTGAAACAGAAGCGGGTGATGACCAATCTGAACCACGTAAACCCCGTTATAACGAATAACATTCAGTCAAGCTTGCGAAGGCCCATAACCTTCCCGGAAGCAGCATGCACCAGAACCTCATAGGTTTTGACCAGCTTTTTGACCTCCACCCGGTAAACCGGTTTGCGCTCATGAATAATGATTTCTGCATTCAAAATACGGGCGCGCGTACGGCCTCTGGTTTTGTCTTCAACATGTGATAGCGCAATGGCTCCGGCAACATTTTGTGCCATGATATTCATCGGCAAAACCGTGCCGGGCACCAGATGCTCAATCTCAATTTCATGCACCTGACCGGTCAGCGTATTAACCTCAACATCAAAAATCGAGCCGTCACTGCGAATAATTTTAACACCCATGAAAAAACGATCGTTCTCCCACCAACCGTCACTCGATAAAATCTCCCCCGGTATAGTGCGCAGCGCAATTTCCTGCGCCTGCTCTTGTGTAAAGCGCCCTTTTGGCCCGCCGCCAACAAATGCTTCTTCTTGTGCCAAGATACTGTAAGGGGCGAAAGTAAAATAATGATGAGCAGGAAAAACTGCTTCACGATAAGACCTATCTGCGCGCGACCGGCCATTTGCTGGTGCTTGGTTGCACCGGCGCGGGCGCAGCCGCTTCACCGCGGCGAACGATATCACCATTGGCGCTGTCGACCATAATTTCATACGGACCAGAATCCGTTTTAAACACCACAGCAAACACATGCCGCCCGCCATAAACATCCTCGCGCACGTTAAAACCTTGCGAGGCTGGCGCATTATCAAGCGCAATATTGGCAGCGAGATCAGCGCTGATCGTTCCCGGTTTTGGTGCGGCCGGTGCAGTTGAAGGTTTGCGCGGCGGCAAAGGAATCCAGCCGCCCGCCTCTTCAGGTGCCGGCGCATAAGCGGTTTTGGTTGGCGGCGGCTGATCCTCTACAGGTTCGACCGCTTCGTATTCCTCCTCTGCCGGAACGTAATGGATGTTTTGCTCAGCCCAGCTTGGCTGGATATCGGAAGGTTGCACCAAATCAGACTCTTTCACACGCGGTGCACGGGCTTGTCGCTGTGGTGGTGGGCGCGGCTTAGCGCGTTGCTGTTGCGGCTCCGGTGGTGGCGCGGGCTTGCGCACATTAACCTCATCAACCGTACCGTCATCCTGGATGACGCGGATTTTAAAATCGCCAGACTCTTGCGCAAACGCCGAAAACGGCGTGGCAAAAATCAGAATCGCAATGAGAATAATCAAATGCTGCATGAAGCGGAGTATAACAAGATTAACGTGTTGCACCAGTATTTTATCGCCGCTCTATACCCCAAAAATCCAATATATACAGCATTTTAGTAAAGTTCCTTTAAAAACGTATCTTTTTTATGTTAAAATTATGGAATAGGTGATTATTAACGAAAGAGGATAAAAAGACATGTCTACCGGTGACACACAACAAGCCTTACTAACAGCACTCGCGCAAGAACGCCAAGCGGAAACGAAACGGGCCCAGCAAGAACAATGGCAGGCAGACCAGCGACAGCAAGCGGCTCACAACCAGAAACTTAGTGACCAGAAGGTACGGTTCGAAGAATCGAAACGTGTACAAGCAAAATGGGTCGAGAATGAGAAAAGGGTGGAAACGATATATCAGAAGGATCTGCACGAGGCCACGGTTAAGCAAGACGAAGAAAAATTTGCACAGTCAGAGCGCGAGAACCAGCAACATTTCGAGAAAACTGGAAGCACGCAAGATACAGGTATAATGCCGGGGCGGGCTCTGAGCGATACAACGTCTATAGTATAAATAGCTGCAAAAAGCAGATAATTCCAATGGACCATATAACGAAATACGGAAATTTATTGCGGTCCCTTCAAGGATTTGGGAAGTAATTTGACAAAACCTCCGATTTCTGCGATAAATGGGGTAGTTTGATAACGACGAGACTTACGGCATACGATTTTTAAAAGACCTACGCCCCCTTTTGGACACAAAACAAGCTTCAAAAGCGCAGGGCCCGGAATATCCCTTTCAAAAATTCAGTTCGGTAAATCGCGACAAAGTAAGGCTTTTAACGGCCCCATCTTCTATCGAACAAAAAAGCTTTGCCGCATGGTGCGGCGGGCGTCAACCGAATTGCTAAAGGAGATAATTTCATGGCAACAGGTACAGTAAAATGGTTCAACCCAACTAAAGGCTTTGGTTTCATCGAACCTGAAGATGGCGGACAAGACGTGTTCGTACATATCAGTGCAGTAGAGAAATCAGGCATGGGTAACCTTCATGAAGGTCAAAAAATTGAATTTGAAATTCAGGAAGAAAAAGGCAAGTCCAGCGCGACAAACCTGAAAGAAGCTGCTTAGTTTTAAGCACTTACTATAAATTTGAGAAAGCACGGGTCGCAAGATCCGTGCTTTTTTATGGCCCGGATTTCGGGTCCGCTTTTCTAGCTTTATTGCACCACATATTATTTTACATAATCCAAACGCTTGGGAAGGGGACAAAGATTTCTTTGGGAAGAAAATGCTCCTCTGAGAAAAAAATGCTCCTCTAGGAAGAAAATGATCTTCTGGAAAGAAAATGCTCCTCTGGAAGAAAATATTCTTCTGGAAAGAAAATGTTCTTCGTCGCGCTGTTTGCGCGTCATTTTATCCTGAAAAGATCGTCTTCCCAACCGGGGCCACTTGCAGCGATATCGGGTCCTGATTTTAGGGCCGCTTTTTCGCCAGCCGCGCCTTGTAGCCCCGAATTGTAGACCCGATCCTCCACATGCTCCAAAATCTGCTTGCCTGACTCGATTTCGGCCCGCTTCCTCTCTTCTTTTTCACGCCTTTTTTTCTGTTCGGATTCTTCCCGCGCCTTGTCGGCCCAGGTCTGATGTTGCAGCGCCTCATTTTCGTCCATGGCCATAAAAAATCCGACCGGCTTGTTGTAGCGCTTGACGATGACGGCGCGGTGCTCCTCGCGCTCGAGCTTGCGGATGTAGCGCGCTATATTGCTTTTGAAATCATGAATGGTGGCGTAAATGTAATTGTCGGTGTAATCCGGCATATCCTTTTCCTCTCCCGGCTTTGTTATTTGGGAGATATTATAGGAATTTATTCCGGTTTTGTCAAGAAGCTTTTTACAAGCGCCATAACAAACAAGCCCGTTGCTAATGTGCAGGTTGTAAGCGCAACCCAGGCATTGGTTTCAAGTTCTATCTGCTCCGCCCTGAAAAAATCATAGGTCACGATTGCACAAAGCGGTATTAAAACCATGACAGGGTAGCGCCATAAAGAAATCCGCTGTGAAAGCATCGCGTTTAAAATTTTATCACCGCTGCCTTTGTTCTTTCCGGCATAAAGGCCCCATAAGCACAGCGCCATTAAAACCGGCAACAGCAGTGAAAAGGGAAAGGCGATAATCAAAGACCCGGATACATAGGTGACAATCGTCAAAGCCGCAAAACCCCTTATTTCCCATTTTGAAGGCTGAAATGAAAAGGGCTGCAGGCGATCAAAGGCAAAATGCCCGGCCATAAAAACCAAACAACTCACGATCATATGATCTACAAAAATGTCCGTATCCACCCAGTCATAGACAGGGATTTCTGCATCTTCTGGCCCGTCCAGCACCGACCAGCTATAGGCATTCCAAACGCCTATAGAAATACCGATGGCAACATTGAGGGCAATCGCTTTGAGCCAGCTGCCCTCTATCATAATCTTGCGGAAAAAATACCACCCAACGGCCACGGATAATAATGCGTGCCAGGCCAGGCTGGTCCAGACGATGGAAAAAGGCGGGGCTTCATATAAAACAGGCACGGGTATGCCCTCAACCATAAATCCAAAAACAGATGCGGCAAGGAACAGACCCCAGAATGTGCGCACATGAAAGACGGCAAGCAGAATAAGAGCAACATACCCGATCAGGCCATATATGAAAGTCAGAGCAAAATAATTGGTATCATCGCCCAGCCGGTAAAACCAAAGCTCCGAAAAAGTGACAAAAATCGCCCCGATCGCGAGCAATAAAAAAACTTTTTTCAAAAGATCCTGCGCCATAGCCATGGTGTTTATTATAACCCTAAATCCAATATATCCAATTGCTCAAATATCGGTGGTGGCTGGCATAGCCGTTCCTCTCCCGGTTTTTGTTATTTGGGAGATAGTATAGGAATTTATTCCGGCTTTGTCAAGGGAAATGTTTGGCGGCTATTTGGCCAAACGGCGCTTCATAGCCTTGGCAGATATTTCTTCAATCTTGCCGTTGCGTTTGATAACAAGGGGCGTGCCAAAACGCTCCGCTTTTTCGATGGCGATATTGATCGCACCACTCAAAATATTTTTGGGCTTTTTCTTTGTCTCTATAAATTTATCAGTGTTCATCTAAAGCCTCGTTTACCTTATCGAAAAATCTTAAAACCTTTTCTGCTTCCTCTGCTGAACCAGAATAAGGGTGACCATAGCCATCCTTCTGTGCAAACGCTATCAAATCACCGGATGTCGTATCATACAAGGTAATTTTATCACATAACGCACCATACACGCGAGAAAGGTTTTTCAAGCTCCGCCAATAGCGGCGGCGCACATCATCTGCCGGAACATGGTGCCCACCCTGTTTCACACGAAGGGTAATACGGCGTAAATTCATGTTAATATCGGCACAGAACATATAATGCATTTCAATGATATACCCAGCTTTACGGGCACGCTTGATCCGTGCCGCCAATGTTCTGCCAGCCAGCGTGGTTTCAATCGCAAAGCTTTTGCCTTCGGCAATCAATTTATCCGTACGCTGCACCACAATCTTTCCGGCTTCCGATCCCTGTTTGGCCGGATCAAAAGGCGAAAGCCCGCGGGCGATTTCATCGGCATTCACAAATTCCTTGATTTTAAGACGAGGAATTAAGTATTCAGCCGCCGTGGTTTTACCCGCGCCGTTGGCACCGGCGAAAATGATGAGTTTGGGTGGGGTGGTGATCATGGGAACAATATATCCCAATTGTCATTCCCGCGAAAGCGGGGATCTAGTGTTTTAAACCGCGGAGGCGCGGAGAGCGCGGAGGAAATTATTTGCGGATGTAGCGCGCGATATTGCTCTTGAAATCATGAATGGTGGCGTAAATGTAATTGTCGGTGTAATCCGGCATATCCTTTTCCTCTCCCGGTTTTCGTTATTTGGGAGATATTATAGGAATTTATTCCGATTTTGTCAAGAGCCTATTTGAATTAAAAAAGTGTACAGATACTACACTTATCTAATCCAGCAATTGAATTCTAAAGCGACCAATCTAAAATTGTACTTAGAGAATCAAGTACAAAAATTATCTTATGACTGCAAATAGACAAGAATTTCTAAACCTTTCACGCCCTCCTGCCATGGAGGTCGTATTCGGGGTATCTGTAGAAAGTGACAGCAATTTTGATCTAAAAAAACTCACTGTATCCGACGATCAGTTTAGGAAGCGTTTTCCTATCAAAAAAGAAATACATGAGCTTGCTGGAACATTTAATCCAGAAAAAGAGGAAATTACTCATATTCACAATCAACTAGGCTATGAATACAAAGCAAAGAATGAAGAAGAAATAACACAGTTTGAACATGAAATATTTACATACAACAAAGTTGGGGATTATCCAGGTGGTGATGAATTCTTAAAGAATTTATTATTTGCCTGGAAGTTTTACTCGAATATTCGGGATGAATTTAAAATAACTGGAATAGCCTTGCGCTATATCAATGTTATTACTATTCCTAACTTTAACTACAATTATCAAGACTATTTCCATACCTATTTAGTAACGCCAGACAAAATTGAGAACGTTGAGCGGTGTAAATACGGGTATTTAAAGGAATTTAAAGCCGAGAAATGCTTTTCTGTGGTAAACTTTAACTTAGATACTGTAAAAAACAACGCGGAAGCAAAATTTATCCTTGATATAGACATAAGGAAAAAGGATGTTCCCCCCTCTCTTACAGAAGAGAATATCAGGTCTTATTTTGAAGAAATGAGATATTGTAAAAACCTTATATTTTTTGAAACCTTAAAAAAGGAAGTATTGGAGCAATATAAATGACCAAAGACACAGACATCCTCAAAGCAATTCGAGAATCCGATAATGTTTGCATGTTATTTGGTAAAAATGACAACTCACCATCAAAAGCTGTGTCAGATTGGAAAAAAAACTTAGAAGAAGAATTGGAATTACTTACGCAAGGTATATATGAAGATTTTGATTTTGAAGGAAAGATTGAATCTAGCGTAATAAAACAAACAAAAAAGCTTATAGATAAATTACCACTTTTGATCTTCTCTCCTGACCTTGGTATAAATGATGATGGTACTTTATTATTAGAATGGGCCAGACGAGAAAATGATGGAAGCATGACAATGTTTTCTATTATATTGAATAACAGTGAAATTATCACTTCTTTAATGCACTACGGAAACATAAAACATTATAATGCAGGCCTTCATTCTGAATACTCTGTGCAAATGGTTGAAAATATTCTCAACGAATATTTCGAGAAGCCTATCAACACAAAAATCTCTACAGCCAGATAACATTTTAGCAAGGTTTCTTTTTTTTCGTAAGGAAATCAACTATAGCGAACGCTGCATTAAAACTAGCGTATTTGCAAAAGCACATCCTAATGGATTTTCAGTTTTCGAAATCACTAGACTAAACCATCATCAGGTATGGAAAATTGGTAAGGAACACGCCGCACCTAACTATGAAAGGCAAGATCCTCCACGCCCAATACTTGGAAGGTTTGATTTGCAAACACAGCACTATCTGAATGCAAATTTAGAGATAGAAAAGAATGAGCCCCCACCCAAACATTATAATATATTTGGAATGCCCGTGCCTTCACCAGAAAAGGGTAAAGAACTTTCACAAAGACAAATTATGGTGAACGAGGCAAAACTTCATTTAATAGAAGATAACTCTTCTTGGGCTAAATACGGAATTACTTCAGGCTAGCCCCAAATCTAACTCTTCAAGCTTCTTAATCTTCCGTCTTCGCCCTTTGGGCTTCGCCGGACAAGTATCCCTTATTAAAGATCAAGCTCTTCGAGCTTTAATTTATCCACCTATGACCATTACAAACAAAAAGAATAGAAACATCCAAAAAAATACCTGTCCGTACAAGGCCCACCGGACAACCGACCCTAAGCTACGCTTGTCCTTTTTATTGCTTTGTCTCATAATCCCAAATCCATCCGTCTTCGTTTCACTACGACGAGATTAGAGGCCAAGGTCTAATTCCTCAAGCTTTTTGATTTTGTCTCTGAGGTTTGCTGCCTCTTCGAACTCCAGATTTTCGGCGTGGGTGAGCATTTGTTTGCGGTAGGCGGCGATTTGTTTTGGGAGGGCTTTGGGGTCGCTGCGGAATTCTTCCTGCTCTGTATCGCTGAGGACGCTGGCGATATGGGCGCGGTTTCCTTCCTCATACACATTTTGCAGGGCGCTGGAGATTTTCTTTTTGATGCTGGCGGGGGTGATGTCGTGCTCCACATTATGGGCGCGCTGTTTTTCGCGGCGGCGATCGGTTTCATCAATCGCCGCCTGCATCGAGCCGGTCACCCGGTCGGCATACAGGATCGCTTTGCCGTCGATATTGCGCGCACAGCGGCCGATGGTTTGGATCAGCGAGGTGGTCGAGCGCAGGAAGCCTTCTTTATCCGCATCGAGAATACACACGCGCAGGACTTCGGGAATGTCGAGGCCCTCGCGCAGCAGATTGATGCCGACCAGAATGTCGAAGACGCCACGGCGCAGATCCTGCATGATTTCGATGCGCTCTAACGTATCAACATCGGAATGCAGATAGCGGACTTTGAGATTGTTCTCCGTCAGGTATTCGGTGAGGTCTTCGGCCATTTTCTTGGTCAGCGTGGTGACGAGCACCCTGCCCTGTTGTGCCACAATCTCGCGGCATTCGGCCATGAGGTCGTCGACCTGATGCGCGGTCGGGCGGATTTCCACCGGCGGATCAATGAGGCCGGTGGGGCGGACGATTTGTTCGGCGACTTTGTTGTCTCCGATCTGTTCGAGCTCCCATGGCGCCGGGGTGGCGGAGACGAAGATGGTCTGGCCGCGCATTGCGCTCCATTCCTCGAATTTCAGCGGGCGGTTGTCGATGGCGGCGGGCAGGCGGAAGCCGTGCTCGACCAGTGTGCCCTTGCGTTTGGAATCGCCGGCATACATGGCGCGCAGTTGCGGCACCATGACGTGGCTTTCATCGAGGAACATGAGCGCGTCATCGGGGAGGTATTCGATGAGGGTCGGCGGCGGATCGCCGGGCGCGCGGCCGGTGAGATAGCGCGAGTAATTTTCAATGCCGGCGCACATGCCGGTGGCGGTCAGCATTTCAAGATCGAAGCTGGTGCGTTGGTCGAGGCGCTGGGCCTCCAGGAGCTTGTTCTCGGCTTCGAATTGCGCGAGGCGGGTTTTGAGATCGGTTTTGATTTGCTTGATCGCCTGCTGGATCGTCGGGCCGGGCGTGACGTAGTGGGAATTGGCGAAAATGCGCACGCCTTCGAGGTCGTTGAATTTCTCGCCGGTGAGCGGGTCGAATTCTGTAATTTTTTCGATCTCGTCGCCGAAGAGGGAAAAGCGCCAGGCGCGGTCGTCCATATGCGAGGGGAAGAGCTCGACGGTGTCGCCTCTGACTCTAAATGTTCCGCGCTCGAAGGCGATGTCGTTGCGGGTGTAGGTGAGCGTGATGAGGCGCTCTATGAGTTCCTGGCGGTCGATGCGTTGGTTCTGGTGGAGGTCGACCGTCATGGCGAGGTAGTCTTCCTTGGAGCCGATGCCGTAGATGCAGGAGACGGACGCGACGATGATGCAATCGCGGCGCTCAAACAGCGTGCGCGTGGCGGCGTGGCGCATGCGGTCGATTTGCTCGTTGATGGAGCTGTCTTTTTCGATGAAGGTGTCGGTGCGTGGGACGTAGGCTTCGGGCTGGTAGTAATCGTAATAGGAGACGAAATATTCGACGGCGTTGTTTGGGAAGAATTGTTTCATCTCGCCGTAGAGCTGCGCCGCCAGGGTTTTGTTGGGGGCAAGAACGAGCGCCGGGCGTTGGGTCTGTTCGATGATCTGCGCCATGGTGAAGGTCTTGCCGGAGCCAGTGACGCCGAGAAGAACTTGGTCCGTCAGGCCGTCAGAAAGGCCAGCCACGAGCTGTTTGATGGCCGTGGGCTGGTCGCCGGCGGGTTCGAAATCCGAGACGATCTTGAAGGGCTGCGAAGGATCACCCCCCGGCATTTTGTCTTTATCGTATTGTAATGGCGAGCGTTCCTGCATGGGATAGATATAGCGGGAAAGCGGCGAAAGGCCAAGTTTTTGGCTTTTTTATACGCCCAACAGCTCGGGCTTCTCATGTTGCGGCTGCACAGAGTCCTGCCAGGCTGTTCCTGTCGTCTCTCTGCCATACAGCGTGACCGCCGCTGCATATTCCTCTGCAGAGGTAAAACGCGTCGAGCGGTTATGGCCAAAGCCCGGAGCAACGGATTCCGTGCCCATCACACCCTGGTTAAAGGAACCGCCACTTTCTGCCGTGCCAAACATCCAAGCCTTAAAATTGAATTCAGGCTCAATGACATTATCTGTACCACTGGTAAAAGGAATTGCATCCTGCAATCTTTCCCTGAAAGAACCTTCCGGCTGTGCAAATGGCTGGTGTATGATAGCGCCATTATTGTGTGACACACCTGTTGTAGTGGCAAGAGCAGGCTCTGAACGGCCCGTAAAGATGGATGGCACCACAGACGCCACCTCTGTCGCCAGAGACGTTGCTGTTTCCACAGCGGCGTAAGCTTTGTTTTGAGCCCAGCTAAACATCTTCGACAAAGAAGGGGCTGATGAGGGCTGCACAGGTGCGGAAGGTTTATTGTCATTAATACCCCTGGCACTGTTGAACACAACAGAATGGGGGCGATCAACGCCCGTTGCCGAGGAAGAGGCTGATCGGTTAGTGTGCCCTCGGTTCGAAGTATTGCTGAAAGGAACTGGCGAGAGCTGGTGGTTCTGGGAGGAAGAACGCTCCGGATTTTTAGGGACACTCACGCTTTTTTGTGCAGGGTCATACACTGTCAGCCGAGCCTTTTTCTTTACCGTGCTGCCGATTGCGGCAATGTTGCCTTCGGAGTCAGCGCCTATAACCTTTACACCCTTTGCAATCTCATCTTTTGTAAGCTCGGATGCTGTTTTGTCGATGGTTTTAGAGACCATTTCCGTCCCCGCACCAAAAATAGCGTCCCACAGGGTTTGCGGAAGGGCAGGCCTTTCCACCTTCGCCTCAACCTGGAATTTTGCCTTGATAGGCTTGTCGGCTACCCGTGATGCCTCTTTAGAAAATTTTGTTTCTATTTGTTTGAAATCTGCGCGATTGAGATTTCTCCAAAATCTGCTTTCAACTAATGTTGCAGTCATAGCTCTCCTTCTTCCGTTTTGATTTTTAGCTCAGAGCGAAAGTAATAATCATCAAAATTTGAATATTAAATTATTACGAAACCTCACTTGGAAAAGGAACATATAGAACTATCCAATAGTTTTCAAGGCGCCCAAAAGTAAAAACCGCCTCTGTTTCTTTTCATTTACTTGGGACTTTAAGATCTATTTTTATAGGAAAGCTACATATACTAGTAATTTTTCATTATTTACTACAATAAAACTTAATTATTCTATGTATTTAAAAATAAATACTTCTAATTTGGGATGCCGTTTGGCTGCATACTTTATAAAGCGTATGCTATTAAATGCTGAGTTCACGATAGAGAGAAATAAAATACTATTTAAAATCAACGCGTTAAAGTATTCATGGCAAAGGGGCACTTGCCAACGCCCCATTACTTCATAAAAAAAATTTAAAAAAAATGTGAAAAACAGCAAAAACATACGCCGCGGAGCTTATAAGCGCGTGACGTTTTGTCCTTATCGCATTATAGGGGGCGGGTTTTGGGCCAGAAATGATTTATTTTTGACATAATCGATATTCTTGTGGTATTGGTTCACTCCTTTTATTACAGAGTAAGTACTATGGGCCTCAAAACAAGGAACATATTAGGCAAGCTGTTCAACTCCAAAAGCAAATGCCTTAACAAAGCTAAATGGCTGTTTCTTGCAGGAAATGTCTCTCTTTTGCTAAGCAATCTGGACGTCATGGATGTACCAAAGACGATTACTGCTGCAATTTTTATTACAATTTCATCTTTATACCCATGGACTGAAAAAAATCCGAAATGGTTTGGGGTCATAGGCAGCGGGCTTATTACAGCACAGGGAATGATTGCAACTTTTGCAGAAGGTGCCG
>JAJFGV010000003.1 GCA_021775965.1 Alphaproteobacteria bacterium
ACTTGCCACTTTCTCCCATGCATCAATAGCCCCATCAAGATCACCCTTAAAGTAATATGCCAACCCAAGATTGTATAGTCCCTCCAGATAATCCGGTTTTATCTGTCTTGTCTTCCTGAATAATGCAATTGCCTGATCATACTGTCCCTTCTGGAGACGAATAAGACCAAGGCTATTAAGAGCAGAAACATTGTCAGGCTGAACGCCAAGAACCTCTTTAAACCTGCTAATTGCCTTGTTAACCAACCCCCCGTTCTTGTAAGCAAGCCCCAAACTAACCAGAGTTTCTATATCCCCCGGCCGCGACATTAAAACCTGTTTAAATTCATGGATCGCCTCTCTGTGCATCTCATTTTCAGTGTAAACAACTCCAAGATTATAACGAGCGTCCAACATGTCCGGATTTAATTCAAGGGCTTTTCTCCATACAGAAACCGATTCGTGAAACATTCCCTTTTCATCATACGCATTTCCAAGGTTATAATAAGCGTCAACGAAATTTGAATCGATCTTAATTGCCATCTTCCACGCAGTTATGGCATCATCAAGCATTCCATCATCGTATAAAATTGAACCTATGTTGTTGTAAGCGTCTGCATAATTAGGGTTTATCTTTACGGCATCTCTGTGCGATGCAAGTGCAGCATCCAGCATATTTTTGTCGTAATAAGCATTTCCCAGACTATAAAAGGCTCCTGCATGGTCAGGGCTTAATGCTAAGGTATATTTGAATTCCTTGATTGCATTATCCAATTCTCCGGCATTCATAAACACAATACCAAGAAAATAATGCATTCCCGGATCATCAGGATCAACTATTATTCCCTTTCTGAAAATGTCTATAGCCTTTGCATACATGCCTTTCCTGGTATATGCAACTCCCATATTGAAATATACATCAATATCAAATGGAGTAATCTCAAGAACTTTATCCCAGGCAGACACGGCTTCAGCTAATAACCCTTTTTCTTCGTAAGCATTCCCCAGATTGTAGTACGCTTCCACGAATTCAGGATTCACTACAACAGCCTTTTCCCAAGCTGAAATGGCATTATCTATATCACCTTTGTCATAATGGGAGACACCAATATCATAATAATAACTATAGTTATCTACACCAAAAAGAATATTTTTTGGAAGAACAAGAAATACAAAGATAACCAATATCTGAATTACGTATTTTATCCTCATTGTTACCACTATATTTTGAAGCTCTTATCTTGGTTGCCTTGGTCTAAGACATATATATGATATGGCTTACTACAAGTCACGGCCTGAACCTACGAATAAACCATAAAATGCAGCTTTTCAGCGTGGGATGTATTTATCCGGTCTCTATACTAAAAAATGCAGGTAAAAGACCTAGACAACAACCCTTATATCAAATTAGAAAAAAAACTCAATATAATTTTTTATATGAGACTTTCTATTGCAGGCATTTAGAGAACCACAAGTAACTGTTTTACCATTTAGTTAGATAAGACCATGTCGATTCAAAAAGCTGAAACTATGGTAAAAAACTAACTGCCAAGGTTTATCCATACGCTTTTTACCTGTGTATACAACTCTAAAGCATGAACCCCCAACTCTCTACCAAAACCACTTTGCTTAAACCCACCAAATGGAGAAGCAGCATCGAAGGTATTATACGTATTAATCCAGATTGTCCCAGCCCTCAAATCTCTGGCAAGCCGGTGGGCTTTCTTTATATCCCTTGTCCAAACAGCAGCAGCCAAACCGTAAATTGATAGATTACCTTGCCTTACCACTTCGCTAACGTCATCGAATGGAATTGCAGATACAACTGGACCAAAAATCTCTTCCCTTGCTATTTTCATATTGTTGTCAACCGCATCAAAGATAGTAGGCCTGATAAAATAACCCCTCTCTCCACATCGCTCGCCGCCTGTTACTAGCTTTGCGCCCTCTTGCTTTCCTATATCAATATAGCCCAATATCTTATCAAATTGTTCTTTAGAAACCTGTGCTCCCATCTGAGTACCAGCATCTTCAGGATTCCCGACACGCATACCTGCAACCTTATTTGATAATTTCTCTACAAATTCCTCACGAATACTCTTTTCAAGAAATAACCTGGAACCGGCACAACAGACTTCGCCCTGATTAAAGAATATACCTGTCATCGCGCCGACAACAGCACTATCTATATCAGAATCTGCAAATACAATATTAGGAGACTTTCCACCTAGTTCCAGTGATATCCGTTTTAAATTTTTTGATGCCGCCTGCATTATGATGCGCCCCGTAGTACTACCACCTGTAAAGGCAATCTTATCTACATCCATATGTTCTGCGAGAGCTGCTCCTGCCGTAGGACCATAACCGGGCACAATATTCAGAACCCCATCCGGCAAGCCCGCCTCCTGGCAAATCTCACCCAACCTCAATGCCGTCAACGGAGTCTGCTCGGCAGGTTTTAAGACAACAGTGTTGCCGCAAGCCAGAGCGGGCGCTATTTTCCAGGCAGCCATTAGTAAAGGGAAGTTCCACGGTATTATCTGCCCCACAACACCAACCGGCTCTCTCAGGGTATAGTTAAAAAAATCTCCTCTAACCGGTATTGTCTCACCATGGATTTTGTCCGCCCATCCCGCATAATATAGAAAGCAATCAATGACGAGAGGAATGTCTGCATTTGTTGTT
>JAJFGV010000021.1 GCA_021775965.1 Alphaproteobacteria bacterium
GATGATTGTCGCGACCGATCAGGCCTTCATGCGGCAGGCGGCAACCAGGTCATTGGAAGAGTTCCGGGCGCTCGGAGCCTGAGTGGCCGCGCCCGGCCAGGAGAAAGAAGCATGTACGACACATCCGACCCACGCTCCAAACTTGCATCTTCCGGTGCCACGCCTGCGGCGGGTCAGGGCTATACGCCGGCCCAGTACGTCAAGTTCTATGACATCGACCCGCAAGAGAGCGATGCGGCGGTATCGACCTGGTACGCGCGGGGACGAAATTTCATTGTGGCGCTTTCAGAGGCAAAGCCCGGCGCGGTGCTTTCCCGGACGGGTCAGCCTGACGAGTACATGATCTTGCTCGAGCACCCGGAGACCGGGGTTACCGTGACGACGGGTGACGAGAGCGTCGATGTGCCGGGCTATTCGGTGGTCATCGTCCCTCCGGGGGACAGCTCTGTGAAGGTCCCCGATGGCGGGCGCGTTGTGCGGCTCTTCAGTACTGTTTCCGAAGATCTCGCGGCCAAGTGTGCGAATGCCGACAGCTACACCGGGCCCGACCCGCGTGTCCCGGATTTCGAGCCATGGCCCGAGCCGGTCGGCGGGTATCGCATCCGGCCCTACAGCCTCGACGTGCCGCCGAAGGAAGGGCGGTTCGGCAAGATCTGGCGGTGTACCACGTTCATGGTGAACTTCTTCGATCCCCACATGGGGCCCCGCGACACGGCCATGTTGTCGCCGCACCATCACGACGACTTCGAGCAGTGCTCGCTGGCACTTGATGGCACCTACATGCATCACATCCGCTGGCCCTGGACCAAGGACATGAGTGAGTGGCGCGAGGACGACCACGAGCTCTGCGGCGCGCCGTCGGTCTGCGTCATTCCGCCGCCGTCGATCCACACCTCACGCTGGCTCGATGACGACAGGAACCAGCTGGTGGATATCTTTGCGCCGCCGCGGGTGGATTTTTCCCTGCAGGACGGCTGGGTACTCAACGCTGACGAGTACCCCATGCCAAAGAATAGCCAGGCGTAGCGGGCGGATCGGGGGAAACATGCCGCGGGTCACAGGGAATTATCAGGGCGAAGGCATCCAGGCGGTGTTGCTGGCGCTCGGGATTCTCGAGTTTCTCTCGCAGAACCGGAGCAACGCCGGCGTGACAGAACTTGCCCGGCATTTCGACACGTCAAAGAGCCGCATCCACCGTCACCTGCAAACCCTCATGTCCGGGGGTTACGTCATTCAGGACGAGGAGAGCGACCGGTATCGGGTGAGCGCGCGGTTGATGGCCCTCGGCGAGACCGTGGGCCAGAACTTCGACCTCGCGTCCATTGCCCGCCCGGTCATGGAGGACCTCCGCGCGGGTCTCGGTCACGGCGTTGCCGTAAGCGTTCCCGAGCCTGACGGGATGCGGATCATTGCCGTTGTCCGAGGCGGCTCAAATGCCGAAATCGGCGTCAAGCGGGGGTCGCTGATGCAGTATCACGCCTCCGCCCAGGGCAAGCTCGCCCTCGCCTATGGCAATGCGAGTGCCGCACGCGAAGTGCTCACGGGCACGCTCGACGCGGTAACGCCCTCCTCGATAACTGACCCGGATGTGCTCCGCCAGGAAATCGACGTGACAAAGGCGCGCGGCTGGGCAACTGCCGGCAACCAGACAATGGTCGGACTGAACGCGCTTGCCGCACCGATCTTCGATGCGATCGGTCAATTCGCCGGCACGATCTCCATAGTCGATGCAACGCAGTTCGTTCCCGATACACCTTCGCCGAACCAGATCGAACAGGTGGTCGCGGCGAGCAAACGGATTTCGGGCGAGCTCGGCGCCCGGTTGGCGTCGTGATGAACCCGGGCAAGAATTTTGGAATGCATTTTGAAACGGCACCGGCCTGGAGCCAGTGCGAGATTGTTTTGGTTGTAATAGGTCAACCCATCGCCGGAATAGCCGGCAAAAAATACGCAAGAGGAGGAGAAAACTGATGTCTATCAGGAAAATGATGCTGTCCGCAGCTGCGGGCGTTGCCGTTTTGGCACTCTCGGGAGTGGTCGCGCAGGCCGCGGATTACACGTTCAAGGTGGCCCACGGCGCGTCCACCAAGCACCCGCTCCATCAGTATGTGGAGATGTACAAGAAACTGGTCGAGAAGAAGACTGGCGGCAAGGTGGAGATCAAAATCTTCGGCGACCGCAAGCTTGGCGGCGACAAGGACGTGCTGCTCGGCGTGAGGGCCGGCACCATCGACGGCGGCCTGGTCTCGTCGGTGCTGTTCGCGTTGATCGTTAAAAAGAGCTCGTTCGATGCGCTGCAGCTCCCGTTCGTGGTCACAAACTATGACAACCTAAGCAAGATGCTGCTGTCCCCCACCGCCGGCAAAATGCTGGCTACCCTCGACGACGTCGGCATCAAGGGCCTCGGCTTTGGCGAAGCCGGTCAGCGACACTTCCTGTCACGGCTGGGTCCTGTCACCACACTCGCGCAGTTCAAAGGCCTGAAGACCCGCATCGTCCCGGTGCCGCTGCATAAGGCCATCTGGTCCGAGACTGGCGCTAACCCGGTCGGCATTGCCTATGGCGAGGTCTACACCACCATGGAGACCAAGGGCATCGACGCGGTTGAGTTCAATGCGTCGTCGATACTTTCCGAAAATCTCTACAAGCCCGCCAAGCACCTTAGCCTGACCGGTCACTACTTCTGGCCGCTGGTGATGATCCACAACAAGGCGAAGTTCGACAAGCTGCCGAAGGACATCCAGAAGGCGATGATTGATGCCGGCCGCGAGGCGACTGAGATGCACGTTGCGTACGTGAAGGCTGACGAGGTCAAAGTCCTCGAAACCCTCAAGAAGAAAGGCGTGAAGGTCTACGAGTTCAAGGAACTCGATGCCATGCGGAAGAAGATGGCGCCGATCATCGCGAAATGGGTCAAACGCGATCCGCTGATCGATGAGTACGTCAAAGCTGCAGGCAAGCTCGAAGCCGGCAACTAGGCCGTGACGACCATGTCCAAATCCAGGGCATACCGCTGGGACGACCTCGATCGCGAGGTCGTCCGCAGCGGGGTCGAGCGGGCCGGGTTCCGGGGCGAGCAGGTTCTGACGGTCATGAACTGGCTCGATCCGGG
>JAJFGV010000022.1 GCA_021775965.1 Alphaproteobacteria bacterium
AGGTTCTCGGCCCGCTTATTCGACTGATTCATCATGAAATCCGTGAACTCTGGGCTTATTATGAAGCAGGGTTTCATAACCTGCTGGTAATTTCAATAGAAGAACGTTACCAGAAAGAGGCGATGAAGACAGCCATCTCCATTATGGGTGAAGGACAACTTTCATTAACAAAATGTATTGTAATGGTTTCAGAAGAAGTCAATCCTCGCGACTTCAGTGCCGTACTGAAGGCAATCCGGGAAAACTTTGATCCAACATACGATTTTATCATGATCCCAAAAGTCCCGTTGGATACCCTTGATTTCACCAGTTATAAGATGAACCTCGGAAGCAAGATGATAATGGATGCAACAAAATCAGGAAACATAGACAGAAAAAGCATTCCAACAAAATCAGAAATAGGCCAATTGGCAAAGACAATAGATAATCGAGTGTTAGATTTTGAGCTTCTGGGTGAAACGCTGTTGGTGGTTACTGTTAAGGAGAACGGTAGAGACGTTGTCAGCAAATTAACAAAATCAAAAGAGCTAGTCGGGCCAAAGATTATTGCAGCGGTAAGCCCTGATGTTGATATTCGTAATCAGGAACAAACCATCTGGGGAATATTCACAAGATTCGACGCGGAACGTGATATTATGTTTACCGAGGAAAGGCTTGTAGGCATAAGCCCTATATTTAAAGGCAAGATGGGAATTGATGCCACATGGAAGAAAGGCTATCCTGCACCACTCGTAATGACAGATGAAATAATCAAAAAAGTAGATGAACGTTGGGACAGTTACTGGAAATAAGTTAGCTAAGATTTGAAATCGCTACCGATTGTTTTATAGAAATTTCACTTGAAAATTGATTTAAAGTGATATAAACCATGACTATGATATTGGAAATATACAGACGCCGCAAATTTAACTGTTATATGCGGTAGAGACAAGAAAGGCAGCTAATGTTAGAACAAACACAGAAGAAGCTGTTAATCAAACTTGTGGAGGCTGAAAGGAGTATTCCCAGAAATGAGCGGGACTATTTTTACGTAGCACATAGAGTTGGACCACCAGGAGTTGAGCTAAGGCATCCAGCTATTCCTATGAACTCACCAAGGATATTCGAGGGTGATCTCAGGATACTGGCGTCATATGATCTTATTTCTATTGTTTCCTGGGGAGGAAATGGGATCGAAAAGTTTTATATTACAAATAAAGGATTCCAAATGTACGATCAGGCCATGTTGGATCTTGGCAGTCCGGTAGATCGTTTCCAGAGAATTGTCAAAGATTACCTGGACAGTGATGTATTCCAAGCAGCTTATCCAAACACGTACTCCAAGTGGGCACAAGCTGAAAACCTTCTTTGGACGGATGATTCATCATCTGTGCTTACAACTATTGGTCATCTTATTCGAGAAGCAATGCAAGACTTTGCTGAAGCTTTGATCAAACATCATAACTCCCAAGAAAATATATCTGACAAGACTAAAATAGTAGCTCGAATTCGATCTGTTCTCAACTCTCAACATAAATGTGGAAATGCAGAACTGGCATTCCTCGATGCTTTATTAGCGTACTGGGGTACTGTCTCAGATTTGGTACAGCGGCAAGAACACGGTGGACAAAAGGAGGGAGAACCCCTACTATGGTTCGATGCAAGACGCGTAGTCTTTCAATCAGCACTTATAATGTTTGAAATTGAAACTACGCTTTCAAGATTTAGAAGTAAATGAACGTAAACATATAAATATGCCATCGAGCAAACTGCTTAAACTTATGTAGCTTAATTTCTGCTTCTTGTAGGTAGCATCTCATGGCAAACGTTTTGAATAAACTATGTCAAAACCAAAAAATATTACCGTAGAAATAACTGGAATGTCTTGTGCCTCATGTGCACAAAGGATAGAGTCCGCTATTGGCAATACCGAAGGAGTGAGTGAATCTGTAGTTAACTTCGCCACAAGGAAGGCCACAGTTACGGGCAGCGTCCCTGTCAAAGAGATCCATAAAATTATTGAAGGACTGGGTTATAAAGTTGTTAAAAAAGATGTTCCCTCCATATCGAAAGAAGAGATCGTTCAATCTGAGTGGAAGAGATTTTTGACTTCATCAATATTGAGCGTACCCGTCTTCATAATAAGTATGTTTATGCTTAATTTCAAATTTTCCGACCTTTGTCAATTCACTTTAACAACTGCCGTAATTTTCTGGCCGGGCATCGGTTTCTTTAAAAATGCTCTAAAACAGGTCAGGCACAGGTCACTGGGAATGGACTCTCTGATTGCACTGGGTGCAGGCGCTGATTATCATTAATGAGGTGATGAAATGAAAAAAATGAAGAGGCAGCCAACACACCCGGGGAAAATTATAAAGGAAGATTATTTAAAACCTTTATGTATGACCATTACTGAAATGGCAATCAATCTAGGAATCTCAAGAAAAACCCTGTCGAAAATTCTGAATGAAAGAGGAACTGTAACACCAGATTTGGCACTCCGGTTATCGAGAGCTTTTTGATACAACCCCGGATTTATGGTTAATCTTACAAAAAAATTATGATTTATGGCAAGTTGAGCATAGCTCAAAGGAATGGTTGAGAGTTAAGTCTCTAGACATGCAAATGCTTCATTCAAATACATAAGTCAACAGCCCAATTAAATACCAGTAATTAAAAAATCCAGTGCAGAAATAAATTCAGATCGATAATGATCAAGTTCTGCAACCGGCTTACCAATTTTGTTTGTTGGTATTCCAGCTATCTGCTGTGTCATTAGAACGAGTTCTTCATCTCCAAGTTTTATAATTGGGCATAAATTAGAGATAGGCTTTGTGGCTAATGAGGATAACCTGGCAACTGGAATAACTACTCGTGTTTTCAAATCTTGAAGTAGGTGTGACTGTACATCCAGGAGGTAGGGGAAGTTTTTCCTGGTGCTTCTGTTGGGATTATTAAAAAGTGTGAATTGGGCCATTAGAAGTTCCTGAGCTCATCACTGAAAGCACCATGTTTTTCGACATGAGAGTTATAGGAAGAGATAGCTTTCCGGTTCTCTATTAACCAGAGTTCGCGTTTTTTCGCCTTGACCAACTCTGTCAATGCCTGTTCAAGGGTTGAAGATAAATTTATTTTAAATTTTCGTGAAATACGAAGTAGATCACTGTTTATGCTAAGATTTGTAGCTTTTTTAGGAGCCGATCTATTGAAAATATCATCCATAATAAAAACCTCAATAATTAATTGTTTGAAATGCGCATTTAGTATGCGCATCATTATAGAAGGATAATTAGTATTCAACAAGTAAATTCAAAGTGGCACACTAGATTAAATCTTTCTGTGATCAACAGGCATGTCGTCTTACCATGAAACACATCTCTATTGATATATACCTTGACATCTGTACTCAACAGGATATAACGTGTCCAGAGGATCAGAATTATGGAAACCCGCAAAATTGTTTATGAATGGACGGAGCCAGGCCGTAAGGCTTCCCAAATCCTATCGGATAAATGGTACAGAGGTTTTTATTAAAAAAACCGCCGAAGGGGTACTGCTCATTCCAAAAGACCGATCAGTATGGGAAATTTGGGAACAAAATCTTCAAAAGCATAAAGTTTTTTTTATGGAAGAGAGAAATCAACCACTCAATCAACAAAGAAGAGAAGAGATAGCAAGGACTTAATGTAGAAAGTTGGACAAAATGAAAAATTACTATCTTGACGAAACAAAGATAAAGAGTGCTCAGAAAATACTCGAAGCAGAAACAGAGACTATAGGCCGTGCGCCTGACTTGGTCTTATTTCGTAAAGAAATCCTGGATTCACTCAAAGAAACCAAAGGAAGAGGGAAGATAGAAAAACTGTTCTGAATGAATAAACTCCCGGCCCTTATAAACGTACACTTATAGCATTGAGTGCAAAGAGCATCAGTGCTACGGTATATACATCAAATGTAGCAGACTTTCAAACTATTAGAGAATTTTTCAAGAACAGAGAGATATGAAAAAGAAAATCGCATACCAGTTTAGAATAGAGCTTGTGGGAATAGAACCTTTGATATGGAGACTAATCGAGGTTCCATCAAATTACAGCTTTTGGGATCTTCACGTTGCTATACAAGACTCAATGGGCTGGCTGGATTACCATCTTCATTTATTTAGTCTTCTACCGCCTAGAAAGAGAAAACCTATTTTGATAGGCATTCCAGATGATGAGTATGAAAATAATACTCTTCCAGGATGGGATGTGCCTTTGCTTCGCTACTTTAAAGAACCTGGGGATGAAGCAAGTTATGAGTATGATTTTGGTGATGGGTGGCAACATAGGATAGTTTTAGAAGGAATATTACTACAAAAAGTTGGATTCAAATACCCCAACTGTTCAGATGGACAACGTGCATGTCCACCTGAAGACTGTGGCAGTATTCCAGGCTATTACAACCTTATTGAAGTTCTGAGCGATACGAAGCATGAAGAATATGAAGATATGGTTTTGTGGTTAAGCAACCACGCAAAGAACTATCATCCGTATGATCCCGAATGTTTTGAACCAGACAAAGTTAAGTTTTGGGATCCAAAGAAAAGATGGAAATTGGCTTTTGGAAATTGACGCAAGAACTCTAACAAATGAATTAGGACTGCCAACAAAAGCACTGTCGCTCTTTAGTTGGCGGCTTATTGAAATCATCATGAATTATACATGTCAAAACCAGAAAATATTACAGTAGAAATAACTGGACTGTCCTGTGCCTCATGCGCGCAAAGAATAGAGACAGCAATTGGTAATACCGAAGGAGTGGACGAATCTATCGTTAACTTCGCCACAAGGAAAGCCACAGTTACAGGCAGTGTCTCTGCCGAAGAAATCCATAAAATCATTGAGGGACTGGGTTATAACGTTGTCAAAGAGGAAACACCCGCCATATCTGAAGAGGAGATCGCTCAAACTGAGTGGAAAAAGTTTTTGATCTCAGCAATATTAAGCGTACCCGTATTCATAATCAGTATGTTTATGCTTCATTTCAAATACTCCGACCTTTGCCAATTCGTTTTGACAACTGCCGTAATTTTCTGGCCGGGTATCGGTTTCTTTAAAAACGCTCTGAAACAGGTCAGGCACTGGTCGCTGGGAATGGACTCCCTGATTGCACTGGGTTCAGGCGCCGCTTATGGATTCAGTGTGATAACCCTTTTAAAGGGAGGAAGCGCTCTTTACTTTGAATCTGCCTCAATAATAATTACCTTGATCCTGCTTGGCAGGTTTTTCGAATCAAAGGCAAAAGGCAAGGCCGGTGAGGCGATCAGGAAACTGATGGATCTGCAACCGAAGAGTGCCAGGGTGGTAAGGGA
>JAJFGV010000023.1 GCA_021775965.1 Alphaproteobacteria bacterium
CCCAAAGCTTGTGTTGCGACCGTGGAAGATGCTTTGAACCCGCCTTCATGTAAGGCATGTTTGAGCGCAGAAATAATTAGGCTGCGGACCATTGCGGCATCACGAAAACGAACCTCTGCTTTCGCCGGGTGGACATTGACATCAACCTCGGAGGCCGGCAGGTCCAAAAACAAAGCTACAATCGGGTGCCGGTCACGATGGAGAACGTCCCGATAGGCGGCGCGGACGCAGCCATTCAGCAATTTATCCCGCACCGGCCGACCATTCACAAACAGATGCTGGTATTGCATACTGCCGCGATGCAAAGTAGGTAACCCTGCGTAACCAGAGAGCTTAATGCCTTCGCGCACCGCTTCTATCTGCATGGAATTCTCGCCGAACTCACGGCCTAAAATATTCGCCAGGCGTGCTTGTCTGTCCGGTGCAGCGGGAAGATTGAGAGAATTTTTTTCATCATGGGTCAGGCGAAAAGAAATGTGCGGGAACGCCATGGCTAGCCGCGATATTGTATCTTTGACCGCCATAAATTCGGCGCGCTCCGTCTTCATAAATTTCAGCCGCGCCGGGGTGGCATAAAACAAATCATGAATTTCAATTTGTGTGCCGCCCGGGTGGGAAGAGGGTGAGGGCGCATCTTTTTTACCGCCTTGCGCCGTGATTTCCCAGGCATCACTATCTTGCCCACGCGTCATAATTTTCACCCGTGACACAGCGGCAATGGATGCCAAAGCCTCGCCGCGAAAACCGAGATGGTCAATATGGAGGAGATCATCACCTTGCAGCTTTGACGTTGCATGACGATCCAGCGCCGCCACAAGCTCTTCCTTGCTCATGCCGGAGCCGTCATCGCTCACGATAATTGCCGCCTTGCCGCCTTCGCGGATGGCGATGTCAATTTTGCTAGCGCCGGCATCGATGGAATTTTCGACCAGCTCCTTCACCGCCGCCGCCGGGCGTTCAATGACCTCTCCGGCCGCAATCTGGTTGATCAAAGTTTCTGGCAAATAACGTATACGCATATACCAAAAGTAGCGCGGGTGGCTCTATGAGTCAGCTATCAAGGGATGTTCTTATGTATAGCGGTGGATAACTAGCACAAATGTCTTAAAGCGAATCCAGATCAACAATCGCGTCTTCAAGCCGGACATTGTCCATGACCGCGCCTTTGAGGATTGCTCCGGTCAAATCGGCACGGCGCAGATCACAGCCCGAAAGAATGGCGTTGCTGAGGTCTACCCCCATCAGAATGCAATCACGCAAATCTGTGTCGCGCAAAACAGCATAGCGTAAGCTCGCCCCACTCATATCCACTCGTTGCAATCGATGCGAACCATCATCATTGTCAAATTGCAGTGGGCAAAGCCGCGCCCCGCTCAGATCAGCACGAACAAATTGCGTGTATTTAAAACTCGATCCGCGCAGGTCAGCTTCCTGCATTTTACAATCACGAAAATCAGCTTTGTCAAAAACCGCACTTTGCATTTCCGCTGATTGTAAATTTTGATTGAGGAAGTTTGCTTCGATGGCTTTGATGGCGGTGAGTGGAAATCTGTTTAAATCAAGAACGTCGCGCAAATCATAACCGCCCAGATCAAGCTGCCTTCCGCTTTTTCCGGCTGTCGCCACCCACAATGTATGCTCATCCAAAAGCTCCGGCAAAGTTTTGCCAAGATTTTCGAGCTTGTCACCCATATCCCGTTCGGTGACGACATTGCTCATATTGATGCCCTGCTTTTCTGCACCGTCCATCACCGCACCCGCAGTGACAGCAGAAGACATATCGGTATGCGCCAGATTGGAGTCGGTAAAATCGGTATCGGTCAGATTGGCGCCTTTAAAACTAACGCCTTCCATATCGGCATTTTCGAGGATGACACCGCTGAGATCGGCATCAGAAAAATCTGCGGATTTGGCGTTCACATCTTTCATATTGGTGCCGCTCATTTTGGCGCCGGTAAAAACGGTTTTGGCTCCCTGGCCCGCGGTGCGTTTGCGATCCTCCAGCACGCCTTTCTGGCCGCGCTTCATGATCTTGCCTTCGCGCATATCTGCGCCTTCCATATTGGCACCGGTTAAATCGGCGCCGGCAACAAAAGCGCCACGAAAATCGGCGCGTTTAAAATTCCCATTGATAAGATTGGCATTGCGTAGATCGCAGGCAAAAAGAGTGGTGCTGGCAAAATTGCTTTCAGACAGATTGGTTTCCAGCATCACCGAGCCGGTGAAATCGGCTTGCGAAAGATCTTTGTCACTAAAATTAAGGTAGGAAAGGTTTTTATATTGTAGGACCGCTCGACCGCCCCCATTTTCACCTCGCAAAAACCGCTCGTGCCGCTCAATGACATCATCCAGTTCCATCTGGGTGACAGCCTCCAGCTCATTGGGGTCGGGTATTTGCTCTCTCATAGCCATTTCTTTGCTTTGCCAGGCGTTTTCTGCCGCCTCTACGGATGTACCTCTACTCATCAGCGTAAAGGAACAGCCCTAATATTTCATAAATTCAGGGGTCAACCCTAGCATATTTACCCTTTTTTGCGTGCTCTTATGTGTTCGATAAGGCCGCGCGTTGACGAATCCAGATCCTGGTTGTCCTCCTGATCTAGAAGAGAAAGTACATTTTTTGCCAAAATTTTCCCCAATTCAACGCCCCATTGATCGAAACTATTGATGTTCCATATGATGCCCTGTACACAAATTTTGTGCTCATACAGGGCTAGAAGCATGCCTAGATGATAAGGGTCTAACTTGTCGAGGATAATGGTTGAGCTGGGTCTGTTGCCTGCAAAATTCTTATGAGGTTTGTCTTTATTCTCTTGCCCTTGCATTAACGCCTGGGTCTGGCCGATGGCATTGGCCAGCAATTTATCATGATGATCGCCGAGTGGGTTTTGCGTTTGTGCGCATGCGATAAAATCGCAGGGAACAATATCCGTTCCCTGATGCAGCATCTGGTAAAAAGCATGTTGGCCGTTGGTGCCGGGCTCACCAAAAATAACCGGGCTTGTGGCGTAATCAATTTTATCGCCTTCGCGGTCAACACTCTTGCCATTGGATTCCATGTCGATTTGAGATATGTAGTTTGCCAAGCCATCCAGATATTGCTCGTAGGGTAAAATAGCCAGCGCCGCTGCGCCGCAAAAATTTCTGTTCCATATGCCGATCAGGGCCATAAGAACAGGTATGTTTTGCTCAAAAGGAGTTTCCTGAAAATGCCTGTCCATACTATGGGCGCCATCCAGCAGCGTTCGAAAATTCTCAAAGCCGATCGAGATACACAACGGCAGGCCAATAGACGACCATAAACTATAGCGCCCGCCGACCCAGTCCCAGAGCGGAAAAATATTCTCGGCATCTATGCCAAAAGCTTCCGCTGTTTTTACGGAAGCTGTGACGGCAATGAAATGATTGGCAACAGCGTCTTTGCCCAAAGTTTTGCAAAGCCAGTCTTTGGCGCTCTTGGCGTTGGTTAGTGTTTCCTGTGTTGTAAAAGTTTTCGATGACACGATAAACAACGTTGTCTCGGGGCGAATAATTCGTAATGTTTCACTCAAATTAGAACCATCAACGTTTGATACAAAGTGGAAATTTAGCTCACGATTTGAATAGGGTTTTAACGCTTCCATAGCCATTTGTGGTCCAATGATAGAGCCGCCAATACCGATGGTAACAATATCTGTAATATGTTTGCCGCTATAGCCTTTCCATTCACCGCTGCGCACTGCGTCGCTGACATCTTTCATTTTGGCCAGCACCTCATGAATAAGCGGCATGATGTTCTGTCCGTCGACTTCCACTGTGTCTGACACGGGGCGTCTTAAGGCTGTATGCAGGGCGGCGCGATCTTCTGAAAGGTTAATTGGTGCGCCATTAAACATTTCATTGCGGCGTGTTTCCAAATCGCACACGCCAGCAAGATCACAAAGTAGCTTTACAGTTTCCTGCGTGATGCCATGTTTGGAATAGTCGAACAACAACCCTTTAAGCCCAATGTGGAGATTGTCGAACCGCGCTGCATCCTCAGCAAAGAGGTCCCGTATATGGGTGTTTTTCAGCGTCTTGTGATGGTCTTTAAGCGCTTTCCATTCGGGGGTGCTTGTTCGTTTATTCGACATTGGGCAGGGTTTCGTAGGTCTTGCTGGCCGTAACGCCTTCCGGTTTTCCAACCAGAATCGTAACAAATTTTTCAGGGTCCAGTATTCTTTTGGTCACGCGCGTCACATCTTCAATGCTGGCTGCTTTGATACCATTTTCCCGCTGCTCAAGGTAATCAATAGGCAAGCCATCTCCCTGAAGAGACAGTAAAATTGAAGCAATAGAATCTGTTGATGTAAGAGACAAAGGAAGGGAGCCGATCAAATATGATTTTGCGTTATCGATCTCTTCTTGTGAAACTGGTTTATTTAACATCTTTGACCATTCGGCCTTGATAATATCAAGGACATGTTTTGTGTTGGCATTGGCTGTCGCGGTTGAAACTGAAAACCCTTTAAAGTGATCCGACAGATAAAAGCCGGAATAAATCCCGTAAGCCAATCCACGCTTTTCGCGCACCTCTTCCATTAGACGGGAACCAAAGCCGGAGCCGCCCAGTACATAATTCATAATCTGCGCCGTGTGAAAATCAGGGTCCGTACGGGCAATGCCGGGCTGGATCATCTCAATCACCGTTTGCGGGATATCCCGCTCATAAACCGCTGTTTTTCCCTGATTTTGTGTCTCCAGATTAGGGGCGGGTTGCAAGGCCACCTGCGGAAGTTCACCAAAAATAGTATCAAGTGTCGTGGCTAGCTCTTCCGGTGTAATATCACCGGCGGCGCTAATAATAAGATTATTCTTCCCGAGCCGAAACTTTACAAAATTATCGAGGTCGATACTGGTGATGCTCTGCAATGTTGATAACGTACCGCCGCTGTTCAATGCATAGGGATGTCCCTCAAAGGCCATGTCATTGAGCAGGCGTACCGCCATCCAGTCAGGATCAGAAAGGGAAGAGCGAATACGACTTTGATTGGAGGCAATCATGCGTCCGACGGGTTCGGGATCAAAACGCGGTTTCGTTAACGCCAGATGCATCAACTCAAACGCGCGGTCTTTGTTTCTTGTTAGAGTTTTAAGGTTGCCGCCAAAATTATCACGACCACTACCGAAATGGAGGCCGATTGAAAGGTCGCGGAGTTCCTTTTGAAAACTCTGGCTGTCGAGATCGCCGGCGCCCTCATCCAGCGTGTTGGAGACAATGCGCGATAGACCTTGTTTGCTCGCTGGGTCCAGAGCAGCGCCAGCGCCCTTGAAGCTAAATTTAAGCGCTATAACGGGAATAGAATGATCCTCAACCAGCCAGGCTTTGATACCGCCGGGGCTGGTTACTTCCTGTATGTCCAGAACCTTGTCACGGGCGTGAAGCGGCGCAGGGGCAATAAGCAGCACAGAAAAAATTATAAGCAGAGCCAATCTCATGGGGTTGCCTCCTTAGTATTCGCGGACTGTCCATCTTCGGTATTGTCATTCGCCGCAGGTTCAATTTCGACTACTTCGTCCTGCACCATATTTTCCAGCGCCACTTCTTTTTCTGCTGATGGCAAAAGATAACCTGTCACCGGTGGGTGATCATATTTCCCGTCCGGGTCCAGAAAACGCCGTGCAACATCCTGTGCCTGTTCTGCCGTGACCTCTTCAATCCGCCCGGGCCAGTATTCAACATCATCGACGCTAGAACCTGTCGCTAAGGCATGCCCAAACGCCATGGCCGGGCCGCTCAGGCTGTCGCGTGCATAGATGGCAGCAGCCTGCATACGGGTTTTGGAATCTTGCAGCTCTTCCGCCGTAATGCCTTCGCTGACGAGCTTGCGCAATTCCTGCTCAATGGCTCTTTCAATTTCCTCCGGGTGTTTGCCGGGTGCGGGCGTGGCGTGAACGCTTAAGGTCGTATCATCCCAGGAATCGGCGCGGTAAGACATGCCGGCACCCGTCGCAAGTTTTTGTTCAATTACCAGAGATTTGTAAAATCTTGAGGTTGCGCCACCGCCCATAATTTCTTCTATCACTTGAAGCGCCAGGGAGTCTTTTGCATTTTGTCGATAGCTAGGCACGCGGTAATTGCGCTGAATAACGGCTTGCCGAATAGCCGGGTGACGTTGCAGAACTTTTGTTTGGGCATATAACGGCGGCGAAATGGTTCGGGATCGAACGGGTATGGAGTCAACGCGCGCCAACGGTCCATATATTTTCTTGGCCAGTTCATGAACCTGCGCGCCTGTCACATCGCCAGAGACAATCAAAACGGCGTTATTCGGCCCATACCATTTATCGTAGAAAGTCTTCGCATCGTCCCAACTCAGCTGTTCCATTTCATGAAACCAGCCGATGACAGGCGTGCCGTATGGATGATTCACGTAAAGCGCGGCATTCATCTGCTCACCGAATCTCCCGCGTGGATCGTTATCGGTACGCTGACGGCGTTCTTCCAAAATCACTTTACGCTCTGATTCCACTTCCTGAAGCGGCGGATTCATACCGCGCATGCGTCCCGCTTCCATCGTCATGACTTTTTCAAGATGCTCAACAGCGATGGATTGAAAATAGGCTGTGTAATCCTGGCCGGTAAACGCATTGTCATTGCCGCCGAGTTTCTTCACGGTTTTTGAAAATTCACCGGATGCCAGCCCGTCTGAGCCCTTGAACATCAAATGCTCCATGAAATGAGCGATACCTGACTTGCCTTGCATTTCATCCGCGCCACCGACCTTGTACCAAACCATATGAGTGACCACGGGTGTGCGGTGATTGGGAATAACAACAATCTCGAGCCCGTTATCGAGCTTGAATGTTTCGGCGTTAAAAACCTTTTCTCCCTGCGTGGAAGAATCGGCCTTGACTTCTGTCTGCGCATAAGCCTGCAGCGGAGTTATCATAAAAACTATGAGGATAAATAGTCTGATCATGAAAATGAATTTAGAGGGCTTGCGGGCTGGGAACAAGCCGTAAATCATCCCAATGGCATATTTTATTCATCAATCGACGGCGTTTCGCCTTCGGTGACCGGTTTGCCTTCTTCGGCATTCTTGCGCAGCCGTTCAGCCTCGGCAGCTTGATCGACGACAGTGGCTGAGGGTTCGCTTTCTGCGCCTGTCAGGCCCAGCAGCTTTTTGGCAACGGGGACGTTTCGATCCTGAAGGCTGGCGGTTTCCTTATCAACTTTTCTGCGGATATTGGGATCGGCTGCGTTGCCCCCTGCTTTTTGCAGGAGCAGAGATTCGCCATCGGTTTTAACATTTGAAACGGGCTGCTGCTCTTCGCCGCCAAACACGGCCTGGCGGGCCTGTTCGGACGTGGCTTGCTCTTGTGGGCGCTGGGCGCCGGGACGCGGCGGGCGTAGGGAATAATCCGGCGGCATGGCCAGTGGTGCGCGTTTGACGACCGCAAATTCATCCGGCGCCGTTCTGTTAAGGCCAAGGCTTTCCTTGACGCCACCACAGGCACTTAGCGAAACGCCTAAGGCCAGCAAAAATAGTATGTTTGTTTTATTCATCATGGTCCCGTCAGTATATTGATCTAATTGTTTTTTTCAAGAAATATGGAATGAAAGATTAACAGGCCGATTCCAACGACAACACAGCTATCGGCTATGTTAAAGGCTGGATAGTGAATGTCGCCGATATGAAAATCTAGAAAATCAATCACAGCGCCAAAACGGACACGGTCTATAACATTGCCAATAGCCCCGCCAATGACCAATGCGATGGCTGCGCCCTGAAGCCAGGACGCGCTTCTGAACAGCCAAACCATGAAAAAGGCAGTAATCACAAGCGGCAGAATAATCAGAAACATGGTGCTGGTCCCGTCATTGAACATGCCAAAACTAATGCCGCTATTCCAGACCATGACAACATTAAAGAAGGGGAGAACCTCGATAGAGGTATAGGGCATTTTTTCCGGTGCCTGCATCACCCATGAAATGAGATCAACAAAGGTTACGTCCAGTTTGGGGCGGATGACAAGCTCGGTTACGGCCCATTTGCTTAACTGGTCCAAGAGGACGGCGTCAACGGCAAGGCCCAGTAGAAAAATTTTTCGTGCAAGTGGGTTCAAATTTAAAACTCCATAAAATTAGCCGGACGCTTTGTATGCCCGGCCAATGTAACGGCTTGGAACCTCAAGAACAATACGCCTTTTTACGCTTTGCGAATAAATTTGAGGAGCAAATGATCCAGCGACAATTTTCCTGGGCCCATAATAAAGGGTACAGCCAGAAGCATCATCCAGAAATAATGATCCGGGTTTTTCATGTCATATTCGGCTGGTATGCCGAATTGGATAACGGCGGTCATAACAATCAAACCTGCCGCTCCAACGCGCCCGAACAACCCAAGCGCCAAAAGAGCAGGCAGAACAAGCTCGCCTACCGTCCCACCAGCGGCAGCCAATTCAGCCGGAACACCGGGAATGGGATGAATGTCTTCAAACAGGTAAATCGTCGAATCCCACTGACCGTTTTGAAAGCTTTTAAACTTTATCTGGCCCGATTTAAAAAATATGTTTGCCATGTAAAGGCGAATGCCCAGAACCAGTAAAGGTGAAAGCGTGCTGTTTGCGATTTTGCGTAAGGGCTCAATCATATTGTCAATTTTGGTCAGCATTTTATCTCTCCGTCATGTGTGCGTTGGTTATGTATTCGTTTTTAGCGTTAAAAAGGTTTCAAGTTCGATATGACGCTGTAAAAACCCTTGGAAATCGAAGTCTTTATGGGTGTTTAAGGTTGCTTTAACCGCCTCATCAAGAGGCGTGTTTCGGCTTAATACCAATAACATTTCATATTCAGAATCTTCCAGCTTCACAATAACTGAATCAAGTCCCGGCCTGTAAATCATCAGCTTCACACCGCCGCTATCCACACTCATGGTTTTGTCCGGGTCATCTTTAAGGCAGAAATCTTTAATCTTATCAATTGGGTATTTTGAAGAAAGCAGCTTTACGTTTTGCCGCAATTTCAATTTTAGCTCTTTCTCCGCCAGTTCGTCTGCCGTCAATGGTTTGTCATCGGCGGCATAATAAGCCTCGTTCATGGCAATTTCCAGCCGCGCCATGTCCGGTAAATACGGAAGTGCCTTTGCCAGCTCATAGCTTGCAATAAATTTATCAAAGTCAGTACCATACATATTGAGGCAGCCATGGGTCGGCGGGTTTTCGAGGATAAAGCTGCGGGCCATTAACTCTAAAAATTCATGCCCAACCAGTTTTTCTAAAAGCGGATGGCTGGCAATCATCACATCGGTCAGGCTGCCGACTATATTATTGCGGTAGACCTTGAGACGCTCTGGCAGAGGAATATCACCGACATTAAACAATGCTGCAAGATCCTCCGGTGGATCATCCAGAGCCTTCGGATGATCCAGCATGGTATCCTTAAAACGTTTTTGAACCTCACTCAGCTGCATTGGCGATGTCCTCTGCAAGCACGCGGTTCATAATATCCCGCGCTTTACTCGCTTCCTCAACCAGCTTGGATAGCGGTGGAAAATCCTGGTCCCATTCAATTAAAGTTGGCACAGCGCCCAGACGCCGCACGGCGTGTTCATATAAATCCCACACATCTTTTTTCACGGACCGTGAGTGCGTATCGATGAGAATAATACCGTCCCCGACTTCCTGTTCGATATGACCGGCCAGATGCATCTCGCCAACTTTGTCTGCATCAATACCGTCAATATATTCAAACGCGTCATAGCCGTGATTAAACGACTGAACAAAGATATTGTTAATATCAAGAAGAATACCGCAGCCCGATTTTTCCGAGAGGCGGTTCATAAATTCATATTCACTCATCTCGTTTTCGGCAAAAGCAACATAAGTCGATGGGTTTTCAACCAACATCGTCCTGCCAAAATATTCCTGCGTTCGTTCAACATTCCGGCAGAGCGTATCCAGCGATCCTTGCGTATAGGGCAGGGGCAGTAAATCATTGAGATGCGCATTGCCGCTGGCACTCCAGGAGGCATGGTCGGACACATTAAAGGGCTGGTAGATATCGATCAGTTCCTTGAACTGACGCAGGTGTTCTTCATTGACCGGGTCTGTAGAGCCCAAAGACAAACCAACAGCATGCAGGCTGAGCTGATATTTCTCGCGGGCTTTGGAAAGGAAATGCCGGTGCGCGCCGCCGCCAAAATAATTCTCCGGGTGGACTTCGAGCCAGCCAACGTCAGGCGGATTATCGGTCACCTCTTGATAATACGGGTGCCTCAAACCAATACCCACCGGATCGCGTGGGGGCGAAGCCGGTGGGTATAGATTAGGTTTAGGTTCATTATGTTTCAAATGAACGGACATGAGAACTTAATGCTTGTCCATCATGTCTTTGGCGTGGTCCTTTACGGCATCCACGGCTTTGTCAGTAGCATGATCCGCAGCATCGCCAGCAGCGTCATGGGCTGCATCAGTAGCAGCTTCAGCCGCTACAGGTGATGTTGAACCATGCGCAAGGCGCTCGCAAACACCGGCTGGCAGAGCGATAAATTCGCCGCCTTCACCATCTGTGGCAGCTTGACCAGCACAAGAATGTGTTTTGGCTGCGTTCGCACAGTCATTGGCACCGGCTTTAACAACGCCGTAGCATTTTTCTTTTGCAGCGCTTTTTTCAGCCATAGCAGAACCGGCAGCGCCGGCAAGTGTCAAAGCAACAGCACTAGCAATAAGTGTATTTACAGTTTTCTTAGCAATCATTTGTTTCACTCCTCCAAGAGTATAGTTGAGTAGTATCGTTATTAAATGAAAGAGGCTTTCACCCCCTCGTCTGTTGAACCTTTCGGCTAAAGACGAGGCATGGTTACACAGCCTGATAAAAAAATGGAGTCTAAAGTTGCTTTTAACACAGAAAATTTCTACATATTAAAACCATGCAAATATTTGAAACATATAAGAATATTCCATCCGAAGCCCAAAATGCAGTTATCGCAATTGGTAATTTCGATGGTGTGCATAAGGGACATCAGGCTTTATTGGGGCATGCAAAGGCCAAAGCAGATGAGCTGGGAAAGAAGCTAGGTGTGCTGACATTTGAGCCGCATCCGCGCTCTTTATTCCGTCCTGATGATCCGCCGTTTCGGATTACACCCGCTACGCTGAAGGCAGACCGCTTAAAGGATATTGGCATCGACTATATATATGCCGTTCCCTTTGACTGGGATTTTGCCAGCCAGAGCGCCGAAGATTTTGTTGAGAATGTTCTTAAACAGGGATTAAACCCGGATCATGTTGTGGTCGGTTATGATTTTTGTTTCGGGCAATTGCGCAAAGGTTCGCCGGAGACAATTAAAAAAGCCGGGCTGGATGTAACGGTCATAGATAAAGTCACGGCAGATGACAAGGAAGCGATTTCCTCCAGCCGCATTAGAACGGCTTTGCGTCACGGCGAGATAGAAACGGCGAATAATCTTCTGGGGTGGGAATGGGAAATACGTGGTGAAATTGTCCATGGAGATCGCCGCGGGCATGAGCTTGGTTTTCCGACCGCCAATGTACCACTCAATGGTACGCTTCATCCAGCCTACGGCGTTTATGCAACGGAAGTAAAAATCGAGGATGAAGATCAATGGCGACCGTCGGCGACCAATATAGGTATTCGTCCAATGTATGAGGTCGAGGAAGGGCTGGTCGAAGCGCATATCTTCGGTTTTAATGAGGAAATCTACGGTAAGACCCTAACCATCCGCCCGGTCAAACGCCTGCGCGGCGAAGCCAAATTTAGCTCAGTCGATGATCTGGTGGAGCAAATGGGCAAAGATTGCGAGCAAGCGCGGCAAATCCTTCAAAATTCTTGATTAATCAAGCTTTTCTGGTCATAGTGCGGTCCTTATGACTGAAGATAATAAAAACGATAAAGACAAATACCGCGATACCGTTTTCCTGCCGAAGACGGAGTTTCCTATGCGCGGTGGCCTGCCGCAAAAAGAGCCGGAAATTCTTGCAAAATGGCAGGAGATGGATCTCTACGGCAAAATCCGTGAAGCCTCCAAAGGTAAAGAAAAATGGGTGCTGCATGATGGCCCGCCTTACGCCAACGGTCACATTCATATGGGCCATGCGGTCAATAAAATCCTTAAAGACGTCGTGGTTAAATCCTATTCTATGCTGGGCTATGATGCGCCCTATATTCCGGGTTGGGATTGTCATGGCCTGCCGATCGAATGGAAGATCGAGGAAAAGTACCGTAATGCCGGTAAGGACAAAGACGAAGTCGAGCCGCTTAAGTTTCGGGATGAGTGCCGAAAATTTGCGGATGAATGGGTGAAGATTCAGAGCGAAGAATTTCAACGCCTCGGCATTTCCGGTGACTGGAAAGCAAAAGAAGATGCCGCCGGTAACCCGGTCGGCGGGCCATACCTCACCATGACCAACCGCGCCGAGGGAAAAATCGTGCGAGAGATTCATAGATTCGCTTCTAACGGTGGCCTCTATAAAGGTGTGAAGCCTGTGATGTGGTCGACGGTTGAAAAAACCGCTCTGGCCGAAGCAGAAGTGGAATATAAAGAACACAAATCGATCACCGTCTGGGTGAATTTTCTGATCGTTAAAACAGACCATGCGCTTCTTAAAGATGCTTCGATTGTTATCTGGACAACAACGCCATGGACGCTGCCAAGCAACCGTGCTGTGGCGTTCGGGGCGGATATCGAATACGGCGTGTTCGAAATTAAATCCGTGCTTGAGGGCAGCCGTGCAAAAACAGGCGATAAAATTGTACTGGCCCTTTCCCTTGCGGATGGTGTCAAAGAGCAAGCGAAAATTGAAGAGTGGGAACAGTTGGGAACGTTAAAAGGCTCTGATGTTGCTGGCGCGGTTTGTAGTCATCCTTTGCATGGGCAGGGTTACGATTTCGATGTGCCGGCACTCGAAGGCGACTTTGTAACAGAAGAAGCTGGCACCGGTTTTGTGCATATCGCCCCCGGTCATGGACAGGATGACTTTTATTTAGGGCATGCTAATGATATCGAAATCACAGACAATGTTGCTGACGACGGAAAATTCCGCGAGCATGTGCCGCTCTTTGCAGGGTTAGAAGTCTACACGCAGGACGGCAAAATGGGCGATGGTAATTTCGCTGTGCTCAAGGCGCTGGATGAAACTGGTGCGCTGCTCTCTAAAGGCAGTCTGCGCCACGAATACCCGCATAGCTGGCGTTCCGGTGCACCGGTGATTTTCCGCACGACGCCGCAATGGTTTATCTCGATGGATACAAATGATCTGCGTGACAAAGCATTAAAAGGTATCAAGGAAACGAACTGGGTTCCGGCCAAAGGCGAAGCGCGCATCAATGCAATGATTGAACAGCGCCCCGATTGGTGCATCTCGCGTCAACGGGCCTGGGGAACGCCGATTGCTTTGTTCGTGCATAAAGACAGCGGTGAAACACTGACCGATGAAAATGTTTTAAACCGCATCGGCGATATTTTTGAAGAGGAAGGGTCTGATAGTTGGTGGTCTCGTGACGCGCAGGATTTCCTGGGTGACGATTACAAAGCGGACGATTACGACCAGGTTTTTGACATTGTCGATGTCTGGTTTGAATCCGGCTCGACCCACGCGTTTGTGGTTGGTGATACAAAAACATGGCCGGTCTATGAGGGCGTCGATAAAGTTGATCTGTATCTCGAAGGCTCCGATCAGCATCGCGGCTGGTTCCATTCTTCCTTGCTCACAGCTTGTGGTACGCGCGGCGCACCGCCCTATAAAACTGTGCTGACCCATGGTTTCGTGCTCGATGAAAAGGGCTATAAAATGTCCAAATCGGCAGGCAATGTCGTTGATCCGCTGAAGATGATGGAGCAATACGGCGCCGATATTTTGCGTCTGTGGACGATGACATCGGATTTTGCTGAAGACATTCGCATCGGCAAGGACTCTCTTAAGCAAACCGCTGATCTTTACCGCCGTATCAGAAATACCTTGCGTTTTCTTTTGGGGGCGCTCGATGGATTTACAAAATCTGAAGCCGTTGATATCAAAGATTTAAACACGCTGCCAGAGCTAGAGCAGCTGGTCCTACACCGCTTGTATGAAATGGACCAAAAAGTCCGCGCCCATATTAAGGGCTATGAATTTCTAAAGCTTGCGAAAGCCCTGCATGATTTTTGTAACGAAGATCTCTCGGCATTTTATTTCGACATCCGCAAAGACAGACTTTATTGCGATCGCCCCGACAGTTTCGAGCGCCGCGCCACCCGCACTGCGATGGCAGAAGTTTTGAACGTGCTAATGGCGTGGCTGGCACCGATCTTGAGCTTTACAGCGGAAGAAGCGTGGGCTCAGCGTCCCGATGGCGTCTTTGAAGGTGCTGATAGTGTTCACTTACGCAGTTTCCCCAACGTGCCAAAAGAATGGCAGAATGAACCTCTTTCGACTAGATGGGAAGAAATCAAAAAAATTCGCAAGAGTGTTTTGGAGGAAATTGAGCCTATGCGTGCCAGCAAAGAGTTGGGTTCTTCACTGGAAGCTCTGCCCGTTATTACAACAGATAGCGATGATGTTAAATCCCTCAAAGATGAGATGGCCGATATCTGTATCACATCACAAATTGAAATTTCTGACGGCGCGTTATCGGTTAAAATCAAAAAAGCCGATGGTGATAAATGCCTGCGCTGCTGGAAAGTTTTACCTGAGGTCAGTGAAACAACTGGCCATCTATGCAACCGCTGCAGCGATGCAGTCGAAAATCATAAGAAAGAAGCAGCTTAGCGCTTCCGCTGCTGTTTCAGATACATCCGTATATGCGGCTGGCCATTTTCTTTTTCGTACTTCTCGTAATATTGTTGGTGGTGGTCTTCGCCTTCCCAAAATGTTTCTACTGGAACCACGGCTGTCACAATTGGATCGGGGTAAACTTTATTCATGTTCACCCGTTTAATCATTTTTTCGGCATCGCGTTTCTGCCCCTCGTCATGGTAAAAAATTGCCGAGCGATACTGCGTGCCGGTATCAACGCCTTGCTGGTTCAGCGTCGTCGGATCATGCGCTTTGGTCAGGAAAAATTCCAGCAGATCTTTGTATTTTAATTTCTTCGGATCAAACGTGACTTCGATCACTTCGGCATGACCTGTGTTGCCGGTGGATATTTGCTCATAAGAAGGTGTTTCAGATTCACCTCCCATATAGCCAACGCGGGTGAATAAAACACCATCCAGCGCCCGGTATTCACTTTCCAGGCACCAGAAACAGCCGCCGCCTAACGTGGCGACAGGGTATCCTTCGGGTTTTTCGCTCATTAAATCATCCCCTTTCTCAATATAGGCAGCTGCCATCGGCGCGCCCAGCAAAAGGGCCGCCAAGCTCAATAAAAACAGCCTTAATGCCCGCATCTTTGATTCCTTCAAAATATAGGTTTAAAATAGTACTATAGCTACTTAAGCATTCGCGTTATGACTGAAAATGTTACATCCTCCATATTACCCAATGGTCCGTGATGATAAAAATTACTTCACCGAGTTTTGATAAACGCCTCAGCGACGATCCGCCTGATGTCATCGTATTGCATTATACGGGGATGGGGAGTGCCTTGGAATCTCTGGAGGTTTTGTGCGACCCGTTTGCCAAGGTCAGTGCCCATTATTTTATTGATGAAGACGGTAGTGTTCTCAATCTTGTGAAAGAAGATAAGCGCGCTTGGCATTCCGGCATTTCCTTCTGGAAGGGGGATACGGATGTGAACTCGCGCTCTATCGGTATTGAACTTGTGAACCCGGGCCATGAATTTGGCTATAAGAATTTCACAGAGGCGCAGATGAAAGCCGTCATAGAGCTGTGCCAGGCCCTCATCAAAAAGTACAAAATTTTACCTGATAATATTCTTGGCCATTCCGATGTGGCGCCAGAGCGTAAAATAGATCCCGGTGAGCTCTTTGACTGGGAACGATTGGCACAAGAGGGGATCGGGCTTTGGCCGGATCCCACCATGGAAGATTTCGAGGCCGCCGAAGACCTTGTCAAAAACGAATATAACTTCCAGCATCTTCTGGCAGAATACGGCTACAACCCGCTGGCAGCCTATGTTGATGTTGTTACCGCCTTTCACCGTCACTTTTATCCTGAAAAATTCGGCGAAGGTGGCAAGCCCGGTGAGGTCGATGAAACCAGTGCCGCAAGACTTTTGGCGCTTGTCCGTGCCGCTCATAAAGACGAAACTTGATAAAACCTACAAAAGCTGGCAGATTACGTCCAATCAGAAGATCGGATGGCTACTCTACTTTGTAGGGAGGAAAGTCCGGGCTTCACACAAATACGGCGCCGGGTAACTCCCGGAGGGAGTGATCCCATGGAAAGTGCCACAGAAAACAGACCGCCGATGGCTGGTTCTCTCGAGAAGTCAGAACAGGTAAGGATGAAAAGGTGCGGTAAGAGCGCACCGCGGGGCTGGTAACAGTTCTGGCATGGTAAACCCCGCCGGAAGCAAGACCAAATAGGAACCACATAGGGCGGATTTGTGCGCTGGTGGTTCGGGTAGGTCGCTCGAGGTATTCGGTAACGGGTATCCCAGATGAATGGCCATCTCCTGCTTTTGCAGGGACAGAACCCGGCTTACAGATCTTCTGGTTATGACATAAAACCGTCCAGTTCTGCTGGGCGGTTTTTTGTTAAGGACTAAGGTTTAGCTGTAGTTTCCGGCCGGGCCTGGCGGCACGTTTTTATAATCTTCGCGGATTTCGTCCTGCTGGTTCTTGAGATTCAGTTGGTCTATCTCATTGTAGAGCTCACCCATTTTTTCTGGATTGCTGAGCAAGCCCTGCGGGTCACTGTCGTAATCGGCGTATTCTGACTCCCGACCTTTAGGCCACATTTTGTCGACAAGATTATCATCTTTGCCGGGCGTCCATTCACCACTCCAAAATCCTTCATCCGTTTCTTTCTCTACTTCAGAGGGGATAGAAAATCCTGCAAACTGCGCAAGCGCAACCGCCATACCATTGGAGTTTGACTCTGTACGATCAGAAGGGTCTGTTAGCTTTGTGTATTTAAAGCCTTCACCAAAATCATCCCGCAGTTCGGTAAAGGATGCAAATTCAACCATTTTGGCAAAGGGAACCAGAATGTCTGGTCCCGTACCCTCGATAAGTACGCCGCGTCCTTCTTCTTGCGAGTCTTTAACAACAAAATTATCTCTCTTATTATCGTCCAGAACCGGGGCAAAAACGCCATCGTCGGCATAAAAAGTTGCGTTTCCGCTATCGGGATCAAGACTCCATAAATCAAGGGTGGTCACCATATTTCCGTTAGGGTCCATAAGTTCTATGTTCATATGTATGCCTGGAGTAAAGGGAATCTGGTAAGCAACCATATCTATATGCCAGCCATTCTGCTGAAATTCAGGGCTTTCAAAGATTTGTCTTAGTTTGTTGCTATGATAATTTGGATGATCAAGATCAGTGATGGGTGGCTTAGTAGCCGTTATGCCCTGTGCATTCTTATTAAAAGCCTTTTTTGTCTGAATCGGCCATACAAACAGGCTAGATTAATTATGTTAATATTCTGTTAAAAGGGTAGTGGATGGGGAGGTGTCTTTTTGCACCGATTCGTTTTCTGTGATTAACTCTCTTGCGAATCGTCGGATTCATTGACGATTCAAGGGTTTCCGTGGTATTTCAATAAGGATCCAAGGCTTGTGTCTCCATGGGTTTTGAGTCCTTCCGCGATTCTCTCTTTTGCCTCTATCTAAAAGGTTTTTTACAATGAATCATGCGCCCGTCATGCTGAATGAGGTCATGGAGGCCCTGTCGCCGGTGGATCAGGGTGTTTATGTCGACGGCACATTCGGCGCTGGCGGCTATACCAAAGCCATTTTGGATGCTGCTGATTGTACGGTCGTGGCGATTGACCGCGATGTTTCTGCAAAGTCACGGGCTGAGGCTCTCAAGCAAAGTTACGGTGATCGTTTCATTTTCATTCATGGCCGTTTTGGTGAGGTTGAAGATCTTTTGCAGCAGGCCGGTTTTGAAAAAGTCGATGGCTTTGTTCTGGATCTGGGCGTGTCGTCTATGCAACTCGATGAGGCCGAGCGTGGTTTTTCTTTTCGCTTTGATGCGCCGCTTGATATGCGTATGGACAATTCCAGTGGCGAGGAGACAGCAGCGGACATCGTCAACAATTATGCCGAAGATGATCTGGCCAATCTGATTTATGAATTCGGGCAGGAGCGGCACTCAAGGAAGGTCGCCAAAAAAATTGTTGAAGCGCGCGGCGAAGGTCCAATCGAAACCACTGGCGCGCTGGCGGAGTTGGTGCGTAGCGTGGTGCATAAATCGCCAAAAGACCCTATTGATCAGGCGACGCGCACCTTTCAGGCCTTGCGCATTGCGGTGAATGACGAGCTGGGTGAGCTGGATCGCGCTTTAGAGGCGGCGGAAAACATACTAAAGCCGGGTGGTCATCTGGTCGTTGTGTCGTTTCATTCGCTCGAAGATGGCCGAGTCAAAGAGTTCTTGAAAGAGCGCTCAGGAAAACAAGATCGTGGTTCGCGCCATCTGCCTGATCAGGATGCGGATGATCGGAGTGTTACGTTCTCTCTCTCGCATCGTAAGGCTGTGAAGCCCGGCGATCTGGAAATCAAAGGCAATCCGCGCTCTCGTTCGGCGCGTTTGCGCGTCGGTATAAGAACGGAAGGCTCGTCATGAAAAGAATGTGGCGTAAATATTTAACCGTTTTTGTTTTGGCCGGCTTGTCCGGCGGCCTTCTTTTGCAAACCAGCCAGAGCGTTCAGCAGGCCGAAGACGAATTGCGCCGTCTTGAAAAATCCGTCGACAATGAGCGCGAAACCATCCGCGTTCTTCATGCGGAATGGGCCCATCTTAATCGCCCTGACCGTCTTGAATCGCTGGCCGGTCAGTATCTTGAGTTGGTGCCATCCAGCTCTGATCAGATGTTGGTGGATCCGGCCGTTCAACTTCCTGATCCATTTAAGCCGGCGATTCCGTCAGTGAAGCCAGCGTATCTGATGAATGCCCAGCCGGTTTCGATTGGTTCTGCGTCACCTTCATCTGTAGTAAAACCCAAAACAAAACCTTCAAAGTCAGATGAGAGCTTCAACGATTTGCTCGATAACGTTCAAAGTGGGGGTGGCGAATGATCCTCAGACGTTTGCGGATACACTCGATCAAGATCGCTGGTGAGCGCAGTTTTGCCATCGATCAGGCGCGTGGCCGTCTGGTTCTGATTAGTGCAGTTTTTATGCTGTGTTATATGGTGATCGCCGCTCGTGTCATTGATTTGACGGTTATTCAGGGCTACCTTGGCCATGAGCGTACGGCATCATTGCAAGAGGCCTCCTCATCTGTGGCCGCTATTGCCCGCGCCGATATTACCGATCGCAACGGCGTTTTGCTTGCTACCACACTAAAGATGGCCTCACTTTATGCCGATCCGAACCTCATCACCGATCCGGAAGGCACGGCAAAAGGGCTGGTTAAAATTTTCCCTGAACTATCTTATGGCGACGTGTTGCAAAAACTGCAAAGCGACAAACATTTTCTCTGGGTGCGCCGCAATCTGACGCCGCATGAACAATATGTAGTGTTGGAGCTTGGTCAGCCCGGCCTTGGCTTTGAGCACGAAGATCGCCGTATCTATCCGCAAGGTGAATTGAGCGCGCATCTTGTCGGCTACACCAATATCGACAATCACGGGTTGGCTGGTATCGAGCGTAGCTTTGATCGTTTTTTGGGTGATGGCAAGCCGCTCACCCTCACTATTGATATCCGTCTGCAACATGCTTTGCGTCGCGAAGTTCAAAAAGCCATGAGTGATTTTACCGCCAAGGCCGGCGCCGGCGTTATCATGGATGTTACCAATGGCGAAGTTCTGGCCGGTGTGTCGTTGCCGGATTTTGATCCGCATAAAGCGGGTGCGGCCGATCCGGATGCGATTTTCAATCGCCTGTCTCTTGGCGTTTATGAACTCGGTTCGATGTTCAAGATTTTCTCCACCGCGGCGTTGCTGGAAACGCACGGCTCCCCCATGTCGACGACCTTTGATGCACGTGAGCCGCTTAAGGCCGGGCGGTTTACGATCAATGATTACCATGCACAAAAACGTATTCTCACCATTCCCGAAGTCTTTATGCATTCATCGAATATTGGCTCTGCTTTGATGGGGCTGGAGGTTGGCACCAAGGCGCTGAAGAATTTTTACACCGATCTTGGTCTGCTCACGCCAATGGAAATTGAAATTTCTGAGATTGGTAAACCAATGGTGCCGGATCCTTGGGGTGAGGTCAGCACGATGACCGCTTCTTACGGCCATGGCGTTGCGACAACGCCGTTTCAGCTGACCTCGGCGGTTTCAACAATCGTCAACGGTGGTTTTTTTGTGAAACCAAAGCTTATTCTGAGCGCTGGTAACGATAATCAAAACAAAAGTGATCTGCGTGTTGTCTCGCCGCAAACGGCCGAGAGTATGCGCAAGCTTTTACGTCTGGTGGTCAGTGATGGCACGGGAAAAAATGCTGATGTGCCCGGCTATAGCGTTGGTGGAAAAACCGGCACGGCAGAAAAAATTGGTGTCAAAGGTTACGATCGCAAACGTTTAATTTCATCTTTTGTTGGTGCCTTTCCCATGGAAAACCCGCGCTATGCGGTGATGGTGATGGTTGATGAACCGAAAGGAAACAAGAAAAGCTTTGGTTATGCGACAGCAGGCTGGGTGGCCGCGCCGGCGGTGGCGCGTGTGGTTTCATCGATGGGATCGATTTTGGGGATTCCGGTTCGCACGCATAATGGTGCCCCGGAAATCAGTGCTTCTCTCAAAAAATATGTGAGTTTTGAAGATGAATAGTGCCGCGGTAGATATAAAAAACTTCAAGGGCCTGACGCAGGATAGCCGTCGGGTTAAGCCGGGCTATCTTTTCGCAGCTCTGCCCGGAAGCAACGCAGACGGAAGCGAATTTATTGAAGATGCTGTGCGCTCTGGCGCGTCGGCTATTCTTGCGCCAGAAAAAACAAATCTTCCTGCCGGCGTGGAGCTTATCACCGACGATAATCCGCGTCGCCGTTTTGCGTTGATGGCCGCAGCTTTTTATGAAGATCAACCCGATTACATTGCTGCTGTTACCGGTACCAACGGCAAAACATCAGTGGTGCATTTTGCGCAGCAGCTTTGGGAATCGATCGGCGTTAAAGCGGCCAGTATCGGCACGCTGGGTTTGCATGGCGGCGGCATGGATCGCTCCGGGTCACACACCACGCCAGAGCCGGTTTCTTTGCATGAGGAGCTGGCAGAACTTTCAAAAGCGGGTGTTACCCATTTGGCGATGGAAGCCTCCAGCCATGGCCTTGATCAATACCGCCTTGATGGTGTCAAAGTGAAAGCCGCCGGTTTCACCAATCTTTCCCGCGACCACCTTGATTACCACGAGAGCATGGAAGAATATCTGGCGGCAAAAACGCGGCTGTTCACAGAAATTTTAAGCTCTGACGGTATTGCCGTCCTCAATGCCGATAGCGATGAATATGATTCTCTTCGTAGCACTAAAACATTGCGCATTCTTTCGTATGGCCATAAAGGCGAAGACCTCAAAGTTATATATCTTTCTCCAACAATAACCGGTCAGAAAACCCATCTTAAGATCATGGGTGAAGGGCATGATGTTGAATTACCGCTTGTTGGAGAGTTTCAGTTGATGAATGCTCTTTGTGCGCTTGGTCTGGTGATAGCTGAAGATCCTAAAAATTCTGATCGCACCAAAAATCTGGTGGAAGCACTTGAAAACCTGCGTGGCGCGCCGGGTCGTTTGCAGCCCATCGGCGGTCACCCAAGAGGTGCGGCCATCTATGTCGATTATGCCCACACACCGGATGCGCTGGAGCATGTCTTAAAAGCTCTTCGCCCTCACACCGAAAACAATCTTGTGTGTTTGTTTGGCTGTGGCGGTGATCGTGACAAAGGCAAGCGCCCATTAATGGGCAAGGTGGCGGAGGATTTGGCAGACAGAGTAATCGTTACTGACGACAATCCACGCTGGGAAAACCCGGCGCAGATTCGAAAAGAAGTTCTCGAGACGGCGACGCTGGCGGAAGAAATTGCAGGTCGTCGTGAAGCTATCCATCAGATTGTAGCGGAACTGGATGAAGGTGATATCCTGGTGATTGCCGGCAAGGGTCATGAGCAAGGACAGATTTTTGGCGATAAAGTGGAAGACTTCGATGACGTTCAAGTGGCAACGCAGGCAATTCAGGAGTTGAAAGCATAGTGGTGAACCGCAGCGACATTTTATGGGACTCTAAGGAAGCGGCCATTGTTACCGGCGGCGCCAACACCAAAGAATGGATGGCAACCGGCGTTTGTGTGCGCGCCGAAGATATTCGCAAAGGTGATCTTTTTATTGCCTCCGATGGTGAAGACCTCAAAAAAATTATGCGCAAAGGCGCGGTGGCGGCGGTCGTTTCGCATGTGCCGGATGATCTGAAATGTGATATGCCGCTGCTTAAGGTCGCCAGCCCTTATGACGCTTTGCGTGATTTGGCGCGGGCGGCGCGCTACCGTTCTCATGCTACGGTGTTGGCGGTGCAGGGACTTGAGATGCGCCAGATGGTCAACCAGGCTTTTGGCGTGCTTGGCCCTTCTTATGACGGTGGGCGCATTCTATCTGTTGGTATGGCCAATATGCCCGAAGATTATGATTTTGGGATTTTCTCTCTTGCTCCGGCAGTGCGGCCCGATATTGCGATCATTACTGACTCAAAAGGCGGCATCAGCGATCGGTTGTTTGAAAATATGTCCAAAACTGGGGCAGTTATTCTCAACCGCGATTGTTCAGACTTTTATAACGTTATGGCGCGGGCCAAAGCGGCAGGGATTGAAAGCATTTACAGCTTCGGCATTCATACCGGCGCCGATGCGCGTGTGATGGAACATCTTAGTGCGGCCAACGGAACGCGGCTTTACCTTGATATTCTCGGCGATAAAATTTCGATGGTCATGGACGGCGATGTTCATAAGGCGATGGCGGCGGCGGGCGTATTGCTGGCGGCCAAAATCTGCGGCCGTAATATTCGCCGTGCCGCCCGTGTATGGCAGGTTGGTGATATCTTGAAGCCTGATGATGGTCCCGGCCAGTCCTTGTCACTTTTTGAGCCGCAGGCCGCAAGTGCGGAACAAGCCGTCTTTCGTGTTCAAAATCTGATCGATCTTGGTTTCGGGCGGCAAACAGCCATTCTCGACAATATGGCTTTTCCTGATCAGCCCAATGTCAGGGTACAAAAGAACGATTTGGCAATACCGCGCAGAATCGCTAATCTCGACTTTGTGTATACGTGCAAAGGGGTTTCAACCGTTGCCAACGCACAGACGGCGATCCGTTCTATGCATACCAAAGCGAAGTTAGAGACGATTGTAACAGACGTTCTGGCGCCGGGGGATTTTGTGGTTTTTGAACAGCCAATGAAAAAACAAAAGGCAACACTTGCGGAAGCGTTGCGTATAAAGTTACGAAGAAAACAAGGAAGGCAGGTTACCGGGAATGCTCTATAATCTTTTAACGCCACTTGCGGAAGACCACCAGATATTTAACTTGTTCCGCTACCTGACGTTTCGCACGGGTGGGGCGATCATGACCGCGCTGATCATCAGCTTTGTCATTGCTCCGCCAATGATCAAATGGCTCAAGAAAAAACAAAAAGAAGGTCAACCTATTCGCAATGATGGCCCCGAAACGCATTTGAAGAAAGCCGGCACCCCGACAATGGGTGGCCTGATGATTCTAATCTCGGTCAGTGTTTCAACTATTTTATGGGCGGATTTGACCAATAAATTCGTCTGGTATGCAATGATAGTGATGGGCGGGTATGGTTTGATTGGCTTTGCTGATGACTATCTCAAGCTCACCAAGCGCAATCACAAAGGCTTGCCTGGCAAGGTAAAGTTATTGTTGCAGTTTCTCGTCGGTATTGTTGTAACGCTTGGAATTGTAGAGACCTTGCCGACGGAGGTCAGTACCCATGTGGCAATACCGTTCTTTAAGGATTTTTTTATTAACTTGTCATGGTTTTTTATTCCCTGGTGCCTCTTGGTGATGGTTGGCTCCTCCAATGCTGTGAATCTTACCGATGGTCTTGACGGTTTGGCGATTGTGCCGGTGGCGATTGCGGCTGCTTGTTTCGGTTTAATCAGCTATCTTGTTGGCAATGAAGTTTTTTCCGGCTATCTGCAAATCCCGTATGTTGCCGGGACAGGTGAGCTTGCGATTTTATGTGGTGCGTTGATCGGTGGCGCGATGGGATTCCTGTGGTTTAACGCGCCACCGGCCATGATTTTTATGGGTGATACCGGCTCGTTGGCGATGGGCGGCGTGCTCGGAACGATTGCGATTATCACCAAGCACGAGCTGGTCCTGGCGATTATCGGTGGTTTGTTCGTCCTAGAAACCGTATCGGTGATTGTGCAGGTCGCGTCGTTCAAGCTCACCGGTAAACGCGTTTTTGCGATGGCGCCCATTCATCACCATTTCGAGAAAAAGGGCTGGTCCGAGCCGACCGTGGTTATCCGTTTCTGGATTATTGCTGTTATTCTGGCGCTCATCGGGCTGAGCACACTGAAACTGAGATGATCAACGCACAAAATTTTGTTAAAACGCTCAACGGAAATCCTGTCGCGGTTTTCGGTCTCGGCAAGTCCGGCCTCGCCGTGATCTCTGCCCTCAGGGAGCTCAGCGTTAAAGTCGAAGCCTGGGACGATAACCCGCAAAGCCACGAAGCAGCGCTTCAGCTCGGCGCTGGCGTTATTCCACTGGCCGATATGGATTTATCGGGTTTTGCGTGTCTTGTTCTGGCTCCCGGCATTCCGCTGCATCATCCCGAGCCACACCCGGTCGTCATCGCCGCTCACCATGCGGGTATTGAAGTCATCGGCGATATTGAAGTTTTGCATCGCTGCGCTCACGGGCGCGCAGTCATTGGCATCACCGGCACCAACGGCAAATCAACGACAACGGCGCTCATCACGCACATCCTGGATGCTTACGGCATCAAGGCAGTTTCCGGTGGCAATATCGGTGAGCCGGTCATGGGTCTGACACTACCGCCGACAAATGGCGCACTGGTGCTAGAGCTTTCTTCTTTTCAACTCGACCTTTGTCCAACTTTTGCGCCGGACATCGCCGTGCTGCTCAACATTACGCCCGACCATCTCGACCGTCACGGCACGATGGAAGAATATACCGCCGTCAAAGAAAAGATTTTTGGAGAAAACGGCATCGCGGTTATCGCCACCGATGACGATCGTACAAAAAAGATTGCCGATACGCTCGCGACAAAAAACCAGCACATTCTATATACGGTGTCGGCACAGGATGAGGGCCTGCCCGAATGTAATGCGCTACAAGGCGCTCATAACCATCAAAATAGGGCAGCCGCCTACGCTGTTTGTTGCCACCTCGGTCTGGCTGATGATCAAATTTTCGAAGCGATGAAAACCTTCCCCGGCCTAAATCACCGCCAGTTTCTCACCCGCATCATTAATGGCGTTGCCTATATTAACGATTCCAAAGCCACCAACGCTGAAGCTGCAGCGCGTGCGCTGGAATGCTCCCGCAATATTTACTGGATTGTCGGTGGCCGCGCCAAGGAAGGTGGATTAGAAGGTTTAGAGAGTTATATGGACCGTATCACGCATGCGTTTGTCATTGGTGAAGCGATGGATGATTTTTCATCCTGGCTCAAAAAACATGGCGTGGCTTATGAGCTCAGCGAAAACATGGATGTTGCAACGGAACAAGCGCACCGCATGGCACAAAATGAGCGCGGTCAGCCCGGCGGCGCCGGTACGGTTCTACTTTCTCCTGCCTGTTCCTCTTATGATCAATACGTGAATTTTGAACAGCGCGGCGATCATTTTACTGCTCTTGTAGCTGAATTTGATGAGGAGGAGGCGGCATGAAGCTTTTCTCCCGTACAGATCAATCCTTTTTGGGTCGCTGGTGGTGGACGGTGGACCGGCCGATGTTGGCGGCATCTCTGATTCTCATTATATTCGGTGTGGTTCTGGTCACCACTGCCAGCCCGCCAGTGGCCGAACATCTTGGGCTTGGGCAATACCACTTTCTCAAACGCCACATCGTCATGCTGGTCCCCGCGCTAGCGATGATGATCGGCATTTCCATGCTCGGGCGGCGCGATATATGGCGTCTGGCCAGTGTCATGTTTGTCGGTTGTATTATCGCTCTTATTATTGTCCTTATAACCGGCATGGAGATTAAAGGTGCGCAGCGCTGGATTCATCTCTTCGGTTTTTCTCTCCAGCCCAGTGAATTCGTCAAGCCGGCTTTTGCCATCGTTGCGGCCTGGTTGATGGCAATGCAGAAGACAAAAGAAAAATTCCCCGGTAATCAGGTCACCGCAGGGCTTTATGCTCTCGTGCTGATTTTGCTTCTGATGCAACCAGACCTCGGTATGACAGTCGTCGTGACCAGTATATGGGTGTCCCAAATCTTTCTCGCCGGTTTCCCTTTTCGTATTCTGGTAGGACTTCTTCTGGCCGCCATCATTGGGCTGACGCTGGCCTATTTCGCCTTCGATCACGTCCAAAGCCGCATCGATCGCTTTCTCGATCCGACCAGCGGCGATAATTATCAGGTGCAACGCTCGCTTGAGGCGTTCGAAAATGGCGGGCTGTTTGGTACCGGACCGGGGCAGGGAACGGTAAAACAACATCTGCCCGATGCCCATGCTGATTTTATTTTCGCCGTGGCTGGCGAAGAATTGGGCCTGTTTTTTATTCTTATTCTAATGGCGGTCTTTATCTTTATCCTGCTACGTGGCTTTAACCGCTTGATGGACAGTGATGACATGTTTGTTGTGCTGGCCGTTGGCGGTTTGCTCACAATGTTTGGTTTACAGGCCATGATTCATATGGGCTCCAGCCTGCAACTCCTCCCAGCCAAGGGTATGACCCTGCCGTTTATCAGCTATGGTGGCTCATCCATCTTGTCTATGGGTCTATCGATGGGCGTGATTCTGGCCCTGACGCGGCGGCAGGTGCGATCGGGGATTGCGCGCGGCGGGGTGTCCGTGCGAAGCTCCCAATCAGCAGAAGGAAAAGCATGAACGAGAATAGCAAGCTCATATTGCTCAGCAGCGGCGGCACTGGCGGTCATATCACGCCGGCGCGGGCGTTGGCCCATGATTTGATGTCTCGTGGCTTCCGGGTTGAAATCATGACGGATGATCGTGGCAAAAAATATGAATCGATGTTTGAGGGCATGAAAACCCATGTCGTAAAATCCGGCACGTTGGGCAAAGGGTTCTTGGGAAAAATCATGGGGGCGGCCAATCTTGGTGTTGGTATAGTGCAGGCCATGACCCTCGTAAAATCTCTCAACCCCGCTATGGTGATCGGCTTCGGTGGTTATCCGTCCGTGCCGGGCGTTTATGCGGCGCAAAAATTAAAAATCCCGACCATCATTCATGAACAAAATGCCATCATTGGCAAAGCCAATGCGTTTCTGGCACCAAAGGCCGAGCGCATAGCCATTTCTTTGCCCAGTGTCACCGGTCTTGATGAAAATGATAAAATGCGCTCTGTGGTGACCGGCAATCCGGTGCGCGAGGAAATCGCCGCGCTTTATACCAAGCCTTACCCGATTTTGGAACAGGATGGCGCTCTACGGATTTTGGTTCTGGGTGGTTCGCTTGGCGCAAAGGTGTTTAGTGAAATTCTGCCGGAGGCGCTCTCAAAACTTTCAAGCTCTCAACGCGCGCAGATTGCACTCACCCAGCAATGCCGCGAGGACGATCTGGAAGATGCCAAAAAAGCCTATGGCGCGGCAGGGATCAAAGCCGAACTGGCAACCTTCTTTGACGACGTGGCGGCGGAGCTGGAAAAAGCGCATCTGGTGATTGCGCGGTCGGGCGCATCTACAGTGGCCGAAGTGACCACCGCCGGACGTCCGGCGATATTCGTGCCATACCCGCATCACAAGGATCAGCAGCAAAAAATGAATGCCGATGCGGTCGCCGATACCGGCGGCGCCTGGGTGATGACGGAGGAAGGCTTCACGCCCGAGGCGATTTTGGCCCGCATTGAAACCTTCCTGCAAAATCCCGAAACCCTGTTCCGCGCCGCTGAAAACGCGCGGAGTTGCGGTAAGCCGGACGCGGCCCGCAAACTCGGCAACCTCGTCACCGCGATTGCGAGTGGGTGGGGTGATAAGTAGAGTGGTTATTTAACTAAGGAGTAAAATTTAATGTCTAAACTTTATAACTTTTATGAGCGGCGTATTCTGACCCCGATAATGGAAAATCTACACGCAAGGAAACTTATATTATCAGATGCTTTTCCTGAACCAGAGGCTTTTGTTTCTTCATCAAACTCTGTTTTTAAAGTTGAAGACCTAGAAAAATTTCAAATAGCATTTCCTGATTTAGCTCAGCAGGTTAAACATGGTTCCCTGGTTTTATGCGATTCCTATACAAGTGCTGAAAATCCTGACTTTCATAAGTTATCATTTTCTCTCTTGGGGAGGCCGCATACAGGAATTGACAGAGAGCCCCTTACTTACGGATTTTCCTTGGCAAATAATGCGCCTAAGGTTGTGGTTTCAGGTGCCAAAGCATATGATTTTCCTATGCAAGAGGCTGGTTTATCAGAATTTCAAAAAATAGAGTCTCACCAAAAAGCTCAACTTATAAACGGATTTTCTTTGCCTTTGCCGGAAAGGGTTGCGGGCTAATGCCCCGAATTATGAATTTTTACAAAATCGTTGTGTCCGCCGTGTCCGTTGTGGTTTAACAGTTCCATGCAAGGATTACCGAAAAATAGCGGCACACTTCATTTCATCGGCATTGGCGGCATCGGCATGAGCGGGATCGCCGAGGTTCTGCACGCGCTTGGCCATAAAGTCCAGGGCTCGGACATGGCCGAAAATGCCAATGTCAAACGCCTGATGCAAAACGGCATCCGTATTTCTGTGGGCCATGACCCCAAAAACCTCAAAGATGAAAATGGCGAGCCCCCCGCGGCGATCGTGATTTCTTCCGCCGTTAAAAACGACAACGTAGAACTTGCCGCCGCGCGCGAGGCCAAAATTCCCATCGTGCGCCGCGCCGCGATGCTGGCCGAGCTGATGAAATTAAAATCCGCCATCGCTGTTGGCGGTACGCATGGCAAAACCACCACGACCTCGATGATCGGTGAAACGCTGGAGGCGGCAGGCTTTGACCCGACCGTCATCAATGGCGGCATCGTCAATGCCTATGGCACCAATACGCGGCTGGGCGAGAGCGAATGGATGGTGGTCGAGGCCGATGAAAGCGACGGCACGTTCACCCGCTTGCCGGCTGACGTCGCGGTGGTTACCAATATGGACCCCGAGCATATGGAGCATTACGGCAGCTTCGACAATGTCCGCAAAGCCTATATCCAGTTCATCAAAAACGTGCCCTTCTATGGCTACGCCGTGCTGTGTACTGACCACCCGGAGGTCCAGGCGCTGATCCCGCAAGTCGGTGATCGCAAAATTATCACCTATGGTTTTAATCCGCAGGCCGATGTGCAGGCGTCCAATATTCGCACCGATGGCGAAGGCAGTATTTTCGATGTGAACTTTGCCGACGGTACAGAATTAAAAGACGTTCACCTTTCTATGCCCGGCGAACATAACGTACAAAATTCTCTGGTGGCGCTGGCAATTGCCAAAGAAATGGACACGCCGCCGCCGGTGATGAAAAAGGCGCTATCCGGTTTTACCGGCGTCAAACGCCGCTTTACCAAAACCGGGACGAGCCACGGCATTACAATCATTGACGATTACGCCCACCATCCGGTCGAAATTGAAACGATCCTCAAAGCCGCGCGCAGCGTTGCCGAGAGCAACAAAGGTCGCGTGATCGCCGTGATGCAACCACACCGTTATTCCCGCCTCAATGATTTGTTCGAGGAATTCTGCACCTGTTTCAATGACGCCGATAGCGTGGTGGTTACCGATGTTTACGAGGCTGGCGAAGAGCCGATTGAGGGCGCGGACAAACAATCTCTTGCCGATGGAATTTCCGAACGCGGTCACAGACATGTCCTGACGATAGATAGCCGCGATGATCTAGCAAAAACAATTGCCGACATTACGCAGCCGAGTGATTACGTGATTTGTCTCGGTGCTGGCGATATCACCGCCTGGGCTTATGACCTTCCTGAGCAGCTGGATACGCTTCTTGCCAAAGAAAAAGGCAGCGCGGCCTAAAAAATGCCTGATTCAGCCAAAATTTTTCGAGAACTTATCAAAACCGCCCGCGGGCGGTTGATGCAAAAAGCTGCTCTTGGTTCGGAAAGCTGGTTTCGTTGCGGTGGGCGTTGTGGTCTGCTGTTTCAGCCTGCCGACCTCAAAGACCTCAAAGACTTTCTCGCTGTGTATCCCAAAGACTGGCCGTTGATGGTACTTGGTGGTATGGCCAATACCATTATCCGTGATGGTGGTGTACGCGGCGCGGTGATCCGTATGGGCAAAAATTTTTCTGATATTAAAGTTGAGGGCACGAAAATTACAGCTGGAGCCGGGGCATTAAATGGAAGCGTTGCGGCTGCGGCGGCCAAAGCTGGTATTGGCGGGCTGGAATTTCTTTCCGGTATTCCCGGCACGGTTGGCGGTGCGGTGTGTATGAATGCTGGTGCCTATGGCAGCGAAGTGAAAGATGTTCTATTGGAAACAACGGCGATTAATCGTGAGGGAGAAAAGCGTTATCTTAAACCAGATAATTTACAAATGAGTTACCGCTCTACTGTTCTTCCTGAAGATTATATTTTGATAGAGGCTGAATTCGAAGGGCAGGAAGAAGACCCGGAAATTGTCCGCGAGCGTTTAAAGGACATCAAAGTAAAGCGTCAGGAAACCCAGCCGATCACGGAAAAAACCGGCGGCTCAACTTTTGCCAACCCGGAAGGGCATAAAGCCTGGGAGCTGATCGACAAAGTCGGTGGCCGCGGTCTAAAAGTTGGTGGTGCGCAGATGAGTGAAAAGCACTGTAATTTCATGATCAATACCGGCGGCGCGACAGCTTCCGATCTCGAGGCGCTCGGCGAAGAAGTTCGCCGCCGCGTACGCGAGGAAACTGGCATCGAATTACAATGGGAAATTAAGCGGATAGGGGAGAAGGCCTAAATCTTAGGCACGCTCTCATATAAATCCGGCAGATCATTTTCAATCAGGATGATGTCGCTCTCCTGTTTGTTTTTGTTGATCCAGTCCTGCGCCTCAGCAAATGTTTTCATCTCGTGCAACGGTTTTCCGCCGGCTTTTTCCTTGTAGCCCTTGATAAAAGTAGGGATGCGTTTGGCATTGACGGCAATAAGCACATCACATACTTCGCCCGCATAGAGCCCCAGCTTTTCATGAATGTCATCATGGGAGCTGCCCAGCTCGACAATTCCCGGCGTAATTAAAATTTTACGCTTGTTCGGGTCCATTATTGCCAGTAGATCAAGCGCCGACCTGAATCCCAGTGGGTTGGAATTAAACGCATCATCAATAATCGCGCCACCGCCTTGTTGTTTTTTCATCTCCAGCCTGTGCGGGATTTGCGGCGTTCTTTTGAGTGCCGTGGCAATTGTATCGGCCGGAATATCCAGCGCCCGCGCCGCCGCAAAAGCCAGAGCGACATTTTGCGCATGGTGAAGACCAAACAACGGCGCATCCAGCACAAACATCGTGCCGTTGTAATGGATTGTCATCTCCAGACCTTTATCGGTTTGCTTGGCCTCTTTGATGAACAGATTGTTGTTGTCTCCATCCCCGCAAGTCACAAAAGAAGAGGGGTTTGCACCGCGCAATTCCTGCGGGCGCGGGAAGTTCAAAGTTTTATCCTGGACAATCATTTTACCACCACTTGCGATCACCGCATCGGCCAGTTCGTATTTGGTCTGGGCAACCGCGTCCAGTGACTTAAATCGCTCCAGATGTGCGTGCCCGACGGCAGAAATAATCCCAAGATTGGGCGGCGTTAGTTTACAGATCCGGTCAATCGATCCGGGGCCATACGCACCCATCTCGACAATAAAATATTTGTGATCGTCTTCCAGATCCTCACGGATAATCCTCGAAATCCCCATCACGGTATTCACACTGCCCGGTGTGACCAGCGTCGGCGCGGCGGCTTTCAGGATATGGCCAAGAATATGTTTGACCGATGTCTTGCCGTACGACCCGGTGATGCCGATAACAATGGGCTTAACCTGCGCCAGTTTGTGGTTGGCTTCACCCCAGTATTTCTTTTGTAGTGCGCTTTCAATCGGCGACATGCTCATATTGCTGAGCACCAAAATGAACGGTATCAGCTGTACCGGGATAAGCCAGAGAAACGGCTCGGTGATGAGAAACACCCATGCTCCCGACAGCGCGGCATAAAAAAGTGCGGTAAAATAAATGCGTTTGGCACGAGACGTCATTGCCAGTTTCTTTTTCGACTGGAAGCGCGGATCTTTTTCGCGCGCGACGGTAACAATAAAGCCAAGAAAAACAAAAGCCGCCGCAATGAAATGCGGAATGTCTACCCACCTCTCTGCAATCGACAAACTCCCCGCCAGAATAAGCACCAGCGACAACCGCTTGTCGAAAACCTTTTTGGCGAACACCCATTTCAGGAAGCGGTTCTCGTCATATTCTTCCTGCTGGAACATATGCAGATATGTCATCAACCGCCGCGCGGCAAAAGCCAGAAAGGCAACGTAAGTCAGGGCGATGATGGCTTCTTCGATCAAGATTGTTTTCCGGTCTCTTCTATAAATTTCTTCAGTAAATGAGCAACCTGATGCCGCCCGCTATCGAGAATAGTATAATGATCCTGTCCTTCAAGGTGAACCATTTCTGCATTCGGGATAATTTTTTCCAGTCGCTCGCCAATACTCGGGGGTGCTTCTGTGTCTTCCGTCCCGTAGACAAGTTTGACGGGGCAGGTGATCGTAGCAGCTTCTTCTCCAAGGTCCTTATTCACTGCTTTTACAAAGATAGGGCGCATGACCCCTGACGTGTTGCTGTAATCCACATTGCTGAAATATTGCGTGGCCAACTTCTCACCAAAAAACTTTCTCGTGAGTTTGAACATCCAAATGCGCGTGTGAAGCTTGAGTTTTTGGTAGGGGTTTCTTTTTGGCCTTAATCCTGCCGAGGCAATGGAGAACAATCCCGCCACCAGGTCCGGGTGGCGGGCGGCCATCTGAATGCCGATCCGCCCACCGAAAGAATGCGAAACCCAGATGATTTTTTTGAAAGATTGCTGCCTCAGCCATTCGGCTACTGCATCGGCGTAATCCGCAACTTCCCAAATTTCCGGTGGCTCTGGCGAATCCCCGAAGCCGGGGAGGTCAATAAGAATATGGTATCCCTCGCGCTCCAGAGAAGACGCCAACGCCATCAGACTTTTGTGATCCAGCCCCCAGCCATGGGCCCAGACCAGCACCGGACCTTCACGGTTGCCCAGCGTTTCATAAGAAAATTCAGCATCTTTTGCCTGAAATTGCTCCAAAATCCCAAATTCCTTTCCACAACACCTGTTTCATGATTAAATCACTGATCCTTGGGGTTTCTTATACGGACTACACAGCCATGTCTCAAATCAAAAAACGCATTGCAGTCTTTTTCGGTGGTCGTTCGCCCGAGCATGATGTCAGTGTTGTGAGCGGGCTACAGGTCCTGCAAGCCATTGACCAGAGCCGATATCAGGCCTTTCCCGTCTATATCGATCCGGTCGGAAAATGGTTAACCGGCGATATATTACGCAAACGCAAAAATTATCTGCTCGACAAAAATTCTATCAAACAAGTGCAGCAGGTGACGCTGGACGTGACGCCATCCGGCAAAGGCGTCTTGCTCCCCCATAAATCCTCATTATTTGGCAGCGGAAAACCGATCGAATTCGACGTCGCCATTCCCGCCTTTCACGGCCTTGTCGGTGAAGACGGTGGTTTTCAGGGCCTGTTTGAAACCGCTGGCATTCCCTATACCGGCATGCGGACGATGGCCACATCGCTTTTGATGGACAAGGCTGCGACCAAACATCTTTTGAAAAGCCTCGATATTCCTGTTTTGCCCTATACGATTTTGCGCAAGCCTGACGAGGGTTATCTTATTCCTCGTGATGAGCTGGAGGCACTTGTCAAAGACATCGGTTTTCCCTGCATTGTGAAGCCCGTGCATCTCGGCAGCTCCATCGGCGTCGCCAAAGCTGACAACGTCGAGGAGATTGCCGCCAGCCTGCCCGGCGTTTTTGAATATGATGACGCGGCAATTGTGGAGCCTTTTGTGCAAAACCTTGTGGAATACAACGTAGCAACTGCGCGGTTTTCACGTGAAACACGAACATCAGCCATCGAAAGACCGAAAGCGGTTGATGAATTGCTCGACTTCAAACAAAAATATCTTTCCGGCGGCGATAACAAAACGGGCACGAAAAGCCCCGGCCAGACGAGCGAAGGTATGCTATCGTTAACGCGAGAGCTGAACCCCAAGCTTGATCAAAAGACGGAGGATAATATTCGCGAGTGGGCCACAAAGATGTTTGAGGCGATTGATGGTACCGGGGCGCCACGCATTGATTTTATCGGCGATAGCAAAACTGGCGAGATCTGGATGAATGAGGTCAATCCCATTCCCGGCTCTTTCGGTTATTTCTTGTGGGAAGCCGCGGAAGATCCAATCCTATTTACTGATTTCATGTCTGCGCTGATCGAAGAGGCTGTAACCTGCGCCCGTGGCCGAAAATTGCCGAAAGACCCGGTGCCGATGGATGCGCGATTGCTCAGGAGACCCTTGTAATGGCCAAAAGAAAAACGAAACAAAAAGTCAGCACAAGAACCCTCAACAAACGTCGCAAGGGCCGGATTGCCAAGGCGCAAATGTGGCTGCGGCGCTTTGGTATTACGCTCGGCGTGGTGGTGTTTACCGTCTGGACAGGTGCGTGGTTTTTCCTCAGTGATGCTGATTCTAAAACCGCGCACTGGACAAAACAAACAATGCTCGAGGCCTCCGCTGGTATGGGATTTTCTGTTGCCAATATTCTGGTCGAAGGGCGCAAATATAGTGATGCTGAAGTTCTGCTGGCGATCATCAATGTCGAAAAGGGTGATCCGCTTTTTTCTTTTGATCCGGGGCAGGCGCAGGAACTGATTGAAAAAGTTGCCTGGGTCAAAGCCGCGCATGTCGAGCGCCGTTTGCCCGACACCATCTATGTTGGGTTGGAAGAACGACAACCTTTGGCATTGTGGCAAAAGGATAAAAAATTGCGTCTAATCGATGCTGACGGCGAAGTTCTAACCGATCGCAATTTGAAAAAATTCAAGGATTTGATTATCGTTGTTGGCGCTGATGCACCGAAGCAAGCCCCGGAACTTTTGAATATGCTGGCGGCTGAATCAGAGTTGGCAAAGCGCGTCGAAAGTGCCAGCTGGATTGGCGGACGGCGCTGGGACATAAAGCTTGAGGGTGGTATGAATGTTAGCCTGCCCGAGGATGATATCGGTTTTGCGTTGCGGCGACTGGCGGTAGCACAAGAAGAAGACGGCTTGCTGGATAAGGATATTGTCAGTATTGATTTGCGCAAAGAGGACCGTATTATTGTCCGCACGCGCCCCGGCAAGGTGCAGGAATATAAGGCGGGCCTTAACGTTGATAAGAGTATCTAGCAAGGTTTAGTAATGACACAAGAGCTATCAGTTGAAGATCTTAAGAAAGATGTTTTTAAGTATATAATTTTCATTGTAGGGTTATATGCATGGTTTGAGCTGGTTAGTTTCTTTGAATGGCATATCACTTTTTTGGGGTTTTGTTCAACATCATTGCCTCTCGATATGGCTTCTATTATTTCTCCTGACGACCCCTATAAATACTATGATTTGGCGTCTACGTTATTGTTAGCAGTGGGATGGGTTATATTTTTTCTTGTTGGTATGGTGCCGCTCATTTTGATTGTTTTTTGTGTTTACAAGATCAATGTATGTCAAAAACAATATAAAAATATTACGGGCAATGAAATTGATGCAGCGTTCCTTGCGTTGTTACGAAAGTACATTTTTTCATTTTGGAAAAAGAAGTAAAGTTTAGCGGTATGAAACATAAACACAAACCCAGGGGATCATTGCTCGCGGCGTTGGATATCGGCTCCAGCAAAATCGCCTGCTTTATTGGCCGCGTCATTGACGACGAGGGTAATTTCGAGGTGCTCGGTGTCGGTCATCAGGCCTCACAAGGCATTAAAAACGGCACGGTTATTGACCTCAACGCCGCCGAAGCTGCCATTCGCCACACTGTTCATGCCGCTGAAAATATGGCTGCTGATGTGATGAAGGGCTACCCCTTACGTGAGGTTGTCGTCAATCTGCCCGGTACTCATGCCTGGTCGCAGGGCAATGCGGTTGAGGTTCAGATTCTCGGCCATGAGATTACCGACAATGATGTCCGCCGCGCTCTGGCCAAGGGTCAGGAACAAATCGTCAGTGAAGGTCATGAGCTCATCCATACCATCCCGGTGTCGTATCGTATCGACGGCCATAACGGCATCCGCGAGCCGCGCGGTATGTTTGGTCAGAAAATGCAGGTCGACATCCATATGGTCACCGGCGACATGAACGCTTTGCGTAATATGGCGACTTGTATTGAGCGTTCGCATCTCGATATTACTGCGCTTTGTGCTTCGCCTTATGCGGCGGGGCTGGCTTGCCTGGTCGAGGATGAAATGGATCTGGGTTGTACCGTTATTGATATCGGCGGTGGCGTCACGTCTTTTGCCGTTTTTCATGGCGGCGTTATGATTTATAATGATGCGATTGCTTTGGGCGGCCAGCATATCACCAGCGATATTGCCAAGGGCCTGACGACCTCGCTCGCTGATGCCGAGCGCCTCAAAATTCTCTATGGCAGCGCCATGGCGTCCGGCAATGATGAAAGTGAAATGATTGATGTCCCGCGTCTTGGCGAGGACGAGCATCATGAGCTCAACCATGTGCCGCGTTCGCTTTTGATAGGTATCATCCAGCCACGCGTTGAAGAGATATTCGAAATGGTCCGCGCGCGCTTAAAAGATAGCGGCCTCGGCCAGATGATCGGGCGGCGGGTGGTCCTGACCGGCGGCGCCAGCCAGATTCCCGGACTGCGCGATCTGGGCCAGCATGTGATGGACAAGCAGGTGCGTCTGGGCAAGCCGATCCGTCTTTCCGGCCTGCCTGATGCGGTGAGTGGCCCGGGCTTTGCAACCACTGCCGGCTTGCTGACCTATATGTCCGAGCGCTCGAATGAAATGCCCGCCGATATCATCGCGCAGGTCGAGCCGGGCACCATGTGGGAGCGCACCAAAATCTGGCTGCATGAGAACTGGTAAACCTTCGTCAACCAGCATCAATATTTATCCACAGCCTTTTGTGGGTAAACTATTCCACAACTCTACATAGCCCTGAAAAACAAGCTTAAATCCCAAAATGTGAATCGAATGAGTCACTTAAGGTGTGTTTTTGCATTCCTGCGTCATCTGGTGATAGAGTGAGGAGCGTAGAAATCCACATCTATTCTTGGGAAAACTCAGTCTTTCCTCTTTCCACCAGAGTTAAACTTACATAGAATCAACAACGTCCCGCCACCCGTTCGGATATGGCAGGCGTATCTTTCAGGGGTTCAAATATGATCAATATCAAAATGCAGCCAACCGAAGTTCAAAAGCTCTCGCCCAAAATCACCGTTTTGGGTGTTGGGGGTGCCGGTGGCAACGCAGTAAACAACATGATTTCATCCGGTCTTGAAGGCTGTGAGTTCATCGTCTGCAACACGGACGCGCAGGCGCTGGAAAACTCGCTCTGTGATACCAAGGTTCAACTGGGCGCAACACTTACAGGCGGTCTTGGCGCTGGCTCGCGCCCCGAAATAGGGCAGGCGGCAGCCGAAGAAACTCTTGAGGATGTGATGCGCTTTCTCGAAGGCTCCAACATGGCCTTTGTCACGGCCGGTATGGGCGGTGGTACGGGGACAGGCGCAGCGCCGATTATTGCCAGGGCTTGCCGCGAAAAAGGAATTCTTACCGTTGGTGTTGTCACCAAGCCTTTCCACTTCGAAGGCCAGCACCGTATGGAGCAAGCTGAAAAGGGCATTGAGGAAATGCAGGGTTACGTCGATACCCTGATTATTATTCCCAACCAGAATCTCTTCCGCGTTGCCAATGAAAAAACCACGTTTGCCGAAGGTTTTAAAATGGCCGACAGCGTGCTGCAATCCGGCGTGCGAGGCGTGACCGATCTGATGGTGCGCCCCGGTCTGGTTAATCTTGATTTTGCCGATATCCGTACCGCCATGTTAGAGATGGGCAAGGCGATGATGGGCACCGGCGAGGCGTCCGGCGACAAACGCGCAATTGAGGCCGCTGAGTCCGCCATTAATAATCCGTTGCTCGATGATGTGTCGATGAAAGGCGCTCATGGCGTGATCATCAACGTTACTGGCGGTTACGACATGACGCTGTTCGAGGCGGATGAGGCCTGTAACCGCGTTCGTGACGAAGTCGATTCAAGCGCCAATATTATCTTTGGCGCGACCTTTGATGAAAGCCTTGATGGGCGGATGCGCGTTTCCATTGTGGCGACCGGTATTGAAAAAAATGCTGATCAAAAAACAGGTTCTGGTGGCGGCGTTAAAATCGAAACCGCTGGTGGCGGCAAGGTTTTGGAGCGCGCCCAACCAAATACAACATCAAATACGGCCACAGGTTTTGCTGCTGAACGCGCTCAGCCCAGGGCACCTGCCGAGACCGCAATTTCTGCGCTCACCGGTACCGAAGCTGTGCGTAATATCACCGCGCCGTCCGCTGGCCCTGCGCCTGCTCCCGTGACGACGCCGGCGCAACCATCATCACAGCCACAAGAGCCGGAAGCCGATATGTTTGAACAAAGCGAATTTGTCGCTGCGCCGGTTCAGGAAGAGCAAGCAGTGCCACAAAACACGGCGCTTCGCGGCGCGCGCTACAAAGGGACGTTTATCCCGCCAGCCCCGGCTGTGCCCGAAGGTCGTTCTGGTTTGGGCGCCGGTCCGCATATTTCAAATTTCCACGGTGTGCATGCCACCCAGCCACCACAACAGGCGCAAGCACAAGTCGCGCCGCCACAACAAGCAACACAAACTGCATCGATGACTCCTGCGGCCGCGCCTCCACCTGTTGCGCCGCCAGCAATGCAAATGGCACCGGGGTTGCATCTCAACCCGCCGAAATTACCAACGGGGCCAAAGCATCGTTCACCATCACTGTTTGAACGTATCACCGGCTCGGTGCAGCAAAAAATTGACGGGATCAGGGAAGATTTGGTTGGTACCCAGCAAGCACAACCACGCGGGCCGGGACCGATGGCGCCGCCACCGCAAGGATCGCATATGGCACCACCACGCGCCGCTCAAGGCAATCTGAACATTGATTCCCCCGCGGCCAAACCGCAGGAAGAGGGCGAAAGCGAACTCGATATCCCTGCGTTTTTGCGCAGACAAGCAAATTGACGGATTTCTTAATGAGCGTAGCGAATTTAGCAATCCGTCATCCCCGCGGCCCGGCGTAGCCTGCAAAGCAAAGCGTAGCTTTGTTTGTATTCTTTAGAAGCGAACAAAACCTTTGGTTTTGCTTCGCGGCGAAGACGGGCTTAGACAGCGGGGATCCATAAGCTCACGCGGAAGCGTGTTAAAGAACAGCACCAACCCTCCATTGGTGAAAGGGCTCCTGACAAAGGGGCCCTTTTTTATAACATTCCCCAGGGCTGAGGTCTGACGGTGTCGTTTAACGTGTCTGTGACTGTGTTAACATCTCCTAGTACATTAAAAACATACCCGTCTTCAACACAGAGTATAACCGTGTTTGGGTCCAGAAAATCCATTTTTACAACTCTATTGGGATTAAAAGCAGCATTCATATGCTCTGTTGATTTTCTACCTTCGAACTTTAGAGTTTTCAAATGTAATTTTTTCGCTACGGTAGAAATATCTTCAGTGACTGGAAGCTCATTTCGAGAAGGGTAAGAATAATTTTCTTGTAATTCATGTGTTGCATGATTGGCAAAAACGATTGTCGTTCCACCACCCTCTGCTTCTACAGCAAACAAGACATGTAGAGAGTTCAGGCTCATTGGCTCTGAAGGGGTTCTTGTGTCATGTAGGATTTCTAAACTCATTTTTGTGCTCCTATTTGTAAAATATGGTCGACACCCTATATATAAAATATGTAAATGTCAAATTATTTTCTATAAACGCTATAGAGTTGTAAAGCTCTTGACAAAATAGGATATGTTTCCTACAATGTGGCATGAAAAACAAAAAGACAGGAACCACGAATGGACACCAATGCACACGAATAAAGTATGGCGCTGAAACCATTCGCGTTAATTCGCGTCCATTCGCGGTTAAAAATATCAAAAGGAGCCTCCGGGCACCGGGCCGTTGCTCATTTTCATATTTTTTGGATTTGGTACTATTCCTTAGAGAAGAAAGAAATGCTTGCGATATGACAACGCACTTTTGAAGGAACAGACTGAAAAAATGGACATAACACAAAAGGCCCTAGGCCCCCTCCCTAAAAAATGACGAACGAAAAGAAGGACCTTAAATAATGTTTTTATATCAACAGCTTGCAGGTGAAAATCTCATGTAACAATGCGCAACAAAGCGTGATTTGTTTGTCAGAGCCGGATTGACTATATTTAGCGTAGGAAAAAGCATTACAGAAAGCCACGAAAAGCCATGCAAAACACGCTGAAATCACCGATATCCTGCCAGGGCGTAGGCCTTCATTCCGGTCAGGATATTACCATGACCATCCGTCCGGCGTGCGAGAATAACGGCATTGTTTTCATTCGCACCGATATTACCGAAGGTGATAATATGATCCCGGCACTGTGGAATCACGTGGTGGATACGCAGCTTTGCACGGTGATTGGCAATCAAAACGGCGCCACGATCGGCACAATCGAGCATCTGATGTCTGCCCTTCGTGGCTGTGGCATTGACAATGCGGTTGTTGAGCTCGATGGCGGCGAAGTCCCGATTATGGACGGCAGCGCCGATCCCTTTGTTCGTATGATTGATCAGGCCGGTATTATGGCGCAGGCTTTGCCGCGCCGCGCGATCCGCGTTTTGAAAGAGGTCACAATCAAGGACGGCCCTAAGAAAGTGCGCCTCAGCCCATCAGAATCCAGTGTTTTTGCCGGGGCGATTGACTTCAATCATCCGGAGATCGGCTCTCAGCGTTATGAAACACAGCTGGTCAATGGTAATTTCAGGCACGAACTGGCTGAATGCCGGACATTCGGTTTTCTGAAGGACGTGGCTTTGATGCGCAAGAACGGCTTGGCGCTTGGTGGCTCGATGGATAATGCTATCGTGCTCGACAAAAAGACCGTGCTGAACCCCGAAGGCTTGCGTCACGATGATGAATTTATTCGTCACAAAATTCTTGATGCGGTTGGCGACCTTTATCTTGCTGGCGGTGTCATTCTCGGCGCTTATGAGGCCAGCAGGCCCGGTCATGCCGTTAATAACGCCATTCTCCATGCCCTGTTTGCGGATGAGAGCAACTGGGAAATCGTCGATGTCTTTGGTGATGTCGGGGGCGATTCCCGCTATCAGGAATTACAGGAACCTGAGAAGATTCTGGCAACAGCTTAATTCTCCTTATTTCCCGGCCTGTTTATGGGCATAACCCCTCCTTATATCTTCCTTTTTGGCCCCAAAGTGTTTATCTATAATAGGTAGCACCAAAAAAATATGGAGCCGTTTATATGCCCTCTAAAATTCTACTTTCGCTTTTTGCGCTTTTGATTCTGGCTGCGTGTGGCTCGGATGATGATGTGGTTCGCACTGAAGGCAATGCTGATGTTCTCTACAACAAGGCTGCAGCGGCTCTGGATGACAAGCGATATGGCGAAGCGACTCAGCTCTTCGAGGAAGTCGAGCGTCAACATCCGTACTCACAATGGGCAACACAATCACAATTGATGGCCGCCTATGCTGCCTATCAAGGTCAGCGTTATGATGAAGCCGTTCTGGCACTGGACCGTTTCGTCCAGCTTCATCCCGGTAACAAGGATGTTGATTACGCGCATTATCTGCGTGCGCTTAGTTTTTACGAGCAAATATCCGATGTGCGCCGCGACCAGGAAATGACGAAGCAGGCTGTTGAATCGTTTGATGTTCTGATCAGGCGCTTTCCCGACAGTCGCTATACTCGCGATGCCAAGCTCAAGCAGGATCTGACACTCGATCACCTTGCCGGCAAGGAGATGGAAGTTGGTCGCTATTATCTGGAGCGTGCCAATGTCGGTGCGGCGATTAATCGCTTTCGTGTTGTGGTCAGGGATTACCAGACAACAACGCACGCGCCCGAAGCTTTGCATCGTCTGGTCGAGGCGTATCTTATTGTCGGGCTAAAAGATGAAGCCGTACGCGTTGCTGCTGTGCTCGGGCATAACTATCCGGGCAGCAAATGGTATAAGCGTAGCTATGGATTGCTAGACCCGAAACAGCGCAAACAATTGCAGGAGGAAGGTGGCTGGATTGATCGCACAATGGATTCCCTGTTCAAAGGCTAATCCGAAGGCCACGTAACATACGTAAGAGAGCCATACTGAAAAAGCCATGCTGACATCCTTGAGTATCAAAAATGTCGTTCTGATTGATCAACTCACCATAGAGTTTGAAGACGGTTTTTGCGCTCTGACCGGTGAAACCGGCGCTGGGAAATCAATTTTACTTGATTCGCTGGGCTTGGCATTGGGTGCGCGTTCCGAGAGTTCTCTGGTGCGCAAAGGTGCGGAGCAGGCACAAGTCAGCGCGACGTTCGAAATCAAAAATGCGCATCCTTCGTTTTCGCTTTTGCGCTATGCGGATATTGAACCCGACACAAATCTTATCCTTCGCAGATCAGTTAGTAAGGATGGACGCAGCAAAGCCTATATCAACGATCAACCGGTCAGTGTTGGTTTGCTGAAAGAAGTTGGTGCTACGCTGGTGGAAATTCACAGCCAGTTCGAAACGCAGGGGCTTCTCAATCCATCTTCGCATCGGGCTATGCTGGATGAATATGCGGGGGTTGGGGACAAGCTACTTGTTGTTTTTAATGCGTGGAAAGTCGCAGAAAAAGAACTGGTCACCTTAAAAAGTGAATCAGAAAAATCAAAAGCGGAAGAAGAATATTTGCGTGGGTCCGTAGAAGACCTTGACGGGCTGGAACCAAAATCAGGGGAAGAGGAAGAGCTTGCATCGCTGCGAGAGCGCTTGATGCACCGCGAGCAGGTGCTGGAAGGCTTAAATGCCGCGCATCAGGTTTTAAATGGCGAGAATGATCCGGTGCGCAAAGCCTGGGGCGTTCTAGACCGAATTTCTACTAAAATTGGACCGCAGGCGCAAGATATTACCGGGCCGCTCGATCGTGCCTCATCCGAAATTCAGGAGGCGATTGCCGCGATTGAAGCGGTGTCGGCTGATCTGGAAGGCAGCGATTATAATCTTGAAAGCATTGATGACCGGCTTTTTGCGCTGCGGGCGCAGGCACGCAAGCATGAATGCACGATTGATGAATTGCCTGCGGTGCGTACGAGCTTGGCGCAGCGTTTGAATATGATTGAGCATGCCGATGACGCTCTGGCGGCGCAGATTAAGAAGGTCGAAAAAGAACGCAAGGTTTATGAATCTGAGGCCAAAAAGGTCAGTGAGATGCGTAAGAAAGCGGCCACAAAACTTGATAAGCTGGTGGCAAAAGAATTACCGCCGCTGAAGTTGGAAAAAGCACGGTTTGTAACCGATACCACCGTGTTGGAGGAATCCGAATGGGGGCCGCACGGCATTGATAAAGTTCGTTTTTTGGTGGCTACCAATCCGGGCAGCGAACCGGGCGCGTTGAACAAGATTGCCTCGGGTGGTGAAATGGCACGGTTTATGCTGGCGCTGAAGGTTGTGATGGCGGAAGTGGGCGCGGCCGGGAGCCTGGTTTTTGATGAGGTCGATAGCGGTATTGGCGGCTCGACGGCTGATGCGGTTGGGGAGCGTTTGGCGCGGCTGGCGCAAAAACGTCAGGTGCTGGTGGTAACCCATGCGCCGCAGGTTGCAGCACGTGCCGGCCATCACTGGATTGTGCTAAAGGATGGGCAAAAAGATATGCGCACCAATGTGATTCCGCTTGGTGAAGTCGCTGAACGCCGCGAGGAAATTGCCCGCATGCTGGCCGGCGCAACAATTACCAACGAAGCGCGCGCGGCAGCGGATAAGTTGTTGGAGACGGGAACGTGAGTCAGTCTAAGGCCCTGTTTGATTTATCCCTTGAGGATGCGCGGGCTCGGCATGCTGTGCTGGTTAAGGATATCCGCGCACATGACAAAGCCTATTACCAAAAGGATGCGCCGGAAGTTTCGGATGCAGATTACGATAAGCTACGACAGGAACTGGAGGCGTTGGAGTCGCAGTATCCTGAGCTGATTACAGCGGGTAGTCCAACACAGACTGTTGGGGTAAAACCATCGCAAAGCTTTAAAAAAGTGAAGCATGCTGTACCAATGCTGTCGCTCTCCAATGTGTTCAGCGAGGAAGAACTTGAAGACTTTATCGGCCGTGTTCGGCGGTTTTTGGGATTAAGTGAAGGTGAGCCCGTTGAATTACTGGCTGAACCAAAAATTGATGGGCTGTCGTGTTCTTTGCGCTATGAGGATCGCAAGCTGGTGGTGGCCGCGACCCGTGGCGATGGCGCGGAAGGCGAGGACATCACAGAGAATGTCATGACGATCAAGGATGTGCCAAAAGAATTGCCCAAAGATGCGCCGGATGTTTTGGAGGTGCGCGGCGAGATTTATATGCGCCGCAGTGATTTTGAGCGGCTCAATAAAGCGCAGGAAGAGGCGAGTGAGCATATCTTTGCCAATCCCCGTAACGCGGCAGCCGGTAGTGTGCGCCAGCTTGATTCGTTGATTACAAAGTCACGCCCATTGCATTTGTTTGCCTATGGAGTAGGGCATATTCCTGTTAAGTATGCCAAAGATCAATTTCATATAATTCAGACATTAAAAGGATGGGGTTTTAAAATTGCTGAACAGGTGGAGCTTTTTGATTCCACTAAAGCTCTGATAAAAAACTACCAATTACTTCTGGAAAAGAGAGCTGACCTTGATTACGAAATCGATGGTATTGTCTATAAGGTCAACCGCCTAGACTGGCAGGAGCGCTTGGGCTTTGTAAGTCGCGCGCCGCGTTGGGCTACGGCACATAAATTCCCGGCCGAGCAGGCAGTTACCGTCATTAACGGCATCGATATTCAGGTTGGTCGCACTGGTGCTTTGACGCCGGTCGCTCGGTTGGAGCCAATTACTGTTGGTGGTGTGGTGGTATCAAACGCCACGCTCCACAATGAAGACGAGATTGAACGCAAGGGCGTGCGTATTGGTGATCATGTTGTAATCCAGCGCGCCGGTGATGTTATCCCGCAAGTGGTGCAGGTTCTCGAAGAAAAACGCACTGGTAAGGAAAAGGTGTTTGTTTATCCAGAGCGTTGTCCGGCTTGTGATTCTCTGGCGATCAGAGAGGATGGCGATGTTGTGCGCCGCTGCACAGGTGGTTTGATCTGTCCGGCGCAGGCGGTCGAGCGGCTTAAGCATTTTGTTTCTCGTCTGGCCTTTGATATTGAAGGTCTTGGCAGCAAGATTGTTGAGCAGTTTTACGAAGAGGGTTTAATCAAATCTCCGGCCGATATTTTTATATTGGAAGAAAAGAATGCAAGTTTAGATACGCCCATTCGTGAGCGTGAAGGCTGGGGCGAATTGTCGGAAAAGAATTTGTTCGATTCGATTAATGAGCGTCGCAATATTGCTTTTAACCGTTTCATCTATGCGCTGGGCATAAGGCAGATTGGAGAGGCAACGGCCAAAAGACTAGCAGCAACTTATGGTTCGTTGGATAAGCTGAAAGAGGCGATGGAAGTGGCGCATGACAGGGAAAGCGAATCTTATGCTGACCTTCTGGCAATTGAGGATGTTGGTCCGGCTGTGGCGGATGATTTACTCGGATTTTTTGCCGAGGCGCATAACAGGGATGTATTGAAAGATTTAGAAGCGCAACTGAATATTGAGCCTTATGAAGCGCCGCAAGTGGCTGATAGTCCTGTTGTTGGCAAGACAGTTGTGTTCACAGGCACGTTGGAAAAGATGACACGCCCTGAAGCCAAGGCGAAAGCGGAAAGTCTTGGTGCTAAAGTTTCCGGCTCTGTTTCTAAGAAAACGGATTACGTTGTGGCGGGTGGTGATGCGGGATCAAAGCTTAAGAAGGCGCAAGAGCTAGGCGTTTTGGTTCTTACAGAATCACAATGGCTTGAGCTGATAAGTTAGCGTTAGGCGCTTTTGGCTTTTTCTTGCAATGTATGCAGTTTTTCCATCGCGGCTTCCATTTCAGGAGAGTAATCGCGACGTTCAACAAAGTCGCCGCCGCCTGCATTGCGAGTCATCGACATATCCAGCGCGCTTGTCAGGATTTCTGCTATTTTCACATCGTCTTGCTCAAGTGCCAGTTCAAGGGCCTTGAGAATTCGGTCGCTCAGACGAAAGGCTGCATTTTCTTGATCACTCATTCTTTTCTAACTCCTTTAACAAGAACGTATAATACTCTGCCCTGATCTTCAAAGGGTTTCAAGGGCTCAGTCATTCTTGTTCATTATTTCCTGTGCCATAGTTTGCAAGGTTGCGAGTAATTTGTTTCTTATGTCATCTTTTTCCATCAGAATTTCATGGCCGGATTCAGGAAATTCAAGGGTTTTGGCTTGTGGCAAAAGATTCGCCGCTCTCTTTATGGTCTGGTTATCGACCAGTTCTTCTTTTCCCGCAAGGGCCAGCAATATAGGCGTTTTGATGGCCGTCAGTGTTTTTCTGTTGGATAGTTTTCCGCAAGATTTTAGGGCATGATAAAGCCAGCCAAAAGTAACGCCGCCGACCTGTAGCGTTGGATCGGATTGGTACCAGGCATCATGGACAGTATTTCGGATGGGATCGTGGGAAAACATGTTCGTGTTTGCGCGTTCGGTGGCATCCCAGTCTTTTTGCCCGAATGCGTAGGAATGCAGGCCGAAGACACAGCTCAGTATTTTGACCAGAATCATAGCCGGCGAAATCGACAGGAATTTAAGGTCTTTAATCCCCAGCATCGGTGCGCAAAGGATGGCGGCGGCAAAATCATCGGAATGTGTATGCAAATAGCGCAGGCCAATATTGCCGCCCATCGATTGCGCCAGCATGATGAGCGGGATGTTTTGATCTTTGGCACGGATGTGGTTTTTGATGAATTCGTTGAGGTCGGCAACATGTTCACTGAAGTCAGGGGAATTTCCTCTTTGTAGATGCTGGAATGGTTTTTCCGATTTTCCCTGTCCGCGCCAGTCGAGGATGTGAACGGCCATATTTTTTTGTGCAAGGTCGCGGGCGGTTTCAAAATATTTCTCGATGAATTCTGTGCGGCCCGGCAGGAGGATAATGATGGCGCTTGGGTTTTCGGGCGAGAGAGAGCCAAAACGCAGGCTCTGGCCGTCACGGTTTTTGAATGATCCCCAGGCCCAGCTTTTGGGTTGCTGGAAACGGTCTTCGAGATTGGGGGGTGGGGTGTTGCTCATATTTCTATTTTTAAACCACGAATGAACACGAATAAACACAAATAAATTTGGGGCTGTGATGGGGCATAAGGTTTTGTTTTATAAGGTTAATCATCGAATCCTCTAGTTCGGTCGTAAATTTTAGCGGGGGGTGCCCCTATCTCTTTGTTTTTGTCTCATTTTGGTTGTTTTTCATGGGAATAGTATAGGAAAAAAATCCTCAAAAGTCAAGGGCTGCAATTAATTTATTGACATAATGATTAGTTTTCCTTATAAAGTGCTGCAGACTATATCGAGGATTTGTAAATGGCAGGACATAAAATTTTATCGGATCGATTTTTTGATACCCCTGATGGATGGGTTTTTGCTGCAGGGGCTTCCCCGGTTCTTATTGATGAGGGCAATCGACTGTGTGCTGCTTTTATGGACCGGGCGGTGCAATCCTGCCGCGCTGTTGAACATTTGCTTTTTATTAACAAGGAAGCCGTATTGGTCAGAAGGCGGCTTGGTTATTCAATTAAGTCTTATAACCCCGCTGAAGCTACGCGGCAGGCCGTAGGGAAAATCATCACAAGCTACGATAATAAGCAAGAAGCGATTAAAACATTAAATTCGCTATATGATCGTGGCGTGATATTTCACACGGCCCGCGAAAACCTTTCCGGTGGTCATTTGTGTGCTGCGTTCTATTACACCCGAGAGGAAGGTGAGGTTTTGATGTTAAGGCCGAATGGTTCTTATGATCGTTTCTTTGGGCGTCTCGCGGAGAAGATCAAAGAGATGGAAGAGCATAATGTGCGGGGCGCCATCATTGTCTCGCAAGCCTCTCGTAGAAGTCCGGCTAAAATCTCAGTTGTGACTGGCGATATACTTCGCCGGGATGATATTGAAAAGACCATGCCGGGATGGAGTAACCCGGCGACAGAGGGGCGGCCTGTTCCTGCGGCTTGATGGTGTGGTGAAGGTTTTGATCAACAAAAAATTGACATAACGGTTTCGCTATTTTATAAGCGTTGTATATCGATATCATTTTGGAGATGTAATATGAATGCTAAGAATTTTAAGCAGGTAATTCTGGATATTGGCAACCAGCTTAGTGAGTTTCGTTATGGCCGCGCTCACAAGGAAATCCCTAAAAATCTTTGGGAGCTAAGTGATGTATTTGCAGATCGGGCTGAAGTCACATGTCCTAATCCGCCAACTATGAATGCTACTATGATGGCGACTCCAGATGCTGGGCCCGTAGCAACAAGGGAATATGATCCGCGTGAAGCTGCATTGCTAGCTGTGAGGCGAATTTCTGAGGCATATGATCATGATCATCATGCTGCGCAGGAAGTCTTGAAATTTCTTGGAAAGGAAAACTTTGCTCTTCATACAAGCACAGAAGGTCGAACAGGTATGACGCTTTTAAAACTTATCGTGCGCTCTCCAGATGACAGGGTATTAATGTTTCCCTGTAATGGTGGTTTAAATGAAAGTGATAAAGAAATCGTTCGTAATGTTATGAGCGGTCTGCAGGTTGGTGAGATGATGGAGCCTGGTACTTATACGATACCGCGCAGTGATAAGGAATATTGGGGGCTTCGTGGCCATCTCTATCCAGATGCCGGTTGTGGTTGGGATGAACCAACAGGGCGACCTGACCCCATGGGTGCCGTCGCTTAAATACATTATTCAAGCGCTTTAATAATATCTTCGGTCATTTTTTTTGCGTCGCCAAGCAGCATCATGGTTTGATCTTCGAAGAAAAGCGGGTTATCGATGCCGGCGTAACCGCTGCCGAGGGAACGTTTTACAAACAGCACTGTCTTGGCTTTTTCAACGTCTAAAATCGGCATGCCGTAAATTGGTGAGGTTGAATCATTTTTTGCTGCCGGGTTGGTGATGTCGTTGGCGCCGATTACATAGGCCACATCGGCTTGCGCAAAGTCGCGGTTGATGTCTTCCATTTCGAATACTTCGTCATAGGGCACATTGGCTTCGGCCAGCAACACATTCATATGGCCGGGCATACGACCTGCAACCGGGTGGATGGCGTAGGTGACCTCGACGCCTTCTCGTTTGAGGATGTCAGCCATCTCTTTGAGTGCGTGCTGTGCTTGTGCAACCGCCATGCCGTAGCCGGGGATGATGATGACTTTGGACGCGTTTTTCATGATGTAGGCGGCGTCTTCGGCGGCGCCGATTTTGGCGTTTCTGTCGCCGTGTTCATCATCGGTGCTTGTGGCTTGTTCGCCGCCAAAGCCGCCGAGGATGACGCTAATAAAGGAACGGTTCATGCCCTTGCACATGATATAGGACAGGATCGCGCCGCTGGCGCCGACCAGTGCGCCGATGATAATCAGCAGGTTGTTGTGTAGCGTAAAGCCGAGTGCCGCCGCCGCCCAGCCGGAATATGAATTTAGCATCGAAACGATCACCGGCATATCAGCGCCGCCGATGGGAATGATCATCAGTACGCCAAGTGTGAGGGCGAGTAGCACAATCATCCAGAAGAAAAAGGCGCTTTCGGTGGCGCAGAGAAAAAGGATGAGGAAGAAGAGCGCCGCGCCGAGAATGGCGTTTAATTTATGCTGGCCCATAAATGTGACGGGCTTGCCGGAGATTTTACCCTGCAATTTTCCCCAGGCAACGAGTGAGCCGGTAAAGGTGATGGCACCGATGGCGGCACCCAGTGACATTTCGATCAGGCTGGCGAAATGGATGTCTGCTTTTGTGCCGATGCCAAAGGCTTCGGGGTTGCCGAAGGCGGCAGCGGCAACAAAGACAGCGGCCAGACCGACAAGCGAATGAAACGCCGCCATCAATTGCGGTAGGGCGGTCATTTCGATTTTGTTGGCGATTGTCGTGCCGATGCCGCCGCCAATGGCGATGCCGATCAGGATAATGAAATAATGGGTGACGGCTGGTGAAAGAAGCGTGGTGACAATCGCCAGCGCTATGCCCATCATGCCGAATTGCAGGCCTTGTCGTGCGCTTTCGGGATGCGACAAACCGCGCAGTGCCAGAATGAATAGCACTGAGGCGAAGAGGTAAGCTATGGCGGCCAATGGTCCCATGGGTTAGCCTTTCTTCTTAAACATGTGCAGCATGCGTCGCGTGATAATAAAGCCGCCGAAAATATTCACCGAGGCCAGGATAATCGCCAGAAACGCCAGAAGCGAAAATTCTCCATTTGTGGGGGCCACCGCGAGAAGGGCGCCGACAATAATCACCGATGAAATGGCGTTGGTAATGCCCATCAGCGGTGAATGCAAAGCGGGGGTAACGCGCCAGACGACGTGATAGCCGACAAAGCAGGCCAGAACAAAAACGGTAAGCCCGGTAATCAGGAAGGGTTCGCCATGTGCGACACTATCTGTCATCGATTCACCGGCTTCGACGGCCAAAGAGGCAACATCATCGGACAGCTCTTTCAACTTGTTGGCAAGATCGGCGGCGCTTTCCGTCACGGTTTGTTCGTTGTTTGCCATAGCTTATGCCTCCTTCTTTGCTGCTGTTTTCTTGGGCGCAGGTTTTTCATCTGCTTTCTTTGGGGCTGCTTTTTTGGCCTCTTTAAAATTCGGATGGATGATTTTACCATCTTTTGTCAGGGCAATGCCTTTGATGATGTCATCGTCCCAGTCGATATTTAATTTGCCGCTTTCCTTGTCGATGATGAGGTTGAGCAGGTTCAGCAGATTTTTGGCGTATAAATGTGAGGCGTCTGTCGCCAGGCGGCTGGGCACATTTTTATGGCCGATGATTTTAACGCCGCCGAGTTCAACAACTTTCCCTGCTTTTGAAGACGCGCAGTTTCCGCCGCTTTCAACGGCCAGATCAACAATGACAGAGCCGGGTTTCATGGATTTGACCATGGCTTCGGTAATCAGTTTCGGTGCCGGGCGGCCAGGGATGAGGGCGGTCGTGATCACAATGTCTTGTTTGGCGATATGTTCCGCAACAAGTTCTGCCTGTTTTTTCTGATAGGCTTTTGACATTTCCTTGGCATAGCCGCCTGCGGTTTCGGCTTCTTTGAATTCTTCGTCTTCAACTGCTACGAAAGAACCGCCGAGTGATTCAACCTGCTCTTTTGCGGCGGGGCGGACATCGGTGGCGGATACAACAGCGCCGAGGCGCTTGGCTGTGGCGATGGCTTGTAATCCCGCAACGCCGGCGCCCATGACAAAAACTTTGGCAGGGGCAATGGTGCCGGCTGCAGTCATCATCATCGGAAAGGCGCGGGTAAATTCTTCCGCCGCATCAAGAACGGCTTTGTATCCGGCAAGGTTTGATTGCGAAGATAAAACATCCATCGATTGTGCGCGGGTGATACGGGGCGCGAGTTCCATCGCAAACGCATTGATATCGGCTTTGGCGTAAGTTGCAATTTTATCGGCATGATTGTGCGGGTCCAATATACCAAGAAGTAATGCTTTTGATTTTATATAATCCATACTTTTGGCGGAAGGCGGCTGGACCTTAAGGATAATGTCAGCATCCTTGTATGTATCTTCGGCAGTTTTGGCGATTTTAGCCCCTGCTTCCTTAAACGTAGCATCGGGAATGGACGCGGCCTCGCCAGCACCGGTTTCTATGGTAACCGTGCAGCCCAGG
>JAJFGV010000024.1 GCA_021775965.1 Alphaproteobacteria bacterium
ATTCCTCCATCTTCTCATTCAGTTTTTTAAATGTAAGCCCAAGGTTGTCAACTTCTTCATCAGTTAGAGAGCCTCCTTCCATTCGCCTTATGGCCTGACGTTCAAGAAGTTCTCTTACAAGCTCCACTACAGTAAGTACCAGTTTTCCAAGTCCTCTTGTTACGTCGTCCTTGTCTATATCTAATCGCTTTGGTAATACATTGTCTTTTACCTTAGATGATTCACCGTATTCCTGTTTCTCTTCGAACTGAGTTTCAGCCATAATAATATTTTCCTCCGAAGCCTATTAAGAATTCATAATGTAGATCAGGTCACCCGTCCGACCGAGTCTTCCGGGCGGGAACAAAGTAGACCCAACTTTTAATATTAAAATGGGTTATAATTTTGTTGATGTGTTCGCAGAAGATTAACCCACCTTACAATCCTGCTCCTACCTTAATAGCAGCATCACTTTTCAATTTGTTCATTGTCTCTATAGATGTAAGCAACACACCGAGATTTAAATATAAAAGGTCTACATTAGCCACGGAAATCGTAATCTCTCCATTTACAACAACTCCGGTATTTAAAACCCTATCCAGGGTCTCGCAAAGTGAAATATTCCGGTTATCTACTGATATCTTTTCCATTATTTTCTCCCTTGTTTTTTGTGTTTGTATGATCTTTCGATTCTTGTTTAATCTCCATCCAGGATGTTATTATATGAAAATCATAAGCCAGTTGTTCTAATTGTGAATTTGAGAGACTGGCTAATACGGTCCCGGGAATATTCATTTTCTTCTTTTGTTTCGACACGTTCACATCTCCTTCACTTAAATATCTTGAGACTTAAGTCTTTTAACTCAGCAAGGCCTATTGGTTCTTTATCACAATGGAAGACGATATGGACCTTTTCTTCTGTAAATACCTTGTAATATTCTTTTACTGTCTGCTCCTGATTTCTCCTTATATCGGCACAAACATTACATGTACTGTAAGGGACTACCATGTTTAAGAAAATTGCCGGATAGTAAATTCCCAATCTTCTCATAGCGTGTATTAAATCTTTCGTCTCTTCCAACGCCATTTCTGTTGGTATGGAGACCGGTAGAAACAGTGTCTTCTCCGTATCAACAAGTATTCTTCTCAGCTTCTTAATTGTTTTCGATATCTTTACCAGGTAGTTTTTTAGTTTTGGGGCGCGTAGTATACTTTTGTATTTTAAGAATATAGTAAAAAAAGTCCTCAACCAGCCCTCGATCAGTTCCGGAAGTTCCAGGAATCTGATTAAATGGCCTGTGGGCGCGGTATCTAATATAAAAACGTCATACCTCTCTTCTTCAATATAATCTATGATTTTAGTAAGCGCCATTACTTCATCCAGCCCGGGTGGTGAGAAATCCAACAATCTCTCCATTACATCTTGATCAAATTTGACATCTATCATGGAACCTTCCAGAATTGAATTGAACATATCCTTTATCTCGGCACTATAGAGGTTTTTCAGATATTCAAATTCTTTTTCAGCATTTATCTCCACGGCGTCGAGGTTATCGTACACAACCTTTCCTTCCTCTCCTATATTTATACCAAGACAGTCAGAGAGTGAATGTGCGGGATCGGTAGAGACCAGTAATATCTTCCTTGAAAAATCAGCGCATCTTGTCTGTAAAGCTAACGCGCATGACAATGTTGTTTTCCCCACACCGCCCTTACCACCCACAAGTAAAATTTGTGCCTTATCAACTGTGAAAGAGGATGGTGTTCGATGTACATTACTAGACACTTGATACTCAATGCCGGTTTCATGTTGCGGGTTACGGGTTACGAGTTGCGAGTTTAACTCGTAACCCGTAACCCGCAACCCGTAACCGTTACCAGTGTCTCCTGCATTTCTCCATATCAGTTCCAGATTCTTCCCGTATTCATTTAAGGCGTGTATACCTTGTATTTCATCACAATAAAGAGGTACCTTGATGAGATTGTATTTATCAAGAAAGCAACCGGCTTCTTCAAGGAGTTTCTCCTGCTGGAGTCGTTTAGATTTACAAAGAGGACATCCGCTATATTCATAAACACGATTGATAATTATGTTCTTTGACTGGATTCCATGCTTTTCAAGAGAGGCCAAAAGACGAACAGTTTCCTGTATTACAAGTTTTTCCAGGACCATTACCGGTACAAATTCACATTTGGCACAATCTTGCAAAAGCCTGCTTAACCCTTTAATGTCTTTGAACATTTCCTCAAGAAAATTATCAACCTCATCTTTTTCGTATTTTCTGGCATAAAGCATCTTCATGTATCTGTGTTTTGCCAGCATAGAATCAAGGGCTTTCAACCATTTGCGTATCATCTCCGGTAAGCCAAGGAACCTGAGTGTATGCCCTGTTGGCGCGGTGTCCAGAACTACCATATCGCAACCGGATGATTTAAGGAATTCTATTACGTCTATTATTCCCATTACTTCATCCAGCCCAGGCATAGAGAGGGATAAAAAGTTAGAGATGTCCTCATTGTCGAGAAAGGTGCCACGGCTTGCAATTGTTCTTAGTGTTTTTTGATGTTTACCCTTGAATTTCTCCAGTGATTTCTCTGCGTTAATTTCCAGGGTTTTGAGGTTATCAAGTCCTTCAAAACCGGCAAGGCTGTCTTGAAGTGAATGAGCGGGATCTATTGA
>JAJFGV010000025.1 GCA_021775965.1 Alphaproteobacteria bacterium
ATGGCAGGTCATTCCAAATGGGCGAATATCCAGCACCGCAAGGGCAAGCAGGATAAAAAGCGCGCCAAAATATTTTCTAAATTGGGGCGGGAAATCACCGTGGCTGCAAGGCTGGGCGGTGGTGACCCGGATATGAACCCAAGGTTGCGTCTGGCGGTCACCACGGCGCGGGGGCAGTCCATGCCCAAGGACGGAATTGAGCGCGCCATTCAAAAGGGCGCAGGCGGCACTGATGGTGAGAATTACGAAGATATCCGTTATGAGGGGTATGGCCCCGGCGGCGTTGCGGTGATTGTTGAGGCGTTGACCGATAACAAGAACCGTACGGCCTCCGAAGTGCGCTCAATCTTTGCCAAATATGGCGGGAATTTGGGGGAAACAGGATCGGTTGGTTTTATGTTCGACCGGGTGGGGGAGGTTGTTTACCCGGCGGATAAAGCGAGCGGTGATGATATGTTTGAAGCAGCGCTGGAGGCCGGGGCGGATAATGTCGAGAGTGATGAGGAAATGCATGAAATCACCTGCGCGCCCGATGATTTTGCGGCTGTGGCCAAGGCGCTGGAGGAAAAATTCGGCGAGGCCGAGCAGGCGGGCCTCGTGTGGCGACCCAATGTGAGCGCGGAAGTGGATGAAACGCAGGCGGGTTCGGTGATGAAGCTGGTCGATGCGCTGGAAGATTGCGACGATGTGCAGAATGTGACCCCGAATTTTGAGGTTAGTGATGAGGTGATGGAGAAGTTATTGGCGGAGGGGTAAAATTATTTCTTTTAAATCAATTGATTACACGTTCTGAGCATCTTTATTTTTTCATATTGATTTTTCTTGTATTTTTATGAAAAGAGATGCTATAACCTTTGGGCCGAATTAATTTATGAGCCCATGAGGAGAATAAGAATGCCCGTTACATTTAAAGACAATTATCTAAGACCTGGTTCCCCTAAGCTGTGTATGCCCGGTGAAAATCCAGGCGGCAATTTCCGTCCTACACATGGAGTGCAATATCCAGTGGATGACGTATGTAAGAATATGGTTGAGGTTATTGCCCGCAAGGGGTGGGATATTCCGGGTATTGATGTGACATTTGATACACATGGCGATGAAGAAAGCCCTCTTATGCAAGTGCGTACAATTTCTGGCGGAGAGCTGGGGAATAAATGGCGCCTTTGGTTTTGTCGCCCTGAATTTACGAATGGCCGATGGAATATTACAACGGGTATTAGTCAAATAAATACGCCGAAACAAGAGTTAAGTGTATTTGAAGATGGCTCGGGTCCAAGCCTTGAGCTTTATGCGGGCAAAGATTGGGCAAAAGACGAAGATCGTTTTCTAACGGGCTCTAAGGTCAATTCTAAGTTAAACAAAGAGCCAAAGTGGTATCTAAAATATACAGGACAAGGAAGTAACATGGTTCATGATAATGATTTGGGTCGTGAATATGAGCCTGAAAAGGGAGTTATTGCGAGCTTTAAAGGCGCGCTTAGAGAAGACAGTAGGGAATATACCTCTATTCCAAAATCAAGAATATTTGGCAATGCCAAAAGCTTTCTTGAAAAGGTTGTGGCGGAAATTGACGCAGCGCATCCCGATCATGAACAAGGCCCGAAAACGCGTTTGCAGGAATTATCCAAAATTGACATTGTTCCGGTGCCGGAAAATACGCCGACATTGATCGTTACTGAAAAATACAGCCGCGGTGATAACAATATTTTGGTAGCGGGCAACGGTTGGCGCTTGGCTGGTTGGGGTGTAAGGAACGATCCAGAAAACCCATTTCCCGAGAGAGCACATGACGGGTTTAGTTATGGGTTTGCGCAGGAACCATACAAATCAAATATTGGTTTGATTGGGGAAGACCCACGTTCTTCTGATACGCGCATTATGAGAGTTCAACTCAATCTTGCCAATGATATTTTTGTGGTTGATGAAAAGCTCTATGAAACAACAAGAGAAGCTTTTTCAAAAGTTGCGGAAGCAGAAAAGAGAGATCGTTTTACAGATGCAGAAGTCAACGAAATGACTGCAGCGATGGCAAGAACGATGGTGTCTTTGTCTGAGTATGGTGGAAATTACGAAAAGCCAATTTATCTGATTGGGCGTCCCCTAAAGGCCGACGAGGCCCATGATGTAACAGAGCAGGTTCGTCAGCCCAATCCAGACGATAGATGGAATCCCCATTTAAATTTTGAGCAAGTCTTAGCGCTGTAGTAAGTGCGCAAATAAAACTTTATGTTCTTGTTCCGTTCTTAAAACTGGGTTACACTTCTCCTATGATTATTCTCGGCATTGATCCCGGGCTACAAAAGACAGGCTGGGGGATTATTCACAGTAGTGGCCATGCACTGCAATTCATTGGCTGCGGGCTGATTAAAACCAACCCGGCGGACTCTCTCGCGCAAAGATTATCACACCTTCATATTGAATTATGCAAAATAGCCAAAGGGGAAGGGATGGTTTCCTCTTCTGGCGGGGCGGGCTTAATTGGCCTTAAGCCTGATGAGGCTGCCGTCGAGGAAACTTTCGTCAACCGCAACCCGGCTTCGGCGCTGAAACTGGGGCAGGCGCGCGGGGTTTGTTTAAGCGTGCCGGCGCTTTACGATATTCCTGTGGCCGAATATGCGGCCAACAAGATCAAAAAATCTATAGTGGGCGCGGGGCATGCGGACAAGGCGCAGATGGGTATGATGGTGCGCACGCTGCTGCCCGCCTGTGGAGCGATTGGCGTCGATGAGGCGGATGCTCTTGCCGTGGCGATTTGCCACGCGCATCATGGGGCGTGGGACCAGAAAATCGGGATTGCGTAAAGCCATGATTGGAAAACTTTCCGGCATTATTGACGAAACAAACGAAAACAGCCTCATTTTGGATGTTGGCGGGGTCGGCTATCTGGTGCAGGCCAGTGCCCGGACTTTGGCGGCAATCGGCGGCAAGGGTGATCCGGCCTCATTATTGATTGATACCCATGTGCGCGAGGACGCGATCACGCTGATCGGCTTTGCGGAGGCCGGTGAGCAGAGCTGGTTTCGTTTGTTAAATTCAGTGCAGGGTGTGGGGGCCAAGGCGGCGTTTGCGATTTTGGCTGTGTGCCCGGCGGATAAACTTGCCATAACTATAGCAGCGCAGGACAAGGCGGCGCTGACCCAGGCCGATGGGGTCGGGCCGAAGCTGGCGGCGCGGATTTTGACCGAGTTGAAGGACAAGGCGGCGAATATGGAGCTGGGGATACAGAAAAAAACCAAGAAATATCAGGATATTACAAGCGATGTTTCATGTGAAACATTAGATACGGACGCGGTCTCGGCGCTGATTAATCTGGGTTACGGCCGCGCGGAAGCCTATAGCGCGGTGTTGAGCGCAAAGGGTAAGGCGAATGATAATCTCGAAGAGCTGATCCGCGTGGCGCTGAAGGAACTGAGCGCATGAGTGAAGCGGCCTTAGAAAAAAATCCTGAATTAGAGCGCGCGCAGCAAGAGCTGGAAAGCCATGATGAGAAATCTTTGCGGCCCTTATCGCTGGATGAATTTATCGGGCAGGAGGGCCTGCGCGCCAATCTGCGGGTGTTCGTCGAGGCGGCGAAATCGCGTGGCGATTCCATGGATCATGTTTTGCTGTTCGGGCCGCCGGGGCTGGGCAAAACGACGCTGGCGCAGATTATCGCCAAGGAAATGGGTGTTGGTTTTCGTGCGACATCCGGCCCGGTGATTGCCAAAGCGGGTGATCTGGCGGCGATCCTCACCAATTTGCAGCCACATGATGTTTTGTTTATCGATGAAATTCACCGCCTGAGTAACGTGATTGAGGAGATTTTGTATCCGGCGATGGAGGATCGGAAACTTGATTTGATCATCGGGGAAGGGCCGGCGGCGCGCTCGGTGCAGATTGATCTCGTGCCGTTTACGCTTGTGGGGGCGACGACGCGGAGTGGTTTGTTGACCAATCCGCTGCGTGATCGTTTTGGAATCCCTTTAAGGTTGGAATTTTATGCGGCAGAGGAGCTGCAACAGATTGTCGCGCGCACGGCGCGGTTGATTGATATGAACATGGATGATGGTGGCGCGCTGGAAATTGCCAAGCGCTCACGCGGGACGCCAAGGATTGCCGGGCGGCTGACGCGGCGGGTGCGGGACTTTACACAAGGAGATAAATCGGTTGGTAAGGCGCAGGTCGATGGCGCGCTGAAACGGCTGGATGTTGATGGTAGTGGTTTGGATTCTATGGACCGGCGATATCTGTCGTGCATTGCCGAGAATTATGGCGGCGGCCCGGTTGGTGTTGAAACCATTGCGGCGGTGCTGTCCGAGCAGCGCGACATGATCGAGGATGTGATTGAACCGTATCTGATGCAGCAGGGTCTGGTGCAACGCACGCCGCGCGGACGGGCGCTGTCGAGCAAGGGATTTAAATATTTGGGGTTGAAGCCTATCAAAACAACGCAGATTGATCTGTTGGAGGAATAGATTCTAAGGCTGCGGTATTGCAGAAGGCTCAGTATCTAAATCTGCTGCCGGTTCGTTACCTTTAATCATTGCATCTAAATTAATGCTGCTCAATGCTACGGCGTTATCTGCCGCTGGTGGCTGCCCTACCTGTGTTGCAGCATTCTCAGGTCTACCTTCGAAATCCTGACCCAGAATTCTAGAAAAGTTACTTTCCAAGGTTTGGGCTGCTTGCATTGTCCATGAACCGTGTTCTTGGTCTGCAGCACTAACGCCAGTCTCTTCAGTAGAAGCTGAACCTTTACGGTTGGTAAAACTTCCATCTGCTGTAACATCATAAGACACTTCTGAGCTGCTTGCATCTAGGTTCGAGCTATCATAGCTGCCATCGTGCCTGGCTTTTAATCCAACGCGGTAGCCGCCATCTTCATTTGGTTCGATGTTAATAGAAACGCCTGCGGTATGTCTGACGGCATTTTCAAATGCAACATCAACGTCACGAAATGATGTTCCAATGCCTTCTGCTTCAAGTAAAGTATCGGCATCTTTTGAGATTACGATATCTCCTTGATGTTCATAGACAGTAAGGTCTGCGTTTGGAATATCTATATTCTTTATAGCTTCGAGGGCGGCCAGAACAATTTCAGGTTGTTTGGACATATCTATACCAATTCTATCCTCGGACATATCGTTTAATACAGGCTTCCCTATTGATTTAAAATCAACAGTAGGCATGTCCCCAAAAGATTTGTGTTCTTGATCCGCCATTATTTTACCCTCGCTATTATTTTGTTTTTAATTAGGGTCTATAGTGCCAAAAAATAGTTAACGAACGATTAAATTATGAAAATATGACACATTCCCTCCCCATACGCGTTTACTACGAAGACACCGATGCTGGCGGGGTGGTGTATAACGCCAATTACCTGAAATTTGCCGAGCGGGGGCGGACGGAGTATTTGCGCGCGATTGGCTTTGAGAATAAATCTTTGAAAGATACCAAAGGAATCCTGTTGGTGGTGCGTCATATAGAGGCGGACTATCTCAAACCCGGCCATCTCGACGATCTTTTAACCGTGGAAACAAGCATTGAAAGTATGAAAAATACCTCTATTGTTATGAAACAGCTGGTTTTTAGGGAAAAAGTGCTCTTATTTTCTATGGATGTTGTGCTGGCTTGTATTGATGCGGAAGGGCTTAAGCCTGTAAGATTTCCTGACGATTTAAAAGCGGGCTTTGAAAAAGGGATTTAAAGAATATGGCAAGTACAGTTGAAGCAGTCGATCTGGGTGGCTATGACACTGACATGAGCGCATTGGGGCTGTTCCTGGAAGCAGACCTAATTATCAAGCTGGTGATGATGGCTTTGGTGTTTGCTTCACTGTGGAGCTGGTCGATTATTTTTTCAAAAAAGAGCACGCTCAGTCGTTTGAATCGGCGCGCCAACAGGTTCGAGGATTCATTTTGGTCGGGCGAGCCGTTGGATAAAATTTATGAGCGGGTGAAAAGCAGCAAGGAAGATCCGATGCTGCGGACGTTTTCCGCCGGGATGGATGAATGGCAGGCCGGCGTTGTCGGCGGCGTTCCCGCCAAGGAAAGCATGCAGGCCAGTTTGAAGCAGCGCGTTGAGCGGGCGATGTCGGTCACCATTGGCCGTGAGATGAATGCACTGGAGCGCGGGATGACGTTTCTGGCGTCTGTCGGATCAAGCGCGCCGTTTATTGGTTTGTTCGGTACGGTGTGGGGGATCATGAATAGTTTTTCGGCGATTGCCAGCACGAATAATACGTCGCTGGCGGTTGTCGCGCCGGGGATTGCCGAGGCGTTGTTTGCAACGGCTTTGGGGCTTGTTGCGGCCATTCCAGCGGTGATTGGGTATAATGTTTTTTCCAGCGCGTTAAATAGATATGGCGACAGGCTGGATGCTTTTACCGATGAGTTTTCGGCAATTTTATCACGTCATCTCGATTCACAAGAGGATGATAGAAAGGCGGCTTAATCCATGGGCGCTTCGTTAGCAGGAAAATCAAGTTCACGCAGAGGTCGCCGGTCGGGCGGCAGCTTTACACCGATGTCGGATATTAATGTCACGCCGATGGTTGATGTGATGTTGGTGTTGCTGATCGTGTTTATGGTTGCGGCGCCGTTATTGACGGCCGGCGTGCCGGTTGATCTGCCTGACTCTGAAGCCAAGCCGATTGTCGAGGAAGACAACAAGCCGATTGAAATTACGGTGGCCAAAGACGGCACACTTTATATTGGCGAAACGGAAGTGAAGAAAGAAAAGCTGGTGCCGTTATTGTCGGCGATGACCGAAGGGCAGACGGATCGCCGCATATACATACGTGGTGATCAGGGTATTTCCTATGGCACCGTTATGGAGCTGATCGGTAAAGTCAATGGAGCGGGGTTCAACAAGGTGGCTTTGATTTCTGATCCGAAAGGCAGGTAGCGTATGAACGCGGCCTCAATGAATGTTCAAGCAAATGTTCAGGCACAAAGTGGGCTGTTTTACTTTGATCCGGCGATGAAGGTGTCATTGATTGTATCTGCCATTTTTCATGTTGTGGTTGTCGTGGTGCTGAGTTTAAGCCTGCCTTATATCAGCAAAGACACTTTGATGATGAGTAATCCGGTTAGCGTCGAGATTGTTGATGTGTCGGATATTGCGCAGACGAATAAACCTGCACCACCTCAAAAGCCAGAGCCGGAGAAAAAGATGGCGCCGCCGCAGGATAAGCCCGCACCGCCGAAAGTTGATTCAGAAAAACCGCCAGAAATTACCGAGCCGAAACCGCCGGATGTCAAAGAGGAGGTGGCCGAGCCGCGTGATGCGGTGCCGCCGCCAAAGCCTCTGGAGAAAAAAGCGGAAAAACCAAAGCCACCAAAAAAGAAACCGCCGATGAAAAAGGAGAAGGCGGCGCCAAAGGAAGATGATTTTGCGAGTCTTTTGAAGAATTTGACGCCCGATGCGGCGGAGCAGGCGGAAGAGACGGCGGAAGCGTCAGAAACGGCTGCGGACGTATCACAGATTGCAGCGCTGGCCAATCGGCTTACGATTGGTGAGATGGATGCGGTGAAGCAGGGTCTAATGCCGTGCTGGAACATTCCGATTGGGGCCAAAAACGCACAGGATCTAGTGGTTGAGGTGAGGGTGTTGATGAATCCGGATCGGACGGTGCAGCGGGCTACCATTATGGATCAATCGCGCTATAATCGGGACAGCCATTTCCGGGCGGCGGCCGAGGCAGCGCTTAGGGCTTTGCGAAACCCACGTTGTGCGCCGTTGCAGCTCCCGCCGGATAAGTACGAACAATGGAAGACGACCGTGATTGAATTTAACCCACAAAACATGCTTTAGGATTTTTGTTATGAGACATTTTCTTTTCTTTTTGGCTTTTGTTCTTTTTCTGCCGTTGCCGGCAAGTGCCGAGCTGCGCATTGTTATGGATCAGGGTGTGGTCGAGCCGATGCCGATTGCGGTGTCGCCGTTTCATCCGGTCGGTGGCCAAAATGCCGATATGGCAGAAAATCTGCCGCGCATTGTGTCAGCCAATCTGGAGCGCTCGGGTCTGTTTAAGCCGGTTGATCCGCAGGCTTTTGTTCAGGATCACGTTTCGATTAACAAAGATGGCGTACGCTTTGCCGAATGGCGGGCGACGGGCACGCAGGCGCTGATTACCGGTTCTGTGACCAAGGCGCCGGACGGCCGCGCGCGGGTTGAGTTCCGGTTGTGGGATGTGCTTTCGCAACAGCAGCTGATTGGCATGGCCTATATGACCACCGATGATAACTGGCGGCGGATTGCGCATATTATGTCGGATGAAATTTACAAACGCCTGACGGGTGAAGAAGGGTATTTCGACACACGCATTGTTTATATTTCCGAGCACGGCCCGCCGCAAAAGCGGATCAAGCGGCTGGCAATTATGGATCAGGATGGCGAGAATCATCGTTATTTGACTGACGGGCGGGCGCTGGTTCTGACGCCGCGCTTTTCACCGGCGTCGCAGAAGATTACCTATATGTCCTATGGGAGCGGTAAGCCGACAGTTTATTTGTACGATATCAATAGCGGTCGTCATGAAGCGCTTGGTAATTTTCCGGGCATGACCTTTGCACCACGGTTCTCACCTGATGGGCGAAAAGTTGTTATGAGTATGGCATCAGGTGGCAATAGTGATATTTACGAGATGGATTTAAGCTCGCGCAAGCCGCGGCGTATTACCAGCAATTCGGCGATTGATACGTCGCCATCCTATGCGCCGGACGGGCGGCAGATTGTATTTGAGTCTGATCGTGGTGGATCGCAGCAGCTTTATACGATGGATAATACCGGCGGTAACGTAAAGCGTATTACATTCGGCAAGGGGCGCTATGCCAATCCGGTGTGGTCGCCGCGTGGTGATTTGATTGCGTTTACGCGGATGTATCAGGGCAAGTTTTATATCGGCGTGGTGCGGCCCGATGGCTCGGGTGAGCGTTTGATCACGAATGCCTATCATGTTGAGGGGCCGAGCTGGTCGCCGAACGGGCGGGTGTTGACGTACTTTAAAGAACGTCCGACCGGTGCAAAAGGTGAGATGCGTCAAGCCAAGCTCTATACCATCGATATCACGGGGTACAATGAGAGATGGCTGCAGACGCCGCGGGATGGTTCTGATCCGGCGTGGTCTCCTTTAAACCCCTAATCAATTTTAAGCATAATGGCCTGCAAACTGCATCTTTCTGCGCTTCCGGTGCTCGTGTAGGCAGACTACACTGCGCGCCGGTTCTCGAAAGCTACAGTTTTCGCCGCATTCTTCTTAAAATTATATGGAGTAACTTAGTTAATGTTCTAAGCTGCAATTGAAAAAGGAGGAAAGGCGTGTGTTCGCCCTTTTATATCGTCGTAGCTAGTCACGTCAGATTTCTCTAGTAACTTTGCAAAATTATCAACAGCTTCCCATTCATTGTCCCCGTATCCAGCTTTACCAACTTCACAATCAATCATGATTTGTTTAGAAAACGTTGTACGCCAAGTTCCGGGATACACAAGTTTGCTGCAAGGAGATGTTTTAATGGCCACGCCATAATGGCTGAGAATTTTTTGTTTGAGCGTTTCTAATTGCTGTTGGTTCATTTTTTTTGCTCTTTGATGTTTCTAGAACAGTTTATATAACAACCCCTTTAAATATGTCAATAACTTTCCTGTAAGTGTCTTGTTTAAAAGGCACAATCAGATCGATGGTTTTTTCGAGTGGGACCCATTGCCAGTTTGAAAATTCGGGGCGGGCGTCGGCGTCTAGGGCTATGTCTTCGTCTGTTCCCAAATAGCGGGCGGCGACCCAGGTTTGCTCCTGGCCACGATATTGTCCGTTCCAGAGCTTTTCGAGCAATTCATGGGGTAGGTCGTAGCAAATTTTTTCGTCGGCGATTTTGAGGATTTCAATGTTGTTGGTGCCGATTTCTTCTTTGAGTTCCCTTAGAGTCGCGACTTCGATGTCTTCGCTCTCGTCAATTCCGCCTTGTGGCATTTGCCAGGCACCGGGCGTGTCGATGCGTTCACCAACAAAGACGTGACCGTCTTTGTTAAACAGCGCTATGCCGACACAGGGACGGTAGGGCAGATATGTTTTATCAATGGTGTTCATTTTGATGAGGCGCAGGTGCATGTTGCTCGGGTGTGGCAACCGGCATTTCAATCGGTTTATCTTTAATGCCGCGTCCGGCTATCGCGGAAACGGGAACCAGCTCAATGCCCTTTTGTTCCAGTGTTGCCAGCCATTTACTGACGCTACGCAAGGAAGCGCTTTGTGGTTTTATAACCCCGATGGCGTAGCCTTTTTCCTGGGCGATGAATTCAAGCTTTTTTAGTGGGCTGCTTTCGTGGGTGCCGTCATTGATGTGGACATGGGCCTGGGCGTAAGGGGCGTTCGCATTGACGGCTATAGTTTCTATGCTGTCCGGGGCTGCCGGATTCAACTCAAGAAAGCCAAGGCCGCGACCAAAGGTAAACTTCATAAGCGGTTGCAAGACCGCACCCGCGCTATCAAACACGTAATCAGTGCTGCCTGCGATCCCGGCATAGCCGGTGGTGCTGGCAAGGCCCCAGATCAAGGTGTCTTCGTTTTGCTTGAGGCTCGCGGTTGTCAGTAAAACGCGTGGACCAGAGTCAATCCGGGGGTATTGCGCGTTTTCAAATGGCAGGTCAAGCCAGACTTCATGGCCGTTTTTGCGCGCGCGCTCCTGCCAGACGTCGGCACCATTGCTGTAGGGAGATAGAAGCAGGGTGACAGATGAGGGCAGGGTTTTAAGTGCTGTTTCCGAGGCTGTATCCGATAAACCGTAATCGTCGACGAGCAGGGCTATCATAGGCTTGCTGGTGCCAGCGAAGGGGCGGCTATAGGCTTTGAATGGTGTCATGCCGTCTTTTTTACGGATGAGCGGCAATGTACCGTTTTTTGTGCGCTCAAATAGTCCTTTAATCGGAGCGGGAACCAGAGTGTTTTTATCAAGAGGCAGGGATGCTTCTGATGTTTCTGCGGTGGCATGATCTTCAGCATGCGGATCGATAACGGAAGCAACAGGCGGCTGTGTTGTTTTTGTATCGTGCTGGATCAGAACGGTTTGAGAGGCGAGGCGCTCTTCGAGCCCCGCAATAGTTTCATCGCTTTGTAGCCAGATAACGACGAAGAGCAGGATATAGAGGAGTCCTGCAACCGCCAAGCCGCGCAGGAAAAGGCCGGTATCAATGTGATCTTTTAACGACGCCAGCTTTTCCATTCACGATCCCTAGTTTTCTTTTATGATTATTTTTTCTTCAGGAACTGGCGCAGGATCATTGGCCGGTTCATCTGTTTTAACAGGTTCTTTGCCGCTTGTGTTGCCAGAGTAAAGGGACAGGCCGCTCAAAAGATCAAGAGCGCGGGAAAGTTGATAATCAACCGGCTTTTCTTTTTCCTCTTCACCTTCTTTGGCATCTTTATCTTCAGTCTTGTTATCATTGGCGGCGTCTTTTTTGGCTTTTTCTTTTTCCTTGTTCTTGTCTTTATCAAGGGCGCCGCGCAAATCGGATTCATGCATGCGGCGACCGCTTACTGTTTCAATTTTGGCTTGTTCAACGAAAATATCAGGCTCGATGCCTTTGGCCTGGATGGAGCGGCCGGATGGCGTGTAATAACGTGCCGTGGTTAGTCGAACGGCGCCGTGACCGGGCATCGGGATAACCGTCTGGACGGAGCCTTTGCCGAAGGATTTGGTGCCCAGGGTGATAGCACGTTTGTGATCTTGTAGGGCTCCGGCGACAATTTCAGAAGCTGAGGCAGAGCCCCCATTGATCAGAACAACGATCGGCAGGCCATCGGCAAGATCGCCCGGCGTAGCGTTGTCGCGTTTTGTATCGTTTTCACTGCGTCCGCGCGTTGAAACGATCTCGCCTTTATCAAGAAAAACGTCCGAAACTAGAATGGCTTGATCAAGCAGGCCGCCGGGATTGTTACGCAAATCGAGAACAAAGCCGACAAGGTTTTCGCCAATTTCTTTTTTAATTTCGGCGATGGCTTTTTTTACACCAGGTTCTGAATTCTGGCTGAATGTTGTGACGCGGATATAACCGGCATTGCCTTCAACGCGGTGACGAACGGATTGAATCTGAATGATGTCACGGATAATGACGACGTTAATCGGACCTTCGGTGCCTTCACGGCGCATTTCCAGTTTGATTTCTGTGCCGACCTTGCCCCGCATTTTTTTGACCGCTTCGCCCAAAGACAGGCCCAGTACCGGTTCTTCATCAATATGAGTGATAAAATCGCCGGCCTGCACGCCGGCCTGGAAAGCGGGTGTGTCATCAATCGGAGAAACGACTTTTACAAAACCGTTTTCCATCGTGACTTCAATGCCTAGGCCGCCAAATTCCCCCCTGGTCTGAACCTGCATTTCCTTGAAACGATCGGCGTTAAGATAAGCGGAGTGCGGATCAAGACTTGTCAGCATGCCATTGATGGATGTTTCTACCAGTTCCTTGTCGTCAACTTCTTCAACATATTGGGCGCGGACGCGTTCGAAAACATCACCGAATAAATTAAGTTGGCGATAGGTTTCGCTGTAGCTGTCATTGCCGCTTGGCTTTTCGCCAGCTGTTCTTGGCACTTCCTGCGCTGTGGATTGGTAGATATAAGAGCTGCCGAAGAAGAGAAGGGCGCTGATGATAAAGCCGAAGAAAAACGTTCTCATAAAATTTTTGTCCTTTTATATTTTTAAATTAACTCAGATTGGCGAATTTTCGAGCCGGATTTATGGGCTTTCCATTCAGACGTAATTCGTAATATAGCGAGGGCGATCCTCTACTTCCCTTGGCGCTCTTGTTTTGCAGCGATCCGAGGGGCTCTCCGGCACTGACGCTATGGCCCACCACTGTATCAATTTTTTCCAATCCTGCAATAAGGCTGTGATAGCCATTTGTATGTTCGAGGATAATTAATTGGCCATAACGTTTGAACGGGCCGGTAAAGCGCACAACGCCACCCATCGGAGCCACGACCACAGCGCCGCTGCGGCCCTCTATCTCCAGGCCCTTACTGGGAGCGCCGAAGGTGTCGGGTTCGTCATAGGATGTGCGGATCATACCCGATATTGGCAGTTGTGGCTGGCCGGGTTTGGGGACGGGGGTTTTATAGGCGCGTTTGATGGGTTTGGCGGCGCTGGCTGTGCGGGCCTGCTGTTTGCGCTTTCTATCTCTTTCCAGCTTTTCGACCAGATCCTGAAGGTTTTTGGCCTGGGCCGAGATCTTTTGAACTTCTGCGGCCTGTTGTTTGAAGTCCTGGTTGGTTTGTTCGAATAGCTTTTGACGGCGCCCCACGAGGCCGGAAAGTTTTGTGTGTTCCGCCCGAAGAGAGTCTGCCGTTTCCATAGCTTTTTTACGGTCTTCTTCCAGTTCCACTGAAATCCTGTCGAGGTCTTCGAGTTTTTGTTTCAGGCTTTCGGCATGTTCATGCAGGGCCGGAATGATATTGCCCATGAGCATGGCGCTTTGCGCTGTTTTGTACGGTGCTTCGGGGCGGGCGAGAAGGGCTTCGGGTGGCACGCGCTCGATACGCTCCAATGCGAGGATGAGGCTGGCGATTTTACTGCGGTCCTGGCCTAGTGAGTTTTGGATGGCGCGTTGTTCGTGCTCCAGGGCGTCAATGGTACCTTCAAGGTTCTGCAGCTCCTTTTCATTGGCTTGAACAGAGCGGGCGACTTTTACAAGACGGTCGCGGGTTTTGCCAAGTTCGCCTTCAATGGTTTTAACTTCTTTGGCGAGCTTCTTTTTTTCGGTTTTTCTTTGTTTGAGCTGTTGTTCTATCGAGCCAACAACTTTGGCTTTGCTTTTGGGCACGGGTGGCGCTTCCGCGAGGGCAGAAGAAAGCGGCAGAACCATCAAGAAAAGAACCAGAATACGAAGCATGAACAATTATTCCCTATGATAGGGGTGACCTTTTAAAATTTGCTGTGCTCTGTAAATTTGCTCCAAAAGCATGACGCGTGCAAGCAGATGCGGCCATGTTTGCTGCCCAAAGCTGAGGAGAAGATTGGCGCGGTCACGGATTTCGTCGGTCACGCCGTCTGCGCCGCCGAGGATGAACTGAATATAGCGCTCGCCGGAATTTTTGAGATTGTCGAGAGTCTGGGCGAAATCCAGGCTTCTCAGCCCGCCGCCACGCTCATCGAGGACAACAATGAAGGCGTCGTCTTTCAGCAGCGCAAGAATTTTACGGGATTCGTCATCCTGCGTATTGTCAGAATCTTTGTATTTGCTTTCAATTTCGTGGATGGTCAGCGGCCATTGAATACGCTTTTGGTATTCTTCGGCGAGGTCGTAAAGGGGGCCCTTCTTCAGACGCCCGACGGCGATGAGATCAATTTTCTTCATGTGCTCCGTGCCTTTAATTAGGACACGAAATTACACCCTAAGCCGGGATCTGTCCACCAACCTCTTGGTAAGGTTGGTACGTGCACCACATTTTTTCCATGTTGTAGAAATCGCGCACTTCGGGGCGGAAGATGTGGATGATAATATCACCGGCATCAACCACAACCCAGTCGGACTGGGCAACGCCTTCGAGACGAATGTTCTTCACGCCTTTTAATGACAGCCTGTCTTTGAGCCTGTCAGCCAGGGCGCGTACATGTGTTGAAGATGTTCCGGATGCGATGATCATGTAATCGGCCAGAGCCGTATTATCATGGAGATCGATGGTGATAATATCTAACGCTTTGTCTGCGTCCAAGGACTGCTCGATAAGCGTTTTGAGGTCGTCTGGGCTTGTTGGCCCTTTGGTTTCATGGGTTAAGATGGTGGCACCTCCTTATGCTGGTGTTGAATTGGCACAAAAAAACCCGAACCAAAAGGTTCAGGCGTTTTATACCCCGCTAGTGCGGATTTTTTACTCTCGGGAAAGGCCCAGGTTCTATTCAAATTATGAACCCTCGCTTCCTGTTTGATAGGTCATTTTTAATATCAAACTCATATCTCTATTATATTTTGTTTTGGGCGCTCTGGCAACTGTGAAGCGCAGAAATCTGCGGTTTTTATGGGATGCATTGCAGTAAGTGCCTGTATTTAGGGGTTTTTATTGCGTAGTTCGGTTGAGGAAATATCAACCATTTTTTTCTGCAAAAGCCAGTATGTGAGGCCCGAATCAAGCGGAAAACGCCCGCCTTTATCAACCACAATATGGCGTTGTCCGGCCTGCATTTTGGCCGGGGAGTTGCGCACAAGCGATGTGGCGGGGCTGCGGGTTAGATGAGCCATGGGGATTTCCATCAGAAGATCGCGCCAGTTGTTCCAGTGATGGAAGCTATGGACGTTGTCCATGCCCATGATCCAGACAAAATCGGTTTTGGGAAAGCGGGATTTGAGCGCTTTGATACTGTGATAGGTCAGGGTCGTGCCGAGTTCTTTTTCAAGATCGGTGACCAGGATTTTCGGGTGGGTGATCAGCTCTCTCGACATCTCCATGCGCTCTTCGATGGGCAGGGGGATGATGTCGCCCTTGAGCGGATTTTGTGGCGTCACCAGCCACCAGATAGCATCGAGTTGTAGGCTGTTCAAAACGGCAAGAGATATATGGACATGGCCCTCATGCGGCGGGTTGAATGAACCGCCAAGCAGGCCGACACGCATATTGTTCCAGCGCGGGGTGTTGCGAATATGTGGTGGTGTGAATAGGGTCATCCTCCTTCATACGTCATCCCCGTGGTCTTGCGCAAGCAAGACTAAAATAGCTGACGGGGCATGAATGACCATCGCAGCCTATCCTAGGGGTTGTTTGGTGTTGATGGTGGTATAAGCTCCGGCACATCCTGTAGAGCGCGCGCATACGCATTTTCACCTCTTATAGGAGCTGAGCGATGAACATTGTTAGCTGGGTAATACATCTTTGCGCGTAACGGGGTGGACCTATCCTTTCCCCAGTGACGATCTTCCGATGCCGCACCAAAAAAGACATAACCATGTTCTGCATGAAAATTTTCTTTAATGGGGAGTGTCCCGTTATCAAGGTTTTGAAATATGGCCTCAGAATCCTCGGCAGTCCAAAGGTGAGCTGCTCTGTGCCCTTGCCCTTGTAACACGCCCGCATGCACTTTAGCGTCGGTCCAAGTTACATGTTTTTTTGGCGCGGTTTTATCCGCTTCCAGAGCTTGCGGCATGCCAGCATCTGTGATGTTATAAATCATCCAGCCGTCCAAACGCTTCAGGCTTTCTGGAAGCTTGTAATCCTTTCCAAGAACATCACCAATCTGGACAGCTCTTTGATTAAGCTCATAGGCGGTAGCATCAGGAGCGCTCGTTTGTTTTGTTGTGGGGGACTGTAATGCAACAGTAACATTTTCTATATGTCCGCTAAAATCGCTACAGTTTTTACTGCTAAGGTTATCGCCGGACATTGTTATGTGGAGTATACCGGGTATTTCGAGCCTTGCACGGCCGTCACCCGTGCTCAAAATAAGCCCATTGTTACACGTAACCGTATTATTGAATGTTGCTGTAGTTTGATTGTTTTGCGTTGAAACCGCCATAATTTTCTCCCTTACCGTCACACTGTTTTTTTTGCCCGTTTTTACGGAATTTTTTTAAATTATTAATCTCTTGTAATCAAAATTATGGTAACACAACGCTGTGGGTTTAGCAAATTTTTATGAAAATTTTAGGTTTGTCGTTTAAGTACAGGCGGTTGGCCTTACTGGACCCCGGTTGTATAAGCGCACTTTGTGCGCCGCCGGGATGACGGGGGAGGGTTACGGACGGGTTTGTCCTTCACCATGGACGATATATTTATAGGTGCATAATTGCTCGAGCCCAACGGGGCCGCGGGCGTGCATTTTTCCGGTGGCGATGCCGATTTCTGCGCCCATGCCGAATTCACCGCCATCAGCGAACTGGGTTGAGGCGTTGTGCATGGTGATGCCGCTATCGACATTTTTGAGGAAATATTGAACGTCTTTGGTATCTTCGGCGAGGATGCTGTCGGTGTGATGAGAGCCGTTGGTGTTGATGTGGTTGACGGCTTCCTCGACATTGCTGACGATGGCGCAGCTTAATTTGGCATCGAGATATTCGGTGTGCCAGTCTTCTGATTTGGCTTCGCCGATGCGGCCATCGAGATTTTGTACCATTTTGTCACCGACAATTTCACAACCGGCATCAAGAAGATCGGCCAATACGTTTTTGGCTAGATCCTGATCAAGGTCTTTGTCAATCAGTAGCGTTTCGAGCGCACCACAAATACCGGTGCGGCGCATTTTGGCGTTTAATGTAACCTGGCGGGCGATTTCAGGTTTTACGCTGGGGTGGATATAAATGTGGCAGATGCCTTCGAGGTGGCCAAAGACCGGCATGCGGGCTTCGTTCATCACGCGCTCAATCAGGCTGCGGCCGCCGCGTGGGATCATCACGTCGATATATTGATGGGCAGCGAGCATAGCGCCGACGGCTTCGCGGTCTGCGATTGGAATCATTGAAACGCAGGCTTCGGGCAGGTTGTGGTCTTGTAGAGTGGATTGGATGATCTTGTGGAGCGCGAGTGAGCTGTGCAGGCTTTCGGAGCCGCCGCGCAAGATGACGGCGTTGCGAGACTTTAGGCAAAGTGCAGCCGCATCAATTGTAACATTGGGACGCGATTCATAAATCATACCGAGTACGCCGATGGGAACGGACACACGTTCAATGCGCAGGCCGTTGGGGCGCATTGTTTCCCAAAGCTGGCGGCCGACAGGATCATCGAGGTCGATAATGGTTTCGATGCCAACGGCCATGGCTTCGATGCGGTCATTGTTGAGCATTAGGCGGTCGGTCATGGCCTGGTTGAGGCCGCGTTGTTCGGCGCTGGCCAGATCTTTTTTATTGGCGGTAATAATGTCGGCTGCGTTGCCGCGCAGGTTTTTAGCGATGGAGGATAGGAGGTCGTTGATTTCTCTGGCGGTTGTTTGTGCCAGAATGCGGCTGGCGGCTTTGGCGTCCTGGCCGAGTTGTTTGACGATTTGTTCGGGTGGTAAAGATTTAAGCGCTTCTGACATATTACGCTCCTAAGCGAACTCTAGTGCATCTGGGTCGATAAATCCTTGATCGATTGGTCTATCAGTTTTTCGCTTGTTTTTTGGTCAAGCTTGTCTGTGATAATTTCAGTGGCCGCCTTCATGGCCAGATCGGCGGCATAGGTTTGGATTTCATTGATGGCGGATTGTTCCATCCGTTTGATGCGTTCCTTAAGCTGGGCCTCGCGGCGCTCGAGATTGCTTTTTAGATTTTCTTCGGCTTGTTTGCGGTTGGCTTCGGCACTGACCTTTGCATCGGCAATAATTTTTTCTGCGTCCTGCATGGCATCGCGGTGCTTGCGTTGATACTGGGCGAGCATTTCCTGTGCTTCGATGCGCAAGCTTTCAGCGGTTTGAATTTCTTTTTGAATGTCGCCGATGCGCCCATCAAGCGCGTTCAGCATCGCATCCTTGCCGAATTTCCAAAGAATGCCCAGAAAGGCGATAAAAGAAATAACCAGCCATGCATGTTCGTCTGATAAAAACTCCATTATGCAGCCTTCTTTTTATTGTTCTTGTGAAGAGACTCAATAACCGTTTTGGCTTGGTTGATATCCGTTGAGATGCCAACAATCTTTTTCGCGGCTTGCGAGGCGATTTCAGCGGCGATCGTGCTCATTTCCTCGAAGGCATCAGCCTTGGCTTTTTCGATTTCAGCTTCGGCGGCTTTTATTTCCTTGGAAGAACGTTCGTAGAAAGCCTGAAAATCTTTGCTCGACTTGTCTTTGACTTTCTTTTCAGCTTCGGCGAAGAGGTCTGAGGCTTCCGTCCGTGCCTTGTCGAGGGCCTCATCATAGGCGCGGTGGGCTTCTTCTGCTTCTTCTCTCAGTTTTTCTGCGGTGTCGAGATCGTTCTGTATATGATCCCGGCGGTTTTCCAGCACGCTTGATATTTCCGGCAGAGTCTTTCTGGCAAAGAAGATGTACATGACGCCAAAAACAACCACGAGCCAGAATATCTGGGTAGGGAAGAAGCTGGGATCAAATTGTGGCAGGCCGCCTTTGGCATGTTCTTCAGTAGCATGATGGGCAGCTTCTTCAACCAAACCATGCCCATCACTTGCTGCCCAAACCTGTGAAGCAAGCAGTATAGAGGAGCCGTAAGCGGCTAAAGCTGTTTTAAACAGCGTCTGCATTTACAACACAAAGATAATGATCAATGAGATCAGCAGAGAGAAAATCGCCAGAGCCTCGGTCAATGCGAAGGTCAGGAAGAATTTTTTCTCCAAAATAGGCTGCGCACTTGGGTTGCGACCAACAGCTGTGTTGTATGAGGCGAAAATCATGCCCAATCCTATACCAACACCTATGATAGGCAAAAGTGCAAGCGCACCAGCGATAAGTTTTGCAGATTCTAGGTCCATTTATTTTTTCCTTTTCTTTTCAGTGGTTAATTGATGGTGATCCTACACATTTAATGCCCAATTTCAATAGTATCTTTTAGGTAAATACAGCACAGAATCGTAAAAACATAAGCCTGTAGGAAGGCAATCAGCAATTCGAAGGTAATCATGACGGTATTAAAGGCCGCCGGGAACAGGCCGGCTATAACGCCGGCTGCGCCAAGACTCATGGCTCCGGCGCTGAAACCAGCAAAAACCTTGAGCATAATATGGCCGGCCATCATATTGGCGAAGAGCCGCACAGAAAGCGTGATAGGTCGCGCCAAAAATGACACGATTTCAATCGGAATAATAAGCGGTAACAGCCACACAGGCACGTTCGGCGGCAAAAACAGGCTAAAGAAGTGCGTGCCGTGGCGGAAAACACCGATGACCATGACCATCAGGAAGATCATGAGAGCCAGGGAGCCGGTGACAATCAGATGGCTCGTATATGTAAATGAATAGGGGATCAGGCCCAGTATGTTGCCCATTAGCACCATCATGAAGATGGTGAATATCAGTGGGAAGTATTCACGGCCCTTGGAGCCTATATTTTCGCGGATCATATCGGCGATGAACTGATAGACGATTTCCGAGGACATCTGCATACGATCGGGCACCAGTGATTTGCGGCGCATCGAAATGCTGAGGAATGTAATGGAGGTCACGGCTGCTATGGTCATCCAAAGGGCGGAATTGGTGAAAGAAAGGTCAATACCGCCAACCTCGAAAGGTATGATCGGCTGGATTACAAACTGGTGGATCGGGTCTGCCATAAGTCTCTTTCTTTACTCTTCGTCGTCGTTAGGCGCGTTTTTAGCGCCTTTTTGCGCCTTTTGCAACTCCGAATATCCAACAGAAGTGCCAATATTTTGCGTGGTGCGGTAAACATTCACAAAGGCGGTGACAATGCCGAGCAGCAACATCGGGATAAATATCCAGTTTGTGCCCAGCCAATGGTCCAGTCCGAAGCCGATTAGCCCGCCGGCGGCGATGCAGCCGACCAACTCGGCCCCAGCGCGGACGCCATTACTCATATTATTGGCGTTTTCTTCAGCGGCCGCGTCTTCGGCACTGGTGTCGGGGCCGCGGGCCTTGTCGATTTTGTCTTCGAGATTGTCGAGATCGTTTACCATTGTTTTGTGAAAGTTAATTCCTCTATGGCAGGGTTCGAGCGTATGTCCAGATCTTGACGGCGCCCAAAATCTGCTTGCATACGGTTCCCCAGGATAGTGAGCTCTCTCTTTATTATATTAGTGCTTCCGTTTATCTTATGTCCTACGACATTATATAGTCTTAACATACCTTGATTGATTAAGTCCTGATCGACATATCCTGAGACCCAGGTTCCTTCGGAATACCGAGAATCTGTAAGGTGAACATTCAGTTCATTTCCGTCACTTTCAAGGGTGATCCTGTATAAATAACTGCCTTCATGTTTTTGAAAGCCAAAATTCTGTTTGATCTCTCCTGTTAAGAAAGTGGGTACTTTACCGGTCTGCACCAAGTGCAGATCATTAAAAATGAGGCTATATTCTTGTGTAGAATTTTGAGAGTTCATAACTAAAATCCTTCAGCATATTTATATACAATTGCTGGAACATAGTCTGTTTTACAGAACCATGCAAGTTTCTAGGCTGCCTCTAGGAAATCAAAGCTCTGCTGCAGATCAACGGAAACCAGCTGAGATACACCTTTTTCGGCCATGGTCACCCCATACAAGCGATCCATTCGTGCCATGGTCAGGCGGTGGTGGGTGATGACAAGGAAACGTGTTTCGCCGCGCTCGGCAATATCATCAAGCAAATCACAAACGCGATCGACATTGGCGTCATCAAGCGGCGCGTCAATCTCGTCCAGCACGCAAATCGGTGACGGGTTGGTCAGGAACATCGCAAAGATCAGTGCGATCGAGGCCAATGTTTGTTCACCACCGGAAAGTAAGGATAGAGATTGTAGGGTCTTGCCGGGTGGCTCGGCGAAGATTTCAAGGCCGGCGCCGAGCGGGTCTTTTGAATCGGGGCTGTCAATCAGGGCCAGATACGCCTTGCCACCACCAAAGAGACGGGTGAAGAGATCCTGGAAATGCGCATTTACGTGTTCGAAGGCGGCCAGCAGGCGTTCGCGGGCTTCCTTGTTGATCTCGGCAATGCCGCCGCGGAGCTCGGCGATGGCTTCGGCCAGATCGTTGCGTTCGTGGAGCAAGGTGGCCAGCTCGGCCTCGAGTTCCTGCGTTTCGTCATCGGCGCGCAGGTTTACAGGGCCGATATTGTCACGCTCGCGGCTGATTTTTTCTTTCTTGGCGCGCAAGGATTCAACGTCCTGGCCTTCGGGATTGGAGGTCAAATGTTCGGTCAGCGCCTGGGGCTCCATATCGAAATGTTCTTTGACGGAAGCTCTGGTGCCTTCCATTTGTTCCCTGAGGGTGTCGAGTGTGGCTTGGGCATGGGCGCGGGATTCGCGGGCTTCACCGAGCATGGATTCGGCTTGTTTGAGGGCCTTACCAGTCTCGGAAACTTCGTTTTCACATTTGGCGAGTGCATCGGCGGCATCCTGACGTTGTTTTTCCAGATCAGTGATACGGGTTAAAAGTTCCTCTTTGCCTTTTTGGGAATCTTTTGGCTGGCGTTTCAATTCCTCAAGTTTGCCCTCGAGCATTTCATCGCGCTCGCCTAAATCCTTCAGACGTTCGGCAGCCCGGATCGAGCGGTTTTTAAGATTGATGCGCTCATCGGAAATCGCGTGCAGGCGGGCTTTACGGCTGTTTTGCTCTTGCTGGTAAAGATCGAAGGCGCGCATGGCGGTCTGATGAGCGCTGCGGGCATCGAGCAGGGCTTGCTTAACCTCATCAGCATTTTCGGTTTGCTCGTCGTCTTCGGTTTCTTCGTAGACGGAGAGAAGCGTTTTCTCTTTTTCGATGGTTGCTTGTAAGCTGTCGATGTCTTCGGCGGCCGTGGCGATGGTTTCTTTCAGGCGGGCATTTTCACTCTCGCGTTTGGCTTGCTCTTCATGCGCGTTGCCCTGGCTTTGGCGCAGTTCGGTCAGCTTGGCGTGGGTTTCGCGTAGTTCGGCCTGAAGCGATTCATGTTTCTGGCGGCTTTCGTCCTGTTGGTTGATGCTGCGCTCTAATGCTTTTTCAGCGGCGGCGAAAAGTTCGGCAATTTGCGGGCGTTTTTTCTCTAATTCACCAAGCTTGTTTTTTTGCTCGAGATGCAAGGAGTGGCGGTCTGTGGCCGTGGATTTAACGCGGTAGCCATCCCAGCGCCAGTAGGTGCCGCTGGCTGACACCAGAGACTGGCCGGGGCTTAATTCTTGTACCAGACGGTCGCCATCAGATTCATTTTGTACAAAGCCAATCTGGCTGAGCGAGAGATGCAGGGCTTCGGGCGCCTTGATATGGGGCAGAAGCGATTGCGTGCCTTGGGGTAGAGAAGGCAAATTGTTGATACTGCGTTTGATCCAGCTGGATGGAGCGTTTTCCTCCAGTGAGGCCATGAGCGAGTCACCCAACGCGCGGGACAGGGCTTTTTCAAAGCCGGTATCGGCGGCGACCTGATCAAGAACAGGTGAGAAACTTTCGCCGCTGTCCTGCTCGAAAAACGACTCTAGCATCGAGATTTCGGCGTTAAATTCTGATTTTTTGCTCTCAATGGCTGTGAGGGCTGTGCGCTCTTCATTGGCGCGTTTTTGTGCGTTTTGTGCCGTTTCATAAGCGGCAGCCATATCTTCATCTATTTTCTTAGCTTTTTCTTCTAAATCACTAATTTTACTATTTAATTCCTTGATGTACTTTTCCTGTCCGGCTTGACCGGCGAGCGCTTCATATTCGCTTTTGGCTTTGTCCTTGCGGGCCGTGACGATTTCTATGCGGTCTTCGTTCTGGGTGATTTGTTGGGCCAGAGATTCCTTGCGGGCGCGAGATTCAGCAGCGCTTTCCATCAGGGCTGTGTGCTTTTCCTCTAGCGCTAGAACCTTTTTTTCCAGTTCTGCGCGGGTTTTGTCCTTTTCTTCGAGCTTGCCGCTTTCCTGCTCCTGTTCATCGAGGAGTTTCTTTTGCTCTCCCTCCATGCGTTCCATGAGCTCGGTGCTCTCTTTGAGGATATTGCTCTCATGCTCATGATCGGTTTTGGTCTGGGCGATTTGCTCTTTGGTTTCTTCTAAAAGCTGTTCGAGGCGGTTGCTTTCGTCTTCGAGGCGTTGCAGAGCGATCTTTTGGGTTTGCGCAGTGGCTGCGATTTCAGCCTCTTGTTGGCGTAGAGGCGGCAGTTCCTCGGATTGCGTGTTCTGGGTCTTGGTCAGCTGCGTAACCGTGGCGAATTTGTCAGCCACGATGCTTTCGCTTTTTTCGAAGCGGTCCTGATTTTTCTGGATACGCTCATTCAGATTGCTCCATTCAAGATGGGCAACGGTTAATTCAAGCTGACGAATTTGGGCGTTGATGTTGCGGTAGCGGCTGGCCTGGCGGGCCTGACGCTTGAGAGCTGCGAGGCGGTCTTCCATGGAGCCAACGATATCTTCAACGCGGAGCAGATTGCCATCAGCGGCTTTGAGGCGAAGCTCAGCCTCATGGCGGCGGGCATATAGGCCGGAAATGCCTGCGGATTCTTCGAGGATCAAACGGCGTTCCAGCGGTTTGGAGTCAATGATCTTGGTAACGCGTCCTTGCGAGACGAGGGCAGGGGAGCCGGAGCCAATAACACTATCGGCAAAAAGCATCTGAACGTCGCGGGCGCGCATATTGCGGCCATTGATTTTATAATTTGAACCGTGGTCTTTTTCGATTTTACGCACGACTTCAATTTCATCGCTGGCATTATAAGCGGCGGGCGCATCACGGGCCGTATTGCCCAGTAGAAGGGAAACTTCGGCGATATTGCGGGCGGTGCGTTTGGCTGTGCCGGCAAAGATGACATCTTCCATGCCGCCGCCGCGCATGCGTTTGGCGGAGTTTTCGCCCATGACCCAGCGTAAAGCCTCAACCAGATTGGATTTACCACAACCATTGGGGCCGACAATACCAGTGAGGCCGTTACCGATGTCTAGTTCGGTGCGGTCAACAAAAGATTTGAAGCCACTAAGGCGAAGGCGGTTAAATTGAATCATTTACTCAGTACTTGGTTCGGTTTGTGGGGCCTCTTTCGCTTTGATTTGGTCGTCGATGGTTTTGGTAAAGCTGGCCAGCGGCAATGCGCCGCGGATCACAGTTTCACCGATTGCAAAAGTCGGGGTTGAATTAATTTCGTATTTTTCCTGCTCGCTTTTCATGCGGGCGAGAATACCGTCGCGTAATTCTTCATTGTTAACGCAAGCGTCGAATTGTGCGGCGCTTAAGCCGGCCAGCTGGGCATTTTGTTTGAGATATTTCATGTAATTGGCGTCAAAGGCCCAGTCGTCCTGGGTTTCAAAAAGAAGGCTAAGAAAGCTAAAATAGCGACCTTCGGGCAGGCAACGGGCAACCATCGAGGCATCAAGGGCCGGTTTGTTCAGCGGAAAATCGGTAAAGATCAGCGAGGCATTGCCGGTATTGATTGATTGTATTTCTAGCTGCTGAAATATTGTTTTATGGAAATGGGCGCAATGGCCGCAGGTGAGCGAGGCATATTCGCGGATGGTTACCGGCGCGTTAGGATCGCCGATGCGCCGCTCTTTAAGGGCGGCTGCAACATCGATTGTCGCTGTGGATTGAGAGGCTATTGGGGCGTCAACTTCGACGAATTCTTCCTCGGGAATCGTTTCTTCCTGCGCTATTTCGGTTTCTTCAGCGTTGTTTTGAGCCTCCTCCGATTCCGTCATCGCCGATTGGAGGGATTCGGCTGGCTGGGCGGCTTCCTGCGCTGTATTTGTGAAGTAATACAGGCAGATAGCGCCTATTGCTAACAATAGAACAATGGCTACGATTTTGCTTCGATTAGGCATCCCGGCTCCAAAAATATAAGTACAGATAAGATATCTATAGAAAATAGCTGGAAAATGCCACTTTTTATATGAGCAGGGGTTATTTTTCTGTCGATTAATAGATTTATTTCATAACAGGTGCGGCCACACCTTGCAATTGGGTGGCAAGTCCAATGTGTTGCTTCTGTGCAGCCAGCATTGATGCAGTTCTTCCTTCGTTGTCAGTTATGCTTACATCAATGCCCGGAATGGCCAGTAATCTGTCGACAACCCATTGATGGTCTCTTGATGCGGCAACCATGAGAGCTGTCTGGCCCTTATTGTTCTGTGCGTTTACATCAATAGTTTCAATAGCAAGTAATTTTTCAATTCTTTCTCTATCTACTTCTCTATCGCTTACGCTATAGCGTTTATCCGCCCTTCTTATTAATGCTGTATACCCGTCATTGTCTTTAGCGTTAACGTCTGCGCCAGCTGCCAGCAGTTTATCTATGATGTTGTCATAGCTGTGGTATCGTATGGCGTACATCAGGGCTGTTTCTCCCTCGTAATGATGTTTGGCATTCAGATCAATTCCTGGTATCTCTAACAGTGCATTGATGGCAAATTCTCTACTGTCGTGACCGTTGTGTACACAGGCTACGGCATGTACTAAGGCATTTTCACCATTTTTATCTGTATCCTTAATATCAGCGCCCTTTTCCAGTAAAGTTTTGATAACCGTGGGATTGCCTCTTGTTGCAGCATGTAGTAGCGCCGTTCCTCCGTATTTGTTCTGTGCATGAATGTCGGCCCCATTTTCAAGCAGGGTTCTAACATTATTATCATGACCACAAAATGAGGCTATTATCAGAGGGGTAGCGCCCTCTGTATCTCTCCCTGTTGGTTCGACCTCAGCACCAGCAGCAATCAATTTTTTTACAATGGTGTTGTCCGGTTGAGCTGCAGCAGACATCAATATAGTTCTGTTCCTGTTCGGATAACCATCATCGGTTCGTGCTGAATTTAAGTCAGCTTTTTTAGTCAGAAGAATATCTATAATTTCATGATCTTTGTTTTCGACTGCATATTTAAGCGGGGACCATCCGCTTGCATCGACAGCATTAATATTGGCCCCAGCAGCAAGTAGTTGTTCAATCATGAGCTTGTCTTTTTTGTATGCAGCAGTCATTAGGGGGGTCATGTTTCGAGGTTCTTCGTTTACGGCGTTCACATCAGCCCCAATGGAAATAAGCGTTGCGGCATCGCGATGCGAGCTATCTCCAACAGCCTGATGGAAAATAGGATTTAGATGCGAGCGGTATTTTTTAGATATTTTTATAAGGGGTGTTTTGCTCATTTTACTGGCCTTTCATAGTATTTCGGAAACTTTATAGGAGGTTTTTAAAGTAGGTGTGCACTTATGTCAAGAATTTTCCAGAAAAGTTGTTCTAAGGGCGCTCTAAACTAAAGAACGTCGTTTTCGTCTATAAAGACCAGGTCGACACGGTCCAGGGGTGCTGTGCCGGTTTTGGTGCCCAATGCCCGGACATCGATACGTTTGGGATCGACATTCTTTTCAATCAGATAGGCGCGGATCGAGATGGCGCGGGTCAGGGAAAGCCGTCTGGCGCTGCTTTGTCCTTCTCCGAAAGGGGTGGCAAAAGCCTGTACCTGCACACGAAAATTGGGATTTTTCTTTAATAAATCGAAAGCTTCTTTGTCAAAAACCTGTCTGGTTTTTACGTTCATATCAGTTGCGCCGGGAGCGAAAGGCAAGGATATGATCTGTTTTGCACTGTATTCAACGCCTATGGGTTGTTTGTTGTCCGGTTGGCGGCTTCCTTGCTCTTGTAGCACAGGTGGCGGCTCGGCGGCGGGCGGCGGCGGTTTGGCCTCGACAGATTTGTTGCTCTCTATACTGGCCAGAATGTCCTGGACGCTGGGCTCTATCAGCGTTTCCTTTGTTATGGGCTTTCTGGCGGCTATTGTGTTCTGGATAAAGCTTTTGGAAGCATGAAGCTTTTTTGGCCTTCTTTTTGGTACCGGCGGCATACGGGCTGCAGATGGCTCAACATCAGGAAGAAGTGATTTTAATGCCGTTTGAGAGACCGCCGCTTTTTGTAGGTAGGGCTTTCTTTTTGGAACAGGGGCAGGAAGAGGAGCTGAGCTATATCCGGTCAATGGCACAGGCGTCGCCAGTTTATAAACAGGCTCTCTTTCAACCGGTTTCACAAATGCGGGCGGCGCCACTTTGACATGTGGCTTAAACTGGGGGTTCATAGAGTTTTTCCGGGTCTTAACTTCCAGTGGAAACTCTTTTACCTGTTTCTTGTTTTGATTATAGCTGGTTAAAGGCGCGTTTTTGGGGTCGAACATCGGCGGTGGGCGGTAGTCACGGATGTCATCAAGCACATCAAGATTAACCTCGACATCATCGGCGGCATGGGTGGGCTGTGCATGAATTGATATCCACGCTGCAAAAACAGCTATTGCGATAAAGAGTTTAAATCTAAACATTGTTCAATTGGGCTAAATATTATTTAGCACTTTTTTCAGCGGGTCATAAAGCCCCTGATTGGCCGCCAGTATATTTCCGGTTTCAACAGGATTGTTTTTATCACTATCGAGGTCACAAATAAAGCCGCCGGATTCTTTTACGATGATAATGCCGGCTGCGACGTCCCAGGAATTAAGGTTTCGTTCCCAGAATCCTTCAAAACGACCGGCGGCAACATAGGCAAGATCGAGGGCTGCCGCGCCAAAACGCCTAAGGCCTGGTGCCATTGCCTGCACAGCGTCATATTCCTTCAGGAACAAATCTTTTTGTTTTTGAGAACGGCGGGGGGCTCCGGTGGCGATTGTTGCCATCATTGGATCGTCACGGCCCGAGACACGCAGGCGTTTGCGGCGCATAAAAGCGCCCTGGCTTTTTTCAGCGCTGAACATTTCATCTTTGATCGGGTCATAAATGAGGCCGGCGACCAGCTCGCCTTTTTCCTGCAGGGCAATAGAGATGCACCAATGCGGAATGCCGTGCAGAAAGTTGGTGGTGCCATCCAGCGGGTCAATGATCCATAGATGATCCTTGTCTTTTCCCTCAACCGATCCGCTTTCTTCCATTAAGAAGCTATAGTTAGGATAGGCCTTTTTAAGCTCCTCGAAGATAATTTCTTCGGCGCGCTTGTCGGCGGCAGACACAAAATCACCGGGACCTTTTTTAGAGACCTGAAGTTGCTCAACCTCGCCAAAGTCGCGTATAAGTGAGCGCGCGGCTTTTTCAGCAGCCCGGACCATGATGTTCATTAGTGGTGATGGTTTTGCCATTAGTCCTTGGCCCGCTCGACATAGGTGCCGTCTTCGGTTTTTACGACGATGCGTGTGCCGGATTCAACATGGGGTGGCACCATAACTTTTTCTCCATTTTCAAGGACGGCCGGTTTGTAGGATGTCGTGGCTGTTTGGCCTTTGACGACAGGTTCGGCTTCGGTAATTTCTAACGTGACAGTCGTTGGTAGGGTAACACCGAGTGGCTGTTCTTCATAGCTTTCAACTTCGACAATCATGCCTTCCTGTAAATAGGCAGCGGGCGAGCCGATAATATCTCTGGTTATGGTGATTTGTTCGTAGTTTTCATTATGCATGAAAGTGAACTGGTCACCCTCGGGGTATAGATACTGGTATCGCTCTTGCTCCAGCCGTACGCGTTCAACGGTTTCCTGGGTACGGAAGCGGACATTGTCCTTGCTGCCGGTTTTAAGGTCACGAAGTTCAACTTGCGCCACGGCTGCGCCTTTGCCGGGTTGGACAAGATCATTTTTTACGACGGCGCAGAGTCTGCCGTTATATTCAATAACGTTTCCCGCGCGTAGTGTGTTCGCATTGACCTTCATAGACTTTTTTCCATTAACATAGCTTCGCCCATACTTTTGAGCCTGGCGCGTATATCCGGGTCGCCAATATCATTCAGCATAGAGGATAGATGATTTTTTTCGCCTTCCGTCAAGGGTTTCCTTTGTTTTTTGGGCTTTGCGGCGTCTGTATTGGCTGGGACGTTCACAAAACGGATGGCGGTAATCCAGCGCTCACCAAAGATCTGATTGATGCGCTCTAATATAAGGTCTTTCTGGTAATGAAGTAGAGTGGCATCCGCGCTGGTGGTGGCTATATCAAGGGAGGCTTGCGGCTTTTTGCCTTCTTTATGTTTTATGTAGCGTAGTTTGACCGGCTGGGCCTTTTGCGCCAGATCAGCGCCAATAATATCGTTCCAATGCGTCAGGATGCGGCCCAGCGATATATATTTGCGGGAAAAACTCTTGCCGGTGACACGGCCTGTGGCTTCGGAAACGGGTCGCATATCTGATCCTGATTTGATAGATAGAAAGAATGGCAAGTTTAAAGGCTAACAACAAGAGGGACGCTAAAGACGTTCAAGAATTTCGTGGACAGATTTTGTCATGGTATGACAAACATGCCCGCATCCTACCATGGCGGGCGGCTCCGGGGCAAAAAGCTGACCCGTATCATGTGTGGTTATCGGAAATTATGCTTCAGCAGACCACGGTTGGTGCGGTTATTCCGTATTTTACCAAGTTTTTGGATAAGTGGCCGAATGTGCAGGCTTTGGCTAGAGCAGAGCGTGATGAGGTTATGAGTGAATGGGCCGGGCTGGGGTATTATGCGCGGGCTAGGAATCTTCATAAATGCGCGCAGGTGGTTGCCGGGGAGTTGGGCGGTGTGTTTCCGCAGAGTGAGGCAGCGCTGAAAGATTTGCCGGGGATTGGTGATTACACCAGTGCGGCGATTGCCTCGATTGCATTTGATAAGCCCGCCACTGTTGTTGATGGGAATATTGAACGGGTCATGGCGCGTTACTTTGCAGTGAAGGATGCTGTGCCGGGGGCTAAGAAAATATTGAAGGTGCATGCACATTCTTTGTCAGACAGACGCAAGGATAGGCCGGGGGATTACGCGCAAGCCCTGATGGATATCGGTGCCGGTATTTGTACGCCGCGTTCGCCGAAATGTGGTTTGTGCCCGATCAGTAAGAAATGTGTCGCGCATAAGCAAGGTATAGAAGAAGAGTTGCCGGTGCGGGAGAAGAAGTCCGTTAAGCCACAGAAGTTTGGTTTTGTTTATTGGGTACAAGATAGCGAGGGCAGGGTGTTATTACATCGAAGACCTTCGAAAGGAATGTTGGGTGGTATGGTTGGACTGCCGACATCAGAGTGGGTTGAACGGAAGAAAAAACGTGGAGTTAAACACCTTGAAAATTTGAAAGACCTAACTTTTGCAGAAAAAAGGCAGAGCGTTCACCACAGCTTCACCCATTTCGACCTGGAATTGGGGTTAAAATGTGCTATATCAGTTAATGCATTGAAAACACAGGACGATTACTTTTGGTGTGATGAAAATGAGCTAAAAACGATCGGTTTTCCTACTTTATTCAGCAAAGCCATGCGGTTAAGTACCTAAAGTTGCAGTTTATGGCCCAAAAGCCTATAATTACAGGGTGTGATAACAATTATAGAGCGGTGTAATTTGAATTATTTTAACAATAAAAGATTTCTATTGTTCTTCCTGTTTCTTTTTATGATGCCGGGAACTGTCCCTTATGTTTTGGCGGAAGAACCTGCTCAGGAAGTCGAGGAAGTTCAGGACGGACAAGAGGTGCGGAAAGCTGAAGACGAAAAGGAAAAGAAAAAGCAAGAAGCCCAGGAGCCTAAGAAAAAGTTTTTATACGAAGAAATCACAGTAAAAAGTTTATCCCATCTTTTTTGGGCGCTTTCGAAGCTGGATATCAAAAACCAGGTCCATATCGATAACTTCATGCTGATTAACGAATGTGACATCTACAAGGATTATTATAGCCACGATTTTGAATGGCGGGAGATTAGAAAGTCCGGTGCTGCTTTTATTGAAGACAACAAGGACCTTTTCCCTTTGCGTTTTGAATTTATGCAGCCGTTAAAAGTTACAGATTATGACTTTGAAAAAGAAGGTTTTGATGTTGCGGAAAAGTACAAAATATATTCCACGCGTCGTTTTGAAGTTTTTGCAACGAATTTAACAGAATCAATATGTGGCAAACAAGGTAATATCGCAGGTTACCCGCGCGGTCTTGTTGTTGAATTCAGCAGACCGTTTAATCTGACTTTTCTGCCAGTGAATAGGGAACTTGCAGATATATATATCAGTAATAAATTGAAATATTTTCAGGAATTGCCCGCACATCAGCAAAATGAACAATTTATGCATGAAGGACGTGATATATATCTTGTTATGAAGGTCAAGTTTTTCGCTTCCCGTGGTGAAGCCAGAACGCGGGAGGGTGTAGGTCTGGGCAATGTTCTGGCGGTTCTGGAAGGCTATGAGATTTATGGTGATATAGAGAGAAAGATGTTGCTGTATTCCGAAAGTTTTCGGAGTCGCAAAAGAAAATCTAAAATGGAACAGGACTTAATTAAGAAATATCAGGAATCAAAGAAGAAGAAAAAGGCTGAAGAAAAATCTAGTTTAGAGTCCAACCAAGAAGAGTCTGAAATCCAGGTGCAGGATTCTGAAGCAAAAGCCGATCAAGGTGCCAATGACGCAGAAATTGAAATTCAGGTGCAAGAGGCAAAGGATTAGTCAAGCAGATTCTGCACGAATTTTCTGACGTAAATTATCTATCGGAATATTTTTTCCATTATCGTTGTAATGCCAGAAGGTCCAGCCGTTGCAGGATGGCGCACCTTGTAGCTCTGCGCCGACTTTATGGATGGAGCCGCGCAAAGGCTCAATGCGGTTTTGGGCAATAACACTACCATCGGCATGGACTTTGGCGTGGTGGTTTTTCTTTGCATTGGTTAATACGGAGCCGGGCTTTAGCATACCGCGTTCGATCAATGTACCGAACGGAATACGAGGTTGTTCACGTTTGGGTGTGGTTTCAATTAAATTATCAGCCAATGGATCAATAGCAGCGATGCGCTCTTTGGCAATCTTGGCGTAATCTTTTTCGCGTTCAAACCCGATGTAATGACGGCCAAGTTTTTTGGCCACCGCGCCAGTTGTGCCGGTGCCGAAGAAAGGATCGAGAACGGTGTCGCCTTTTTTGGTCGAGGACATGATAACGCGGGAAAGGAGCGCTTCCGGTTTTTGTGTCGGGTGTGCTTTGTCGCCGTTTTCATTTTTGAGGCGCTCACCGCCTGTGCAGAGCGGTAAGTACCAGTCACTGCGCATTTGGAGATCTTCGTTGAGTGATTTCATGGCGTCATAATTAAAGTGGTATTTGGACTCTTTGGATTTACCAGCCCAGATTAACGTTTCATGTGCATTGGTATAGCGGCGACCACGGAAGTTCGGCATCGGGTTTGATTTACGCCAGATCACGTCGTTGAGAATCCAAAACCCCATATCCTGCATGATGTAGCCCAGACGGAAAATATTGTGATAGCTGCCGATGACCCAGATAGAGCCATCGGGTTTTAATGTATCGCGTGCGGCGGACAACCACTGCTTTGTAAATTTGTCGTAGGTCTTGAGGCTTTCAAACTGATCCCAGTCATTATCAACCGCATCAACTTTTGTGTTGTTGGGACGATGCAGATCACCACCGAGTTGAAGGTTGTATGGCGGGTCGGCAAAGACCAAATCAACGGACTCTTTTTCGACGGTGCGCATCAATTTGACGCAGTCACCAACACGCACAGAATCTGTGGATATTCGACTCTTTTGACTCGACATTTATTATTTCCTTCATTTGAGAAGGGCGAATCATGAGTCATTGGGGAGTCTGTGTCAAGAAACATTTTTATAATTATTTTCGATTCACATAACGGAGTCAGTGCGTTAGCTAGCTAAAGCGCGCTGAGTCTTGGTTGAGCCGTGTTCCAGAAAATTCCTGACCGGGGCGTAGCTGCGGCGATGATGCGGGGTGATGCCGTGCGCGTCGATGGCATCGAGATGTTCGCGTGAAGGGTAGCCGACATTGCGTTCCCAGCCGTAATGCGGGTGCTGCTCGGCCAGTTTGGTCATCAGGCGGTCGCGGGTGACTTTGGCCAGGATCGAGGCGGCAGCGATTGAGACGGATTTATTATCGCCTTTGATCACGGCTTGCGTAGAGCAGGGCATGTTTTTGGGAATGTGATTGCCGTCGATGAGGGCGTGATCGGGTGGTTTGCTTAATTGGGAATATGCGTTCTCCATGGCTTTTAAGGAGGCCTGCAGGATATTGATTTCATCTATTTCCTGTGGTGAGATTTCAGCAATGCCGAAGGTAAAGTGTTCGCTTATGAGTTCAAAGAGGCGTTCGAGTTTGGGCTTCGAGAGTTTTTTGCTGTCACGGATGTCAGGAACGAAGTCGAGGCAGCGCTTTTCTTCGGGGATGTAAACGCATGCCGCGACGACCGGCCCGGCTAATGGCCCGCGCCCAACCTCGTCGAGGCCGCAGACGGTGCCGTTATGGGTGTTTTCGAGGGTGAAGTCGGGGTGGGGGGTGCTGTTATTGCCGATTTTATGCCTAAGCCTTTGAGCCATCGTCTTTTTTCCTGTTTCCTTTAGTTCGGTCGTAAATTTATTCGGGGTGGGGGGTTGGCTCTTGTTTCTTTGTTTTGAGGGTAATTCCTTTATTGCATTCGTCGTCCGGCATATCCACCATTATGGGGGCAACAAACGGGAATTATAATAGGATATTATTCCTTTTATGTCAAGATAAAAATTAAACGCGGAGGTTCGATCCGCCTTCGCTAAAACTACGGCGCGACAGGCGGACGCGAAGAGTTCTCTCTTTCGTCATTGCGAGCGAATGAAATGAGCGCGGCAATCCAGTCTTTTCTTTGCAGCCCTTGGATTGCCGCGTCGCTGACGCTCCTCGCAATGACGGGTGTGGGACGCGAATAAACACGAATATTGTTGACATAACGGTATCTCTGTAATAATCACAGGTAAATCATAGCAAATTGGAGAGTTTATAATGGCTGAAAAACAAAAACCGCTTCATTCTTCATCTGAGGCACGTATTCACCTTCATGTAGTTGATAAAGTAATACCGCTGGGGTTTATTTTTTCTCAACATAGCAAGCAAGATGAAGCCTGGGAAATGTTAGAAGATAAGGCAAGACAGTTGGGTGCTAATGCAATTATTGGTGCTACACAGCACGTTGTCTCAGATCCTTCTAATGCTGGGAGGCTTTTTGCTTTTGATGGTACGGCTGTAATTGTAAAGACAGACGGATATCAGGAATGTCATATCTGCAATTAACTCTTAAGCGTCTTGCTCACAATCTCGAACACATCAGGGGATAGGTTTTTCTGTTCCATGATTGTGCTGAGGGACGATTTTATCAATTCTTGTCTATCTTTCGTATAGCGTTTCCAGTCTTTCATCGGCGTCAGCAGCCGCGCGGCTATTTGCGGGTTGATCTCGTTGAGCTCGATCACTGCCTCGGTCAGGAAGTTATATCCCGATCCATCCGCAGCGTGAAAGCGCACCGGGTTCATCATCGCAAAGGCGCTGTAAAGTGACCGTACACGATTAGGGTTTTTAATATTAAAGTCAGGATGCTGTTTGAGTTTTTTAACGATCTGAATTGTCTTTGGCAGGTGGATGGCGGCTTGCGCGCCAAACCATTTATCCACCACCAGCGGATAGTTTTTGAAGCGATCATGGAAATCAGTGACGATTTCCTCGCCCACGGGACCATCTAGCGCGCAGGCCAGGTATAACGCCGCCATGCGGTCGGTCATGTTGTTGGCATCTTTGTAATGCGCCTGGGCGCGCAGAGCATCTTCTTCGTTGCGTTGATTGGCGGCGATGAGCATCACGGTGTTTTGTAAGGCGCGCTGGCCCATGGCTTCGGGGGTGATCTGGAAGTTCCGGCCAGTGAGATTGGCGGTGTAGATTTCTTCCAGTTTATTTTTGAAATTATGGACGATGGCGCCCAGAACTTTTTCGCGGGCCTCGTGGATGGCTTGCGGGTCAACGATGTCTTGCTCTTGCGCAATGCGGGAGATGTCGGGGAGGCTGAGCGCGCGGGCCATCAGGGCTTTGTCGGCGGTTTTATCAAGGGCGCGGTCGATCAGATCGGCGTAGGTTTCGAGGAAGTCCTCGGGGATTTCATTTTCCGTGCCGATGAGGGCGTTTAACGTGCGCAGGAAGTAAGTTTGCCCGGCTTCCCATTTGTTGAAGCCATCGGAGTCATGAACCATCAGGAATTTAAGTTCGTCATCGCTGAGCTCGGCTTTGAGCTTTACCGGCGCAGAGAAATTGCGGAGGACGGACGGCACGGGTTTTGACGGGATGTTATCAAGAATGAAGGATTGTTTTTCTTCGGTGAGGTGGAGGGTTTCGCTGCGGATGTCGTCGCCCTTATCATTCAACAGGCCAATTCTAACCGGGATGTGCATCGGTTTTTTGTTTTTCTGTCCTGCTGTGTCGGGGATCTTTTGCTCCATCTCGACGACGTAATTATTGGCATCTTCGTTGTAGACGCCGCGGAAATGAATTTCGGGTGTGCCGGCTTGTGAATACCAGAGTTTGAAATGCGACAGGTCTATTTCAGAGGCATCTTCCATCGCTTTAACAAAATCATCGCAGGTGGCGGCTTCACCGTCATGACGTTTGAAATAAAGATCTGTGCCTTTGCGGTAGTTTTCCGGGCCCAAAATCGTTTGCATCATGCGGATGACTTCAGCGCCTTTTTCGTAGACGGTCATGGTGTAGAAATTATTGATCTCGATATAATTATCGGGGCGGATGGGGTGCGAGAGCGGTCCGGCGTCTTCGGAAAACTGAAAACGGCGGAGATGATTGACGTCGTCAATGCGTTGCACGGAGCGGGAATTCATATCGGCGGAAAATTCCTGATCGCGGAAGACGGTGAGGCCTTCTTTGAGCGATAGTTGGAACCAGTCGCGGCAGGTGACGCGGTTGCCGGACCAGTTGTGGAAGTATTCGTGGGCGATGACGCCTTCGACGCGGATAAAATCGGTGTCGGTTGCGGTGTCTTTGTGGGCCAGCACCAGTGCGGTGTTGAAGATATTGAGCGATTTATTTTCCATCGCGCCCATATTGAAATCACTAACAGCAACGATATTAAACAGGTCCAAATCATATTCGAGGCCGTAAACGTCTTCTTCCCATTTCATGGATTTCTTGAGGCTCTCCATCGCGTGGGCGCATTGGCCTTCATCGCCGGGACGCACATATATGTAGAGCTCGACCGTGCGGCCGGATTTGGTGGCGAATTCATCCTCGATTTTGGTGAGGTCGCCGGCCACGAGCGCGAAGAGATAACAGGGCTTGGGGAACGGGTCATGCCAAGTGGCAAAGTGCCGACCATGTTCGGCGTCGCCATGGTCCAGACGGTTGCCGTTGCCGAGAAGAATGGGGTAATGCTCCCTGCTGGCTTCGATACGTGTGGTGAAGGTTGCCATGACATCTGGGCGGTCAGGGTAATAAGTGATGCGGCGAAAGCCTTCGGCTTCGCATTGTGTGCAATAAGTGTCGCCGGATTTGTACAGGCCTTCGAGGCGTGTGTTGTCTTCTGGAAGAATGCGGGTTTTGATCTCTAATGTGAATTCTGGTTTGTGCGGGCAGGGAAGCGTCAGGCCGGTTTCGTCAGTTGTATAATCTGTGACCGTTTCGCCATCGATTTTGACTTCCATAAGGTCGAGCCCTTCGCCATGCAGGAATAAATCCTCGCGGCAATGCTCGGCCATTTTGTATTGGGTTTTGGCCTCCACAATCGTAAAGCCCTCGTGAATGCTAAAATTCAGATCAATGTGCTGAACGCTATAGGGGAGGGGCTTATAATCTTTGAGATAAATGGTTTTTGGTGTGTCTGTTTTCATTAAAAGATTCTAACACGGGATACGAAAAAGAGAAGAAGGAAAAATAAACACTCTTGTGTGCTGCGTAGTGTTTGCGCCCTATTTATGGTAGAAAAGGGGATGAATACGCCGAATTTTGAAACGCAGCGCCTGATTGTTCGTCCGCCAACGATGGAGGATTGCCCCTCTCTCCAGAAGCACTTCAACAACTGGAATATTATCCAGCATCTGGGCACACAGGTTCCCTGGCCTTACCCCGATAACGGCGCCGAGTTTTTTCTGCAAGAAAATATTTTGCCGCGTATGGCAAAGGGGAGGTGTCATGCCTGGGTTATCATACAGAAAGACGGCCCCGACGAAGCTATCGGCTTTATTGATTTTCAGGAACAGGCATCAGATCGTCATGGCAATCGGGGCTTTTGGTTGTCTGAAGATTTTCATGGACGGGGAATCATGACAGAGGCGTTGATGCCGATCCATGATTTTGTGTTTACGGGTCTTGGGGTGACGCGCTTTACGATTTGTAATGTGCTTGGCAATGAGGCTTCGCGGCGCGTCAAACAAAAGACCGGCGCGGTTTTTCTGGAGGAAATTGATTTGCCGCATAATAATGGTGTTAACCGGGCGGAAATGTGGGAAGTCACCATCGAGAGCTGGGAAGCCATCAAACGCCAGTCAGCTGCTTAAGGTCGCTGTCACTATGTTTTTGCAATGACATATGCTTCGTGGTAAAACGCGACATGACTATCAAAGAACAAGCAGATTTTTCATCTTTTCTGGCTCTGGACATACGTTTAGGGCGAATTATTAAGGTCGAGGATTCAGAGGCCACAAAACCTACATATCGTATTATAGCGGATTTTGGATCAGATATCGGAACAAGGGTTACGGTTGCTGCTTATACCCATTATCCGAAGGAAAAGCTTGAAGGTCTTTTGATTTTAGGGCTTGTTAATGTAGGAACCATGAAGATGGGGCCAGAAAAATCTGAATTTTTGTGCATTGGTGTACCCAATGAAAACGGGGAAGCTGTGCCCCTGACATCCTTGGATGATGTGCCTTTGGGCGGTGCGGTTTATTAAAACATAACCAGATCGTTCCGGTGTATAAGCTCGTCCCGTCCTAAATAACCCTGAAGCGTATGCACCCATTCTTTCTTCTGCCCCATAATCATTGCCGTATCTTTTGATGAATAGGCGCTCAAACCAAGAGCGATTTCTTTGCCGTCTTCGGTTTGGATGCTCACGGCATCACCGCGTTCGAAATTGCCTTCTATTTCCTTTACGCCGATGGGTAGCAGGCTTTTGCCGTCCTTAAGCGCCTTTAAGGCTCCGTCATCAATTGTGACAGAGCCCTTGGGTTTCATATGGGTGGCGATCCAGCGTTTGCGGGCATTGGGGGCGTTTTCCTGTGCTTTAAATAGCGTGCATTTGCCTTCCAGCTCACGAGCAATGATGAGGGATATTCCAGCGCGGGTGGCAGCTTGCGCGGCCTTGATTTTACTTTTCATGCCGCCGGTGGATAGACCGGGCAGGGCATCGCCAGCCATTTTGATGTGTTCGTCAGTAATGTCCTCGACAAGCGGAATGTGTTCGGCGTCAGGATTTTTGTTGGGGTCTGCGGTATGAAGGCCTTCGGTGCTTGAGAGCAGTAGCACGGTATCGGCTTCGATCATCTGCGCGACGCGTACAGCGAGGCGGTCATTGTCACCGAAGCGCAGTTCGCCGGTCGAGATCGTGTCGTTTTCATTGATGACAGGAATAATATTTTTATCAATGAGTGTGTTGAGCGTTTCGCGGGCATTTAAATGCATGCGGCGGCTTTCTGTCTCACCCATGGTCAGCAGAACCTGCGCGACTGTTATGCCGAGCGCTTCAAAGGCGTGGTAGTATCCGGTAAAGATGTGTGGCTGGCCGACAGCAGAGGCGGCCTGTTTTTGCTCAAGGCGGATGTCTTCGGGCGGGATGTCAGCGGAAATGCCCAGCGCTTTGCGGCCCAGAGCTACCGCGCCAGAGGAGACAATGATGATTTCTTTATCATCCTGGACGAGTGCCTGAATATCTTTGGCGAGTGCGTTAATCCAGCCCTGATTAAGCTCTTCGCGTGTTTCATTGGTTAGCAAAGCCGAGCCAATTTTAATGACAACGCGTTTGGAGTTTTTAATGGCGTCGGAAGCGTTCATTCGACCAGCTCTCTGTTCTTTACTCTGTCGGCGAGAGCGAAAAGGATTTCTTTGACGCCTTCACCTGATACCGCAGAGATCGTATGAACTTTTTTGCCAATGGCTTTTTCGAGCATTTGAGCCTGGTCTTCGGCAAGTTCCGAGCCGAGCGCATCACTTTTATTGAGGGCAATGATTTCTTCTTTTTGATCGAGTCCGCCGCCATATTCCTTCAGCTCGTGGCGGATGGTTTTATAGGACTTTATAATGTCATCTTCGGTACCATCAATGAGGTGAAGCAGGACAGAGGTGCGCTCAACGTGGCCGAGGAAGCGGTCGCCGAGACCGATGCCTTCATGGGCGCCTTCGATGAGGCCGGGAATATCGGCAATCACAAAATCAACATCGCCAGCTTTGACCACGCCTAAGTTCGGGTGCAGGGTGGTGAAAGGATAATCGGCAATTTTGGGCTTGGCGTTAGAGCAGGCAGCCAGAAAAGTTGATTTACCTGCATTGGGCAGGCCAACCAGCCCGGCATCGGCGATTAATTTTAAGCGCAGCCAGATAGCGGTTTCCTGTCCCGGCCAGCCGGGGGTTGATTTGCGCGGGGCCTGATTGGTGGAGCTTTTAAAGCGCGCATTGCCGAAGCCGCCATCGCCACCTTGCAAGAAAATGACGCGCTCGCCTTTTTCGGTGAAGTCGGCCAGCACAGTTTCTTTATCTTCATCGAGGATTTGTGTGCCGACAGGAATATGAATGATGGAATCTTCGCCACCAGCGCCGGAGCGGTTATCGCCCATGCCACCCTTGCCGCTTTGAGCTTTAAAATGCTGCTTATAGCGAAAATCAATAAGGGTGTTCATAGCCTCGACAACTTCAAAGATCACATCGCCGCCTTTGCCGCCATTGCCGCCGTCAGGGCCGCCGCGTTCGATATTTTTTTCACGCCGGAAGCTCATGCAACCGGGGCCGCCATTGCCGCTTTGCAGATATATCTTTGCTTCGTCGAGGAATTTCATTCTTTGTTCCAATAAAAAAGGAAGGCTAAAAAACCTTCCTTTTGATAAATCTTTAAGAGTTGAAGGTTACTCTGCAGCCTGGGCATTACCATCATTGGCTGGAACAACGTTCACGATCGCTCTGTCGCCTGCGCCTTTTTTGAACAGAACGTGGCCATCCAAAAGTGCGAATAACGTGTGGTCTTTGCCGACGCCGACATTGCGGCCTGGCTTATATTTTGTTCCGCGCTGACGCACAAGAATATTACCGGCGAGAATTTCTTCGCCGCCATATTTTTTAACTCCGAGACGACGACCTTCTGAATCGCGTCCGTTTCTGGAGCTACCACCTGCTTTTTTATGTGCCATTTTATATCTCCTTCTTAATTCCACAAGATCCCGGCCTGTGCCGGAATGACGGAATGGGGTTAAGCGGCCTTAATGTCCGTAATCTGGATCAGCGTCAGATCCTGACGGTGTCCTTTTTTACGGCGGTAATTCTGGCGGCGTTTTTTCTTGAAAATCACGATTTTCGGACCGCGCACATGGGCAACAACCTTGGCGGCAACTGTCGCTCCCTTTACGAGAGGATCGCCGATTTTGGTTGTTTTACCATCACCTATAAACAAAACCTCATCCAGATCGATGCTGCCGCCTTCTTCGGCATCCAGCTTCTCAACCTTGATTTTGTCATCTTTTTGGACTTTATACTGTTTTCCACCAGTCTTAATTACTGCAAACATTATTTTAACCATCATATTGACGAAGACAGGCATATAGACATGGTTTCGTGCTACTGTCAAGAAATATAGGGGGTTTTAGAGGGTAAAGATGGGCCATTCAGAGCATAGATATGTCACGATATATGATATTGAGGATAAAGCTTTATCAAAATCATTAAAATCATATTTAGAAAATAATATCAAAGTACTAGAGCCAACTTCTAAAGAAGTGCTTGAACAAGCAGCACAAAATAGTGCGCTGATCTTCATTGCTCTCGATCAAGCCAATATGGCTTTGGGCAAGACACTCCGCCAAAACAGGCTGATTGTTGCTGACATTATTGGAGTTTATGCAAAAAAGCTGGAAAAGACGGATTTACAGGTTATGGCGCTGGGTTTTGATATGTGTATATCGCTGGAGGATATTCAAAGTGCCGAATTTAAGGACATTTTATCGAGCAAGCTTTCCAGCGGCAGCAATAGGCTGTCTGAATTGTTTCTGGCGGAAGACCAAAGACGGCTCAGTGATGCTTTATCCTGTGCGCCGGCCTCTTTTATTGTATTTGATGCCGATAAACGCATCGCCTTTATTAGTGAGCATTATTACCGCGCTTATCCCAAAAGCGCACCGCGCTTAGGCAAGGGGCTTAGTGTTTATGATGCTTTTGAAATGATGAGCGCAGAAGAGCACTTTTCACAGGATGATGCGCGCTATGAGGAGCTTAAAAGCTTCTGGCATTCGCTGGAGGGTAGCCTCGATTTTGTAACAGCCAGAGGGGATTGCTATAGGCTCAAAGCCGCTCGTTTACCCAATAAACGCGGTTATGTGGTTACAGCCGCAGGCATTACACAATACAAAAAGACCATAAAGGCTCTGGAAGAAGAGATTGAGGCTCTAAAATCATAATTACGCCTGTAAGTTGTGGTTAACTGCTCCAAATTTCTATGAATCAGCCCCTTTTTCCATGGTAGAATGGGAGAAGAATAAAGATTCACCATTTCAGGAAGAAATGACCATGGCTATAGGCACATCACTCCCTGCGTTAGATCTTCAAAACCTTGCAAATCAATTACTGGGCAATTCCGGGCCAGGTAATGCCTCGGAGCGATCGCGCACCGTCGGCAGGCCGGGTCATCCCGGACGGCATCTTGGTGATCAAATTCATTTGTCCGATGAGGCAAGAAATATTTTGAGCTCGCTTGAGAGCGGTTTTGCCAGTCAACGTCAGCAGGATGCTCAGTTTGCTTCGCAGCAATTGCAAGCCGTGCAGGAACAAATTGAATTTGCTTCCGCTCTTTTGGGCGCCGCTAGTGATGAGCAGCAGGGCATTATTCTTGATTTAATCAATGATATTATCGGCGGGCTTAGTGAAGCCGGTGGGGCTATCGGTGATTTGTTTGGCGGCGGTGGTAGGCTTGAGGGCCTGTTTAACGGCGCATCGCAGGGCGGTGGTGATTTATCCGTTAGCTATGCAGAGAGCCTGAATGTCGAGTTTAATTTCACCCGAATTTCCGAGAGGACCGAAAGCATTGAAGTTTCCCAAGGCGATGACGGCAGCGTGACGATTGAGCGTAATGTTACCGAGACAGAGATTGTTGTAACAGAGCTTAATATTGAGCGCGAGCAAACGCTTGTCGTTCAGCAAAATGATGATGGGGATCGGGGCCGCGGTCATGGAAGAGGGCGTGGTCAGGGGAATTCTGACCTACGTGGCCTTGTGAATGAATTCCGCGACACGATCCGTCAGTTCGCCAATTTGATTAGTGATGTGCAGGATCGTTTTGGCGGTGGTAATGATTTGGCCGAAACGCTAACCAATCTGGTACGGGAATTGTTGCAAGGACAGGAAGAGAGCAATGATCAAGATGGCTCTCCTTTGCTCGTTGATATAGCGGCTTAGCTCTTCAGTGCTCCGTATTTTGGGGCAAACAGCATTGCAATCATTTGAAAAAAACCGGCTGTGACGGCGATCATTCCCGATGCACTTAATGAGTGTTCAAACCCGAGCCACAGCGGCATCAGCGCCGCGAGAATATATCCCAACAAACCTGACAAAGCCCCGAACATTGCCGCGACGTAAAGTTGTGACTTTAGGTTATCGCAGAGCATGCGCGCTGTGGCGGCTGGGCAAATAAACATGGCAATGACAATGATCGATCCGGCGGCCTCGAAGGAGGCGACAGCGGTGAGGGCGACCAATGTCATCAAAGCTGCGTTCAGGTGTGATGTCTTGAATCCCATGGTGGTTGCGAGGACAGGATCGAAGCTGGTGATTTTGAGTTCCTTGAAGAAAAGAAAAATGAAAATTGTGATCAAGATTAATATAGCGCCCAATGTCAAAATTTGATGGGGCAGGGTGCTTAGGTTTCCGGGATCGGGCCAGTAGGTGAGCTCTAATGCGCCGTAAAGTGCATGTTGGGCATCAAGGTGGACTTTCGAACCGATTTTGGTTTCCAGCAAGACAATGCCGAGGGCAAACATGGTAGTAAAGACAATGCCCATTGCGGCGCCGGGTTCGATTTTACCCCATGTTTTTATCATGTTGATCAGCAGAACGGATGCAAGGCAGGCGGCCAGTGCGCCGCCCATCATATAAAGTGGATTGATGTGACCGGAGAGTAAAAAGCCGACAGCGATACCCGGTAGCACGACATGACTGAGCGCATCGCCCATCAAGGCTTGCTTGCGCAGGACGAGGAAGCTGCCCAATAACGCGCAGGCTATGCTGGCGAGAACGGCAACCAAAATGGCGGGCAAATCAATTTGTAGAAATTCATCAAGCATGGCGTGCTCCGATTAAGGAGGAAAGAAGACCACGATTGGGGGCGAAGATAAAACTGAGAGTGAAGAAGGATGCTGCTGATAAAACGATCATGCCTCCGGTTGGTAAATTGGGTAATGTGGCCGAGAGTGCTGCGCCAATATAACAGCTCAGTGCGCCGAAGATTGAAGCAAGAACGACCAGAAAGGCGATATTATTCGTCCAGAAACGCGCTGTCACAGCCGGAATGATCAATAGCGCAACAATCAGAACTAGCCCAACAGTTTTGAGGCCGATGCAGACGACAATGATCATTAAGGCGAGCAAGGTGACGTCGAGTTTTAGGAGTGGCTGGCCTGTGCTGCGCGCGTAAAGGGAGTCAAAACAGATGAGTGTAAGTTCTTTGAATAAAATTACAGCGGCGATGATTACGATGACGGCGGCGATCATGATGGTCCAGGATTCATTTTGTGTGAGGCCGGAGACTTGCCCCAGTAAGAAAGTTTCAAGCCCAGCTTTGCTGCCTGCCTGCATGCGTTGAATGACGCTAAGGAGAACAATGCCGCCGCCGTAAAAAACACTGAGCACGCTGCCGATGGCGACGTCTTCGTTAAGGCGTGTGTTGGTTTTAATCCATTGCACGCAAAGCCCGCCGAGGAGAGCGGTTAGCGCTGCGCCGGCCAGCAGTGTTGGAAGGTGACGGCCATCATTAAGGTCAAACATCACTGCGGCCATAAAGCCAAGCGCCACACCGGGCAAAGTAGCGTGGCTGACGGTATCGCTGAGCATGGCGCGTTTTCGCAAGTAGATGAAGGAGCCTATCACCCCACAGGCCATGCCGAGGACGATCGTGCTGGTTAGTACCAGCGTCGTGTTATAGCCGGATTGAAAGCTTAGGGTTTGGAGTAAGTCATGCCACATCGGTCAGGACCGGCGTTTTATACGCTTTGGCTAGATTGTCAGGGGTCAGCACTTGTTTGGTCGGACCCTCTACGATTTTAATTCGGTTCAGAAGAAGCGCATCGTCAAAGAAATTTCCAACACTTTGCAGATCGTGATGAACGACAAGAATGGTTTTGCCATCTTTTTTTAGTTTTTCAAGAATGCTGATAATGATTTTTTCGGTTGTGATGTCGACGCCAGCCAGTGGCTCATCCATGAAATAAAGATCAGCATTTTGCGCCAGCGTGCGGGCAAGAAAAACACGTTGCTGTTGACCGCCGGAAAGCTGGCCGATTTGTCTATCTGCATAATCCGCCATGCCGACCTGATCGAGATAGGATAGCGCCTCGGTTTTGTGCTGCTTTGTTACCCTTCGCATAAAGCCAATTTTGCCGTAAAGACCCATGGCTGCGACATCGAGGGCAGAGATCGGGAAGTCCCAGTCAACGCTGCTGCGCTGGGGCATATAGGCGATTTTTTGTTTTTGATCTTTGAGCTGTTTACCAAAAACTTTCACTTCGCCGGTGTAAGGGATCAGGCCCATGACGGCTTTGAGGAAAGTTGATTTGCCGGCGCCATTGGGGCCGATGATTGCGGTTAAATGACCGGGCGTTGCTTCGTAGTCGACGCTCGACAACGCTGGTTCGTCCTGCAGGTGATAATGAACGGAAAGGTTTTTAACAGAAAGGGGAGCGGGCATGTTTTATCTCGCGTTGAGGGCGAGCCTGTCGTCCAACGGATTGGTTTCACCGCCAAGCGCCGACACGATGGTGTTGATGTTGTGATCCATCATACCGATATATGTGCCTTCGTAAGTTCCCTTTGTGCCCATGGCGTCAGAATATAATTCACCGCCAATTTTGACCTTGTGTCCGCGTGCGGCAGCGCCTTCGATGAGGGCTTTGATATTGCGGTCGCTGACGGAGGTTTCAATGAAGACGGACGGGATTTGGCGCTCGACCAGCAGATCAACTAGCTCTTCCATGCGCTTGAGGCCTGCTTCACTTTCGGTGGAGATGCCCTGAATGCCTATGACTTCGAGGTTATAGACTGCGCCGAGATAACCAAAGGCATCATGGGCGGTCAGTAAAATTCTGTTTTGAGATGGGATGGTTTTAACGCGGCTGCGGACGTGAGTGTCTAGCTCTTTTAACTGCACTTTATAAGCAGCGGCGCGCTCCAGGAGCTGTGCTTTGCGTTCGGGATACATGCGAACCAGTTGATCTCTTACGACGTCAGTGGCATGAATCCATTTGCCGACATCCATCCAGATATGCGGATCGTGCTGGGTTGGTCCGGAAAAATCGAGCAAGGCATTTTTTGGCAAGCCAGTGGCGATTGCGATGGATGGTTTTTCATCAGCGAGCTTGCCGAGCATTTTAACCATTTGGCCTTCGAGATGTAGGCCGTTGTAAAAAACCATATCAGCGCGCTTAAGTTTGATGACGTCAGAGCGGGTGGGGCGATAGAGATGCGGATCAACGCCGCTGCCCATTAAAGATTCAATGCGCGCATCATCACCGGCAATGTTGAGGACGATATCACCCACCTGCGCTGTGGTCGTGACGATATAGGGACGGGTATCTGCTTTGCCTTCCTGTGGCGGCCAGATAAGTAAAAAGCCGAGAAGGAGGGTCAGAGCCGTCAGTGATATAAAGAGTTTGTTCATAATTGTACCATATGCTTATAGTTTAAGTATACAGTAAGAAGTGTAGCCTTGGCAACACTTTTGACACAAAGGCACAGAAAGGTCATGATAAGTCTATGAATACCAAATCAAATTTGGCAGACCCAAAAGAACAGGCACAGCGTTTTGAGCGTGTACGTGAGGCGCATCAGACGGAAACGGCTGAGGATTATGTTGAGCTGATTGCTGACCTTATTGAGGCCAATGGCGAGGCGCGGGTGGTTGATTTGTCACAGCGCTTCGGGATTTCGCATGCGACGGTGAATAAAGTGATTGCGCGTCTGAAGAAAGAGGGGTTGGTCAACAGTGAGCCCTACCGTTCGTTGTTTTTAACGGCAGAGGGGCAGAAATTGGCTGAAAGCTGCAAGCAGCGGCATATTCTGGTTGTGAAGTTTCTGAAATGTCTTGGCGTCAGTGATGAAATGGCCGAACAGGATGCTGAGGGCGTTGAGCATCATGTTAGTGAAGAGACCCTAAAGGCTTTTCAAAAATTTATTGATAAGAACGGCTAATAAATTTAATCCACAAATTTGTCTATTGCATTGGCAATAAACAGATGCTAGACCATCATCCTTTGTTAATGTTAAATGACTGATAACGACGGAAATACAAAGCATGATCTTGCAGTTTTTACTTTCTTTTTTTCTTATATCCCTGACACTTATTGACCCCGTTTTTGCATCGGAAGCAAAGGTTACCGATGGCCACGATATGGGGATCGACATGATGCACCCGGCCGCTTTGCTTTGTGTTGCAATATTCGTTCTGTCTTATATCGGTGTTTTACTCGAGGAATTCACCCATCTACGTAAATCAAAGCCCGTCATGCTGGGCGCCGGCTTGATCTGGGTAACGATTGGGATTATTGCACCGAGCTATGGCGTAGAGCACCACGCGTTACGCGCAGCTATATTTCATGGGCTAGAAGAATACGGTAGCTTGCTTCTCTTCTTGCTAGCGGCCATGACCTATATTAGCGCCATGCAGGAACGCAATGTCTTTAACATGATCCGGGTCAAGCTGATTGATATGGGACTAAGCTTAAGGCAACTTTTCTGGGCTACTGGGGTGCTGGCCTTTTTCCTTTCGCCTATTGCTGACAATCTGACAACCGCACTTGTTTTGGGCGCGGTGATTATGGCCGTTGGCAAAAATGATCCAAAATTTATTGCTATTGCCTGTGTTAATGTGGTCAACGCCGCCAATGCTGGTGGAGCGTTTAGCCCATTCGGGGATATTACGACCTTGATGGTCTGGCAGGCTGAAAAAGTAGAGTTCTTCGAATTTTTTGCGCTGTTCTTACCTTCGGTTGCCAGCTTTTTGTTGCCAGCGCTTATCATGAGCTTCTTTGTGCCAAAAGATCAGCCCAAGAGTGTTGAAAATGAGAAGATTGCTTTAAAAACAGGTGCCGTCAGGATCATCTTTTTAGGATTGAGCACTATTGTTATGGCAGTCAGCTTTGAACAATTTCTTGGCCTGCCGCCTTTTGTCGGCATGATGATGGGGATGTCCTTGCTGATGATTTTTGCCTGGTATGTTCGCCATCACAGCAGAAAGAAAGATGAGAACTTTAATATTCTGGACAATGTGGCCTCAGCAGAATGGGACACGCTTTTGTTCTTCTTTGGCGTCATTTTCAGTGTCGGTGGTTTGGGCTTTCTTGGCTATCTAGAAGCTATGTCGATGGGGCTTTATGATGGTTTAGGGGCCAGCGTCACCAATATTGCCATGGGCTTCCTATCCGCCATTGTAGACAATATTCCGATCATGTTTGCCGTATTGACTATGGATCCACAAATGGATCACTTCCAGTGGCTGCTGGTTACACTAACGGCCGGGATAGGGGGTAGCATGCTTTCTATTGGCTCTGCGGCTGGTGTGGCCTTGATGGGTGTGGCGCGCGGACATTATACGTTCTTCTCTCACCTGAAATGGTTCCCCATTCTACTGATCGGCTATGCTGCCGGCATCGCGGTTCACTTTTTTGTGAACAGCCATCTAATGGGCGTTGGCCTGCATTAATTAGCACCTAAAATCCTCGTATATTTGTTATTTTTTCGGCTGTTTGTAAGGCTGTAACAAAAGTTTTATGGCTTACAAGAGGGTTTGAGAGCAACTTTCTTAATAGTCCACTTTGTAGATTCCTGGCAAAAGGGATGTGGCGGAGAGACAGGGATTCGAACCCTGGAAGGGCTCGCACCCTTGCCGGTTTTCAAGACCGGTGCATTCAACCGCTCTGCCATCTCTCCAGAAAAACGCGAGCTGCATTAAGAGCTTCATTTTCTAGCGATTTTTGTGTATCCCTGTCTAGGGCTTATTTCATAGACAGGCAAATAATTACAATGTACCACTTTAAAAAAATAATATATCTATCTGTTTTAATATCATTTTTGTTTCCTCTACCTTCTCTGGCATCTCAGAATTTTGATCAGTGGTTGGCAGCGCTCAAACAGGAATCGATTCAAAAAGGCATCTCTACTGAAACAATTAATGCAGCTCTTTCTGGAATCAAGCCGATCCCTCGCGTCATAGAGCTCGATCGTAAGCAGCCGGAAGGCAGCATGACTTTTGCCCAGTACAGGAAACGCGTGATCAATCAGGCCCGCATCGACAAGGGGCGGGCGCTTTTGAAGCAGCACAGCAGTGAGTTGGAACGTGCCAGTGCCAAGTATGGCGTGCAGCCACAATATATCGTGGCGTTGTGGGGCATAGAGACCAGCTATGGTGACAACACTGGTGGTTTTAAGGTTGTGCCTGCGTTGGCGACGCTGGCCTATGACGGGCGTCGCAGCGCATTTTTTCGCAAGGAGTTAATTAATGCCCTGAAGATTATCGATGGCGGTCATATCAGCGCTAAGGCTATGAAAGGTTCGTGGGCCGGTGCAATGGGTCAAAATCAGTTCATGCCCTCCAGTTTTAAGGCCTATGCTGTTGATGGCAATAATGATGGAAAGCGTGATATTTGGACCAGCTTGCCTGATGTTTTTGCCTCGAGCGCCAATTATCTCGGCACCAATGGCTGGAAGGGTGATGAGAAATGGGGTAGGGCGGTGAAAGCGCCGCAAAGCATCCCCAAAAGCCTGACGGGGGTTAAAAACAAGAAGCCTCTGGGTGCGTGGAAAAAGATGGGTGTGACCTTGCCGGGTGGTGGTGCTTTGCCAACTGCGCCGGGGATAAAAGCCGCATTGGTGCGCCCGGATGGTGCCAGCGGCCCGGCTTTTCTGGTATATGATAATTACAAGGTTATTATGACCTGGAATAAATCTACCTATTTTGCCACCTCGGTTGGTTTGCTTGCGGACCAGATTGCCCAATAACAGAGAATTTACTTATGCGTTTATCTTCACTTTTCCTTTGTCTAGCCTTGTTTGTTCTTGTGAGTTGTAGCCAGGTTAATCTGGCCTCTCATGTGGCCAAGAAAATTCCCGACGGTAAAAGCAAGGGGGATTTCAAGGTTGGCTCGCCCTATAAGGTCATGGGTCATTGGTATCAGCCACAGGAAGATTATAATTATGTTGAGACCGGTATTGCCTCTTGGTACGGCCCCGGTTTTCACGGCAAGAAAACGGCCAATGGTGAAACTTTCAATATGAATGAGCTGACAGCGGCGCATAAGACGCTGCAATTGCCTTCATTGGTGCGGGTGACCAATCTTGAGAACGGGCGCTCTGTGATTGTCCGCGTGAATGATCGTGGGCCTTTCAAGCGCGGGCGTATTATTGACATGTCTAAGCGTGGGGCAGAGCTGCTGGGCTTTAAGGGCAAGGGCGTAGCCAAGGTGCGCGTTCAGGTTTTGACGGAAGAAAGTAAGAAAATTGCGGAACTGGCCAAACGCGGCGAGAGCACGCACGGCTATGAAGTGGCAATGAACGAGAAAGCATCTCAACGCCGGCCAACACCAGCATCGGTGCAGCCAGCGGCCGGGCGCGGCCAGCCACGTGAGATTTATCAGGATGCTTCGCTTCAAAGTAAACCAGTTGAGCAAGCGGCGCTGCCGCCACCTGATATTCCCGGCCACACGTCGCCCGAGGGTATTTTCTATCCTGACCAGATTGTGGAGCAGGCACCGGTTGCCAACACCAATATCTATGTGCAGGCGGGCGCTTTTGCCGACAGGGGCAATGCGCAAAAACTAGCGCAGAAACTTGCATCTTTTGGTCAGGCGCAGGTTTATGAAGCAAATGTGAACGGTCAGCAGCTTTTCCGCGTTCGCATTCCGACCGCTAATGTTCAGAGTGCCGATGCGATACTGGGCCGAATGGCCAATGCCGGGAACGGTGATGCGATTATCGTTGTTGAATAGACCCCACAAAGCAAACCCAAAGGGTTTGTTTGTATTAATAAAAGGCGAACAAGGCTTTGCCTTGCTTCGCAGAGTAATAAAATAAAAGCTGTGCGTTTGGCTTTTGGCCTGTATATTGTCATGTCATGATTAGATTTTTCACGCTTTTTCTGTTTTCCTTTGTTTCTTGCGCCTTTAGCGTAAGTGCTGCCCCTGTGCAGGAAACGCCGGCCAAGCAGGCCATCATGATTGACTTCGAGACCGGTATGGTTCTTTTCGAGAAAAATGCTGATGTAAAGATGCCAACCTCTTCGATGAGCAAGGTGATTACCACTTACCTTATTTTTGAGGCCCTGAAAGATGGCAAGCTTAAGCTTGACGATACATTTTCTGTTAGTGAGAAGGCCTGGCGCAAGGGTGGCTCTAAAATGTTTGTTGAGGTGGGCAAGCGTGTGCTGGTCGAAGATTTGTTGCGCGGGGTGATTATTCAATCCGGCAATGACGCGACGATTGTGCTGGCGGAGGGTCTGGCGGGCACGGAGGATGATTTTGCGCGTGCGCTGACGAAGAAGGCCGCCGAGCTTGGTATGGGCAACAGCAATTTTACCAATGCCAGTGGCTGGCCGGACCCGGCGCATTATTCAACGGCCCGTGATCTGGCGATTTTGTCTTATGCGCTAATCAGAGAATTTCCCGGGTACTATAAATATTATGCTGAAAAAGAATTTACTTATGGCGGAATCAAACAGGAGAATCGTAACCCACTGCTTTACCGCAATATGGGTGCGGACGGAATTAAGACCGGCCACACCGAAGCCGGTGGCTATGGCTTGATGGGCTCAGGCACACATAATGGCCGGCGGGTTATCCTTGTTGTGAACGGGTTGGAAGATGAAAAAGCGCGAGCGCAGGAATCGGCCAAGTTGCTGGAATGGGGTTTGCGCGGCTTTGAAAATCATAAATTATTTAAGGCCGGTGAGACAGTTGAAACCGCCAATGTATTGATGGGTAAATCCAGTGATGTGACGATGGTGGTAGAGGACGATGTTGTTGTGACGCTTCCTGTCATTGCACTCAACGATCTTAAGGTCGACATTAAATATAATGCGCCTTTGGTTGCGCCTATTAAGAAGGGCCAGGAGATTGGTGTGGCTGAAATTCATGTTCCGCGCGGCGCGATGATAAAAGTGCCGCTATTGGCGGCGCAGGATGTCGAGGCGTTGGGCTTTTTTGCCAAAACTGTGGCTAAGGCAAAACTTTTTATTGGCAACAAAGCGGGAAGCTGACATGAGCGCGCCTGGCCTGTTTATCACATTCGAAGGCGGTGAGGGGGCTGGTAAAACCACCCAGATTAACTTGCTCGCCAAAGCTCTGACAGATGCGGGCCATAAGGTTGTTACGACACGTGAGCCGGGCGGCACGATCGAGGCCGAAAAAATCCGTAATTTACTGGTACAAAGGGATGGGGGCGCTTGGAGCCCGATGGCGGAATGTCTTTTGCTTTTTGCCGCGCGCGTTATGCATGTCAAAAAAGTTATTCAGCCAGCTCTTGAAGAAGGTCAGATTGTGATTTGTGATCGCTTTACGGATTCAACGCGCGCTTATCAGGGATACGGGCGCGGAATGGCGTTGGATAAGATCGAAGAAATTAATGCGGCGACGCTGGGTGGGTTTGGACCTGATCTGACATTTGTATTTGATATCAATCCGGAAGCGGGGCTTTCGCGTTCAAGCCGGCGCTTGGCGGCGGAGAGCTTGGACCTTAAACAGACCGAAGATCGTTTTGAAAACATGGATATCGCGTTTCATGAAAAGCTGCGGCAGGGATTTTTGGAGATTGCAAAGAATGAGCCTGAACGTTGCCATGTGATTGATGCGAATGGCACAGTTGAGAAGATTGCGGCAGAGATTGAAAAGACAACGCTGGGGACACTAAAGTAATGGATTTATTTGGCGAAGAGCCGGAACCGGTAAAAAAAGAAAAAGAAAAGACAGTGGACATGACCACTGAGGAACCGGAGTCAGGGGAGCGGGCTCGTGACGTTAAAGTTTGTTTTGGTCATGATGCGGTTGAAACGAAATTAAATGAATTAATGATGTCCGATCGCCCACCGCATGGGTTAATTTTTTCCGGCCCGAAGGGGGTTGGTAAATCGACGATGGCTTATCAGCTCACGCGGTTTTTATTTACACAAAGCACATCTTTGCCAGAAGATGTTGTCGCGCGGCGCGTGGCCTCTGGCGCGCACCCTGATTTGCTCAGCATCGAGCGCGCGATTGATCCGGTGAAGGGCAAGCAAAAAGCATCTGTTGATGTTAATGAAATTCGTAAGGTGACTCCGTTTTTGCGTCGTACAGCCTCGGAAGGCGGGTGGCGGATTGTTATCGTTGATGATGCCGACACTATGAATCGTAATGCGCAGAACGCGCTTTTGAAAATTCTAGAAGAGCCGCCGGAAAAAACGTTGCTGGTTTTGGTTGCGCATAGAGCAGGGGCGCTTATTCCGACCATTCGTTCGCGTTGTCGTGTTGTGCCGTTTCAGCCTTTGGGTGATGATGTGATGACACGGCTTTTGCAGGCGTATGATTTGTCGCCGCATGAGACGGATATGTTGATTGCTCTGGCGGGGGGCAGTTTTGGTAAGGCGCTGGACTATATCGAGGAAGGCGCGCTTGAAACGCTTAAGAGAATTCTATCGCTGATCGAAAGCTATCCCGTCTGGGATTGGCCGCAAATCCATGTGTTAGCCGATGAGTTGTCACGGCCGGGTCAGGAGAGCGCCTATGCCGCCTATCAGAATTTGATGCAGTTTATCTGGTCGCAGCTTGTTCTGACCAAGGCCAGGGGCCAAAATAATGCTCAAGCACCGCTGAATACAGACGTTTTTGCGGCTTTACTTCAGAACTCTTCGCTTGAAACCTTAAGTAAAATCTGTGAAAACCTTCAGGAGCACTTTGAAACCGTACAAAGGGCCAATCTGGACAAGCGCCAGGGAGTCATGGGTGCATTTTCACTGATGAAGGCAGCTTAAGGGGATACTATGCCTGACAAGGGCCCATTTTATATCACTACACCTATATACTATGTGAACGATAAACCGCATATAGGTCATACGTATACGACTGTGGCTTGTGATGTTCTGGCGCGGTTTAAACGGCTGGACGGTTATGATGTGATGTTTCTGACCGGCACGGACGAGCATGGGTTAAAGGTGATGCAGGCGGCAGAAGAAGCCGGTGTTGATCCACAAAGTTTGACCGATCAGGTGTCGCAGAACTTTCGCGACCTGGTTCCACTCATGAATTATTCCAATGATGATTTTATTCGCACGACAGAAGAGCGTCACAAAAAAGCAGCGCAAGCGCTGTGGCAGAAAATTGATGCGGCGGGTGATCTTTATCAGGACAATTATGGCGGCTGGTATGCTGTGCGTGATGAGGCGTATTACACAGAAGATGAGCTGACCGACGGCCCGGGCGGTAAAAAAATAGCGCCATCAGGAGCCGAATGTGAATGGGTTGAAGAGGAGAGTTATTTCTTCAAGCTTTCCGAGTGGCAAGATCGTTTGCTGGAGTTTTATGATAAAAATCCGGATTTTGTTGCGCCACAATCCCGTTATAACGAGGTTAAAAGTTTCGTGAAAGGTGGCCTTAAGGATCTTTCGCTCAGCCGTACAAAATTTGACTGGGGTGTGAAAGTTCCGGGTGATGATAAACATGTCATGTATGTCTGGATCGATGCGCTGACCAATTATATGACGGCGGTTGGATATCCTGACACAGAGTCTGAGAGTTTTAAAAAATTCTGGCCAGCTGATATTCATATGGTCGGAAAAGATATTCTGCGGTTCCACGCGGTTTACTGGCCAGCGTTTTTGATGTCGGCGGGGCTTGAAGTGCCAAAGAAAATATTTGCCCATGGCTGGTGGACAATTGAAGGGCAGAAGATGTCCAAGTCTCTTGGCAATGTCATTGCGCCGCATGATCTGGTCGAGCGCTATGGTGTTGATGCCGCACGATACTTTATGTTGCGCGAAGTGCCGTTTGGCAATGATGGCGATTTTTCTCATCAGGCCGCCATTAACCGGATTAACGCAGACCTGGCCAATGGCATCGGCAATCTGGCGCAGCGGACATTGTCGATGATTTACAAAAATTGTGATGAGCGGATACCGCAGCCGAATGAATTTGACAGTGTTGATATGAAGTTCTTGCTGAACTCAAAGGAAAACATGTTGACGGCAGTGCGTGATAATCTGGATGAGTTGAAAATCCATCGTGCGCTCGAAGAAATCATGAAAATTGTTTCCTATGCCGATGGTTATGTTGATGCGCAGGCGCCATGGACGCTTCGGAAAGAAGATCCCGAGCGGATGAAGACTGTTCTTTATGTGCTGGCTGAAGTTATTCGTTGTCTAGGCATTATTATGCAGCCGGTTACGCCGGCCTCGGCGGATAAATTGTTGGATCAGTTGAAAGTTCCAAAAGATGAGCGAACATTCGAGCATATTAATGAAAAATATGCGCTCCAGCCCGGTACAAAAATCGATAAGCCGGAAGGAATTTTTCCACGTATTGCTCCGGAAGAAGAGCGCGGGGTAGGGACATGATGGCCACGCATCTCTGGTTTTTCTATGCTTTGATAAGCTCTGTCTTGTGGGGATTAGGCTATGTCTTTAGCGAAAAAATTCTAAAAGCCGGAATATCTGCGCCGTTTCTAATGCTGGTTTATCTTGTGGTGTCTGTACCTATCTTTTTTCTTCTTACACATTTTACAAACACTATGAAGCCAAGTTTTGAGGTTATGACTTCCAACAAAATGGTGGGACTGTATTTTGTGGTTGTTATCGCTTCTTTTGTTGTCGCCAATTATTTTATTTTTGTTAGTATCAGCATGAAGAACGCGACATTAACCAATTTGATCGAAATATCATATCCGGTTTTTACCGTTTTGTTTTCCTGGCTTATTTTTAAAGAGTTTCATTTGAACCTGGCCACATCGCTCGGTGCTCTTTTGATATTTTCCGGTGTTACCCTCATATATTTAAAGAGTTAGAAAATGTGGATTGATTCCCATTGTCATCTGACCCATGAAAAGATGGAATCTACACCGGAAGAGCTGGTGAAAGCCGCGGGTGAGGTTGGCGTTGACGGTATGGTGACAATTTCCTGTCAGATTAGCGGCGATTTTCCAGGAGTTTTGGCGACAGCGCAAAAATTCGACAACGTCTGGTGCAGCGTTGGGACGCATCCCCATGATGCTGGTGCTGCGGAAGAAAAAGCCATCACGCAGGAAAAATTGGTGGAGTTGGCGACGTCAGATACTAACATCATCGGCATTGGCGAAAGTGGATTGGATTATTACTACGATAATTCACCGCGAGACGATCAAAAGGAAAGTTTTAGGAAACATATCCGCGCTTGCATCGAAACAGATCTACCTCTGATTGTTCATACGCGCGATGCAGAGGAAGACACCATCAACATCATGCGTGAGGAGGGGCAGGGCACAAACTTATCTGGCGTGATGCATTGTTTTTCTTCCGGGCCAAAACTGGCCCAGCAGGCGCTGGATTTTGGTTTTTATATTTCGTTTTCGGGTATTGTGACCTTTAATAAGGCCGATGAGCTGCGCACCATAGCCAAAGACGTGCCGCTGGATCGTATTCTGGTAGAAACGGACGCGCCGTATCTGGCGCCGATGCCGCATCGTGGAAAAGCCAACGTACCGGCTTATGTTGCTCATACGGGAAAATTCCTCGCGGATCTTAAAGGCGTATCAGAAGAAGAAATGGCAAAAGCGACGACGGAGAATTTTTTCCGTTTGTTTAACAAGGCAAAGCTATGAAAGCCAAACTGACCATACTCGGATGCGGCAATTCGACCGGCGTGCCGGCAATTGGTAATTACTGGGGTGATTGTGACCCAGGTGAGCCGAAGAATACGCGGTTGCGTAGTTCTGTCATGGTGCAAACGGATAAGACCACTTTGATCATCGATACTGGTCCAGATTTTCGCCAACAAATGAATGGCGCTGATATTAACTATATTGATGGCGTTTTGTATTCGCATGCGCATGCGGATCATATTAATGGCATCGACGAGCTGCGTGTTTTGGCACTTCGGAATAAAATGCTAATTCCGGTCCACGGTAATAAAGAGACGCTTGGTAATCTGGAGTCACGTTTTGATTATTTGTTTGAAGGCGGTAATCACAAGCTGTATCCGCCGGTTGTTGAGGCGCGGCATATTGAAGAAAGCCAGTTTGGCGTCGTCCAGAGTCTTGGCGATATCGAATTTATTCCGTTTGAGCAGGATCACGGCACGCTGCAGTCGCTGGGTTATCGGTTTGGTGATCTGGCGTATTCAGTGGATGTCCATCAGCTCGATGATAAAGCGATAGATGTCCTGCGCGGTGTTAAAACCTGGATCGTTGATGCCGCCGGTTATAAAAGCGAAACCAATCCGGTGCATGCAAGTTTGAAGACGCTTTATAGCCTGAATGAGGATATTGGAGCCGAGACGGTTTATCTGACCAGCCTGTCATTGGCGATGGATTATCAGACAATGCTTGGTGAGCTGCCTGCGGGCTTTGTGCCAACCCATGACGGCTTGATTATAGAGTTTGAATGCTAACCCTATAAATAACGCATCTTTTAAGTGAATCTTCTGCGGTTCGTTGGGGCAGGAGAGTGGAAAGCTTTTTAGTAGACATAATCAAAAATATATGTATTGTGATGAGGCTGGTACGAGGTTTGCATTTCCAGCCAGATGAATGGAGATAACCTATGGATCTTTCTATCGACAATGAATTTTCAGATCTTGAAGTCACAGCGGATACAGATTTTCCGCCTGGTTGCGGCTGTGATTTATGCTGCAATGGCGGGCAAAGAGATCTGGTAGATTTTCATGAGCCTATAAAAGATCTTGTCATTTTGGCTGGCGGCGGCGGCACTGTAACCCCTGAGTCGATCGGCGCACATAATGCCAGCCATTTGCTTCGTGGCCTGGAATGGGGGCCGGGTGGCGGCACAGCAACGAGTGTTACATTCAGTTTTTTGAATTCAGTGCCTTCCTATTATTCACCTTTTGCACAAGAGCGCACAAGTTTTGAAGCATTTACAGCTTCGATGCAAAACGCGGCGCGCGAAGTCATGGACATGGTTGAAACTTTTGCCAATATAACATTGACTGAGGTCAGCGGTGTTGGTGATATCACATTCGGTCAAGCGTTTCTCACAACGTCACAATCTGCGCCCGGCGCATGGGCCTATTATCCGGATCAGGGTGATATTGGCGGTGACGTCTGGACGAATAATCATTTCGCGGCTTCTACGCAGAATGTAGCAAAAGGGACGTACGGATTTTATACGTTGTTGCACGAAGTTGGGCATGCGCTCGGTATACAGCATTCATTTACAGCTGGACTGACGGGTAATGAGAATACGGAGCAGTACACAGTCATGGCCTATGACTGGAGTACATGGGGAAGCATATTTGCTGAAACACATATGCTGTATGATATCTCGGCGCTTCAGCAAATTTATGGGGCAAACACATCTTATAATACGGGCGATGATACATATGCTCTTGTATCCGGTGTTGCGCGCAGCATATGGGATGCCGGTGGTGAAGATACTATTGATACAACAGGTGTGGCAGGCTCGGTTACTATCCATCTCGAAGAGGGCGGGTTTAGCTCTGTGGGGCAAACAGAGAATGTTTCGATTGCTTATGGCGCTGTGATTGAAAATGCTACGACCGGCACAGGCAACGACTTTTTGTACGGTAACGCTGCTAATAATATTCTTCAAGGTGGCGCCGGTAATGATCAGTACTTTGGTGCTGATGGTAATGACAGCTACGTCTTTATATCTGGCCTTGATACGATCACAGAAACTTCTGGTGTAGACAAAGTTATATTTGATGCTGTCTGGAATCCCTGGGATGCGCTGATTACAGGAGATGTTATCAGTCTTTTAACGGGTGTTGACGAAATTACATTTAATGACATCGCCATGATTGAATTTTTTGCCTTTGATGGCTTTGCAGACATGACCTTTGCTGAACTCAATAATTTGCCACCGCCGAATACACCGCCCGTCGCTGAAGATGACGATTTTGTAGGCGTTCAAGATGTGACTGTTAACGGCAATGTCTTGGTTGATAATGGTCATGGTACGGATAGTGATCCGGATGGTGACCCTTTGAGCGTTACGGCGGCTCTTGTTGTGAGCGCGCAAGGTGGTATTGCGATTATACAGGTTAATGGTGATTTTAGTTATGCTTCAGCGGCGGGCTTTACGGGCAATGACAGCTTTACCTATACCCTTGAGGATGGTTTGGGTGGAACAGATATCGGAACTGTTAATTTGGTTATAGGTGGCGGTCCGCCGCCAAATCCCATCGCTGGCTTGCAGGCCTCGTATTACGTTCTTCCATCTTCACCTACTGTGCTTTCGGATGTTGATTTTAATGCTGCGCCCGATGCAACCGAGATCGTGACCTCAATCGATCAATCGACGTCCGGTAGCTTTTTCAC
>JAJFGV010000026.1 GCA_021775965.1 Alphaproteobacteria bacterium
GGCCCCCTTATCGCGAACTTACGGGGTCAATTTGCCTAATTCCTTCACAACCATTCTCTCGAGCGTCTTAGGCTATTCGCCTCGCCCACCTGTGTCAGTTTTGGTACGGACCATACATTGCCCACGGCACTTTTCTTGGGACGGTCGCCCCCAGCAACGGCCTCGAGGGCCTCGGCTTCTGTCGCCTACGCTGAGCTGAACCATCCGCATACCGCTTTGATCTCAATATGGGTGCAGGAATATTAACCTGCTGTCCATCGACTACGCCTTTCGGCCTCGCCTTAGGATCCGACTAACCCTGGGCGGATTTACCTTCCCCAGGAAACCTTAGGTTTTCGGCGAACAGGATTTTCACCTGTTTTATCGTTACTCAACCCTGCATATTCACTTCCTGACGCTCCACCAACCCTTCCGGGTTAGCTTCTTCGCTGACAGGAACGCTCTCCTACCGCTCTTTCGAGCCCGCGGCTTCGGTACTATACTTATTCCCGATCATTATCGGCGCCAAGTTCCTCGACCAGTGAGCTATTACGCACTCTTTAAATGGTGGCTGCTTCTAAGCCAACATCCTGGCTGTCACGGCAACTTGACTTCCTTTCGAACTTAGTATAGTTCAGGGACCTTAGCCGGCGGTCTGGATTGTTTTCCTTTCGTCCACGGATATTATCACCCCTGGACTGCCTCCCTCGTCTTGGCCATCGGTATTCGGAGTTTGGTTGCGGTGGGTACCCTTGCGAGCCCCAGCCACATCCAGTAGCTCTACCCCCGATGGTTGCTACGAGAGGCTATCCCTAAAGATATTTCGGAGAGAACGAGCTATCTCCAGACATGATTGCACTTTTAGCCCTCCCCACAGCTCATCCCCCAACTTTTCAACGTTGGTGGGTTCGGTCCTCCAGGAGGTGTTACCCGCCCTTCAACCTGGCCATGGGTAGATCGTCTGGTTTCGCGTCTACTCCGTACGACTGTACGCCCCATTCGGACTCGCTTTCGCTCCGGCTCCGGGCCGTTAGCCCTTAACCTCGCCGTACAGAGTAACTCGCAGGGTCATTATGCAAAAGGCACGCCGTCACCCCGAAGGGCTCCGACCGCTGTGTAAGCATCCGGTTTCAGGTACTATTTCACTCCCTTAACAAGGGATCTTTTCATCATTCAGTCGCCTTACTGATTCACTATCGGTCGTCGATGAGTACTGAGCCTTGGAGGGTGGACCCCCCATCTTCACACCGGGTTTCACGGGCCCGATACTACTCTAGGGCTGAACAGTTACACACGGGTACGGGGCTATCACCCACTGCGGCGGCGCTTTCCAACGCCTTCGCCGTGCTCACTGTAATCCGCTTTCGCTCGCCGCTACTTACGGAGTCTCGCTTGATTTCCTTTCCTATGGGTACTGAGATGTTTCAGTTCCCCACGTTCGCTTCCCATGCCTATGCATTCAGCATGGAATGACCTTTCGGCCGGGTTTCCCCATTCGGAGATTCATGGATCACAGCCTGATTACCGGCTCCCCATGACTTATCGCAGGTTTCCACGTCCTTCATCGCCTATCGACGCCGAGACATCCACCGGATGCCCTTGGTGGCTTGATCACATCAATCACACGCCGGTGTCGCCTTGCGGCTGCACCTTCGTACGATCAACATCAACAATCACCAGAGCAACAATGACATCTCAAAAGTCCTCTACTTTATTTACAGGTGGTCGTCGCGTTGACACTGGCCTCACTCGCATGACCCCGAGGGGTCATGGTTGATCGGTCAGCATCCGCCTATTGGAGCCGCTTTCCGCGTGGTCCGGCAATGGACCACGTTTCCGGCGCTCCCCGAGTGTCATCTCGGTGACGCGACGCTACCTCTCATATCCGGATGGCAATCAGCTGGCTTGGCCGAGCATCTCGCTCGGGGGAGGCCTGGGAGCCGTTTTCGACTCCCGTACCGCTTTTCGCGGTGGGACGACAAGGATAGCCAAAGAACTTGAAACGTCAACGTGTGCATGCACTCTTTTTGAGCGCACGCCCCAGTTCCTTGCGCTTCGGGGACGAGGCGTGGACAACTCCACGCCCTGGCCCCACGCGCTTCGGGGGCTACCGCGCAAAGATCACGCGGTGTGATTCGCTCAGAGTGGGACCGGACCACGCGTGGGCGACGGGCCACGCCCGGGCATCCGGTCGATCGGTGCGTTCCGATCAGGAATGCCTGGGCGGTTCTGTGGCCCCCCTGGGCGGTTGATGGCGGGCGCTGGGCCGCTGCCGGGCGCCAGCACGACCGCGGTCTCCGCCTCGGCCTCTGACCGCTGGATGAGCGCCCAGAGCGTGTCAGCGACCTGCGACGCGAGACGGGTGCGTCCGTCGAGCGTCGAGAAGAGCACGTCCGTGATCCGGCGGTTCGCCGACTCGAACACGCCCGCCATCACGAGTTCAGACTCGATCGACAGGTCCTCTTTCAGGTCCTCGGGCTGCCCGACGGTCGGGCCCTGGCCCTCCTCGCCCTCGGTCACTTCCCAGGTCATGAGGTTGTCCGGGAGCTCGATGTCGGCGACCACCTGGTCACCCGTGTTGATCTGGACCTCAGCGGCGCGCCAGTAGCCGTAGTAGAAGCGGTAGACCTCGACCTGGGCGCTCGCGGAGCGGCGCCGGGCGTTGCTGCCGGGGAGCGGGCGGCTGGCGTCGCTCGCCTGCACCACACGGATGTAGGTGTCGGGCAGCGAGTGCACGGGTTCGCTCCAGTCACCGGCGGCGCTGCTGATGGTCGGCTCGGCCGCCAATGACTTCTGTTCATCACTGAGCAGGTTCGCGTTCCCGAAGAAGGGGTTGATCACGACCACGGTCGCCCGGTAGCGATAGGACTGATCCGGCTCGACGGAGAGGTCGTGGGCCCAGAGGGTCATCGGCGATTCGGTTTCGATGAGCCGGTTGGCGGGCTCCGCGAGGGCGGGGTCAACGAATATGGGCTCGTCGGCACCGACGTCCTCTACTCGACCGAGCAGCACGTCGCAGTTGATGTCGCAGTCTTCGAGCAACTGCTCGCAGAGGGCGGCCATCTGCGTTTCGAGCTTCACGATCTCGGCCTCTTGAGCCGCGATCTGACGCTCGAGGCGCGCTCGACGCTGCTCGTCACGGTCATTGTCGTCATCTCCGGTGTCGCGGGGGCCCGAGCGCTGGGCGAGCCAGTTCTCGGGGATCGTGGGCCACTGGGGGCCCAGGAGATCGTTGCCAGGGTGGGGCAGCATGCCGGTACGCCCGGGAGCACCCCCGCCTGGGAGCGTGCGGTCAGGGCCGCCCCCGGGGTTGCCCCGATCGTTGAGCCGTTCGCGGAGGCGCACGATGGTCTTGCGCGCTTGTTCGATACGCCTGCTGATCGTGAGCACGCGCCGCTGGAGGGCGTCGCAGGCGGGATCGATCGCGCCGGCGCCCTCCACATCCACCTCGACGAGCCCGTGTACGTTGCGGTACGCGACGGGCGTGAGCCACTGCGGGCCCGAGATGCTGGGGTCCATCTCCGGGCGTCGGATCTGAGCGCGGCGGAGGGCGTCGAG
>JAJFGV010000027.1 GCA_021775965.1 Alphaproteobacteria bacterium
AGAGCCTTCCAGATTCACACCAATCAAAGTAGAATTTTGCAATCGTGCATTTTCTAGATTTGTATCGTGCAAGTCCATGCCTTTCAAGTTCATACCTTCCAAATTGACTCGTGGCATATTGACACCTTGTAATTCAACCCCACGTATGTTTGCAGTACTTAGATTAGTCCCACTCAGGTTTGCATCTTTTAAAATTATATTCTCCAAATTGGCTTCAGGTAATTGTACTCCCTCTAAATTTATTCCACTAAGATCCAATCCGACAGCACTAACTTTTTCTAATATAAGATATTTAGCTGAATTAGATCTTAATTTATTAAATTCTGATACTTTACCACTTTCCAATAATTTAATTAATTTTTGTGTATTGTCATCAGATATTTTTTGTACAGTTTTATCATCATTTATTGTCTCAGAACCAAGATACGCCGCACTAATAATAACTGTAATTATTATAACTGTAATGATTGCTAGTTGTTTTTTATTCATTTCCTAATCACTCAATTAAAAATACTTGAAGCATTGGCAAACCCGTATCTTCATTCACACCCATATACATTCCCCAAACTTCTTTAAAGCTGTCATCGGTTAATTGAAATTTATTGTAAGTTAATTCTATAAGATCAACCCAACCTGCGGCAGGGGTTACTGCTATCTTTGCTGTAGAATCTGTGAATGAATTCCTATCAACATCTGAAATTTTTCCATAATAATGAAGCATGCTTCCCACATATTCTGATTCATTTTCAACTAACTCACCATAGGGAACATTATCCAACGTGATTGATTTGATTACTTCATTGGGTTTGGTTGGTTCATTTGTTACTATCAATGGAGTATCATCAAATTCTGAAATTTTTTTAGAGACATCAGTAATTCTTGAAAATCGTTCATGATTAGACGGATCACCGAACATCATCCATTGAGAATCTTCTTCTATCTTGTATTTTATTTCATCATCCCTAACGTTGAAAGTATATTGTATATCTCCTTTCATATAAGAAAAACCACTAATGTTATCATGAGGATTAAAACTTGCATCAAAAACGGGTTCGTCAGGACATGGTATTTCTAAGATAGTACATACATTTTTTGCAGTGGCTCCGGTGATTTTGCTTTTGTAGGATTCATCAAGTATAAGATTAGCTTTGTCAAACATTTCTTTATTTTTAAAATGACAAGAAGAATCTATCCAGACACCTTCAGTTTGAGAACACCATTTCACATAAAATGTCATATCATCTCTTCCCGAAAAAGCATGACTGTTATCCCAAAACTGACTGTTATCAGATGTAGGTGTTGAGGCATTATCAGTTGAAATCATTCCCATTATCCAAGAAAACAATTCATCAAGATACACAAAGATTCCAAAAAATGGTGCATCATCACCTACTGTCTTTGTTTTTTCTACTTTTACTACTTGACAAACTCCATCAACAGATACTGTATCTACACCACAACTGTCATCAAGGACACTTTTAAATTCAGGATTCAAAACTATTGGTGCAGAGCCCATTGCAGTCACATCCTCTTCATATTCAAAGGAAACAGTGATGCCATCAGAATCAATGTTATCAAATTCACCTGCAAGAATAATTTCCCCAGAGAATATTCCTGAATTAATTCCAGTCTCAACTAGATTATAATTATCAATATCAAAATGGCGAGTATACATTTTGATTAAATCTTTAGATGAATCAATTGTTTCTATTGAATTAGCATCAAAATTTTCTTCTGGTGCATTGATTGTGATAATGACTTTATCATTCCATGCATATGATTTTTTATCAAGACTGACTCTGTCTTCGATAAATATATCTGCTCCATGTATAGATGCAGTACTGACTAAATTATTTTTATCAACATCAATGGATTCATGCAATGCATAGCCATCAAATTTGGAATAGATAGTATCTCCTTGTGATAATCGTAGTCTGTGACCTGAAGTGTCATCAGTTGTACTAAAAAACACAGTTCCTTCAAAGATTCCAGTTGCATCACCAGTCTCAGTTACGGTAAGGTCAATTCCTGCAAAGTCAGTATCAGACCATACATCAACATCAAAGCTATCGACTGCTTTTGGATCAAAGTTCATGTTAGCGTATACTACTTGAAGAACCGCAGTGCCAGTAGAGGAATAGTTTGTCTCAAGCCATTTAATTTTCTCATGTATGGTCAATTCTGCACTAGAATCAGAGGGTTCTGCATATGCAGAATTTAGAGTGAAGACAATACTCAAAAATGCAATTACAAGTAATAATAATTTAGAATTTCCCCAACCTCTGTCCATTCTGAAAAGTTTTACTTTTGTCTTTTAAGCATGTCGTATGATTCATACCATATGATTTAGTTATCCAAAGTTGCAATTATTTTATTAAAAATGAGGGTATCAAACCAATACTTCAACACCCTTTGTGAGTCTGGTTTTCATTTTCATCTACCGGGCAATGCTTTTGCTATGCTGTATTCTGCATCTGCATTTGAATATCCTATAACTTCAGCATCAAGAAATATTGCAGGGCACCCATGCAGTCCAACCACCACGGGAATATCATTCGGGACTATCTTATGGTTTGACGTGGCAATTGGAATGCGGTCGCACATTTGGCTTAATCCCAGCCAATAAACTCCATCTGCATCATGAGGAACAAAAATTTCATAGTCAACTATTGTAGTTTGTCCATTTTGACGAGGGACAAGACCCGGATTGGGAGTGACTGAAACGTTTGATTTTGTGCCATCAGAGGCTACAAGATACCCCCCATCCAATTCCTGATGCAGATTAAACATCCCTTCATTATCCAAATTAGATGAATATTTGATGCAGATATGTGCAGTCGTATTTGGATTTACAGAAAATACTAATCTGGACGGTTTCTCAGTCTCTGAAATCCTGGTGATTTCAATCTCCGGTGCATTTTCATCACATGATAAACGTTGATCAAAAATGATGGGATTATTTATCATCATGAATCGTCCAACCCAATTACCTGCTGCAGTGTCAATCACAATATTATCAGGATAACAAAACAAATTCTCGGCATAGTAATTCTCGGGACAGGTCATGAGAAAGTCAAAAGTAGATGTTGGCGTAAAAATAAAAAATCCAAATATGCTTACAGAGATAATTGCAAACATTATCAAAACTCTAGTCTTCATTTTCTATTCCCATTAATTTTAATCCAAAATTTTCTAAAAATGTAGATTCCAGGTAAAATAAAGGCCACAGTCCAACCTATGTGTATAATCATATTAACACTTAGAACTTCAATTGGTGTTGATTCATTTTGAAGAAAACCTGCAAACCCATTAAACAAAGGAATTACACCCATGAATATCAAAAATACCCCCACAAATCCGATTAACTGTCTAACATTCATCTTTTATCACCTAAACTGGCATCCGGGGGTGCATTGCAATGTTCCATGAAACATTGCATGATTTTCCAGACAATC
>JAJFGV010000028.1 GCA_021775965.1 Alphaproteobacteria bacterium
GGGCCGATGACTCACGTCAAGCTTACGGGCTACCTCGCCCTGCTGTCGACCGTGGTCGCGCTTCTATCGGGCGTGGTGCTCACCGTGCAGGCGATCTTCGCTACTCGCATCAGCTACGGTTGGGACCTGGCTCATATTCTCGCGACCTTCACGCTGGTCGCGGCCGTGGCGCCTCACATACTGGTCCTTGTCATCCGTGCGTTCCGACCGACGGCCAACCAGCGGATCCTGTCGCTGAGGGTGGCTCAGAAGTCCTTCGCGCGGAGATCGGTGGTGGCCACCGTCGCGCTGGGCGCCCTCGTGTTGATCGGGGCGATCGCCGTCAGGCCCGTCAGGCTCGAGGACCAACTCCCTGAGGACTACAGCTACTTGTACGGACCCGAGCGACCCTTTGCCCCGAGCCTCGCCAACACGGTGACCGGCGGACCCTACGACGAGCGCGTCCTCAGTGGCTCGGAATCGTGCGGAAGCTCGGGCTGTCACGAGGAGATCGCCCGCGAGTGGAAGGTGAGCGCACACCGGTGGTCGGCGATGGACGCCGCGTTCATCGAGGTACAGAACGCGATGGCGGAGCAGAACGGCGCGGAGTCGACTCGCTACTGCGCTGGTTGCCACGACCCGATCTCGTTGTTCGCCGGTACCAAGAACGTCTTCGTGGAAGACCTCACCAGCCATGTCGGCTACGATGAGGGGATCTCTTGCCTCGCGTGCCACGCGATCAGCGAGACCGATGTACAAGGCAACGCCAACTACGTCATGGATCGCCCCGATCGATACCTGTTCGAGCTCCGGGAAGGCGCTCTCGCCAAGGGTGTGAGCGATTTCCTGATTCGTGCCTATCCACGCCATCACACCGAGACGCTCAGTCACACTCTGTTCAAGAGTCCCGAGTTTTGCGCCGCTTGTCACAAACAGTTCATCGATGAAGAGATCAATCAGGTGGGCTGGGTCCAACTGCAGAACCAGTACGACAACTGGCGGAAAAGCCGTTGGAACCACCCGGACGACCCGACGAAGACGGTCGAGTGCCGCGAGTGCCACATGCCGCTCACCGACTCGAGCGACCCGGCCCGAGGAGACGACGCCGACTACAACCGGTCCGCCGCCGATGGCAAACACCGCAGCCACCGATTCCTAGGAGCCAATCAGTTCATGCCGATCGCGCTCGGGCTCGAAGGCGGAGAGGAGCAGGCGGAGTTGACGGAGAAGTGGCTTCGTGGCGAAATCGAGATTCCCGAGATTTCCGACAAGTGGCAGGCAGGCGCCGCGGTGCCCATCGAGATCGTGGCGCCGGAACGTGTGTCTCGAGGAGATGCCGTCGAACTCCAGGTCGCGATCACCAACAACAAGGTCGGGCACGATTTCCCGACCGGTCCGCTAGACATCATCCAGGCCTGGATCGAGCTCACGGTCACGGATCAGGCCGGCAACGTCGTCTTCGAGACGGGCCGCCGAGACGAACGCAATTTTATCGAGCCGGGGTCGTTCATTTTCAAGGCCGAGCCTGTCGACCAATACGGCAACCTCATTGACCGACACAATCTGTGGGAGATGGTGGGAGTTCGGTACCGGCGTTCGATGTTCCCGGGTTTCTCTGATGTCGCCGAGTTCTCGTTCGTATGTCCAGGCACCGAACTCTTCGGCGGCGACAACGCCGAAGGCGCGATCCGAGCGTCGACAGACGAGAGTTCGAGCGAGGCATACGAGGTGAGCCCGTCGAGCGACGTCACCGAGCTTCGCGTGAACGCCAGGCTGCTATACCGAAAGGCCGATCAGTTCTTGCTCAACTTTCTGTTCGGCGAAGACTCCGGTCTGAGCTCACCCGTTACCGTGATGTCGGTGGATCAGATGACGATCACCGTGGGTGGGGCGCAGTAGTCGAAGAAATGCCCTCCCACCTCTCCCGCCGGCGCCGGCGGATCGCGATCACGTCGGGCTTCTTTGGGTTATTCGTGCTCGTGGTCGTGTTCCTGACCCGCGCCCTCACGGGAGGCGATCGCGCGTACACGCCTGGTGAGGACCTCGAGGGCCTGACGACGGAACTAACCCGAGATCTTCCGGCAGACTATCCCCCCGTGACCTTCACCGATGTCACCGCGGAAGCGGGCATCGACTTCCGTCACTTCCCCGCCCGGCGAACCCATCAGATTCCGGAGGACGTCGGGTCCGGAGCGGCCTGGGGTGACTACGACAACGATGGCTGGCTTGACCTGTTTCTGGTGGACATCGCGGAGGCGCTTCCTGGAGTGGCGGACGGGCCGGGAGTGGCGGACGGGCCCGGGGTAGCGGCTGCGGGATCGCCGGGGCGCTCGGTGCTCTATCGCAACCTGGGAGACGGCACGTTTCGCGACGTAACCGACGAGGCGGAGATCGCTCACGCCGCGATCGGGATGGCGGCTACGTGGGCGGACTACGACAACGACGGATGGACCGACCTTTTCGTGTCGGCGTTCGGGGAGAACACGCTGTATCGAAACCCGGGAGACGGCACGTTTCGCGACGTCACTCGAGATGCCGGCATGGGGAGCGAATTGGGCTTCTGGACTGCTGCGGCGTGGGCGGACTACGACCTGGACGGGCACTTGGATCTCTACGTGGCGGGTTACGTACGCTACTCCATTGGCGCGAACATCGGCGTCTCGCAGCGTCAGTACGAGGTCGAGGTTCCCGCGACGCTCAACCCGTCCGCATCTCGTCCCCACCGCTATCTACTCTGGCACAACCGCGGCGACGGCACGTTCCGGGAGGTTGCCGAAGAG
>JAJFGV010000029.1 GCA_021775965.1 Alphaproteobacteria bacterium
TAACCTTGAACTGTGCGCTATGGTTACGACGTTTGTTTTTCATAATCTTATCTCCTAGATCAACTAATTCTAATATCATTCCAGGGGACAAGTACATCTTAAAAATGCCTTTTTTCTGTCCAGTTTATGGGGAGTATTATATTCGCACGTTAGCTAATTATTGCAAATAAGCTATCTCATCTAAACGCACCTTCCATATTTTCATATAAATCATCTTCCTATTAGCCGTAAATCAACTAAATTCTAACCTGGACAAGACATGTCATTCCTCATGTAGTTTCACGACCAAAGTCTTTCCTGAAGTGCTCCTATACAGAGATTCGTTTCAGGTGAAAATCTTAATCCATGTAATTAACAACGGAAAGCTTAAAATAATTATAAATATACTTTAATCAGTCAGGACATCGCATAATAAATAGCACAAGCTGTTGAAAATACAGTGCTTACCACAATTAAACCTCAAATATTATTGTGCCTCATGATTAACACTAATGGAATACCGAATCATTAATAATGAAAACGCTGCATATTAGTGACACTTTGTCAAAGCATCGAACGGTCTATTTCTCTAATTCACTAATAAAATGGAAAAAAAGATTAGGCATTGTCAGGTGCATTTATAGGGGCAATTACCTATCTTTGATTATTTTGCTATCCAGGATGCATTAGAAAAAACCAAAAAAGAAGGTGTCGTGAAATTGGTACCAGGGAAATGTACCAAGATTGTTTGTCAACAGGTTTCGTTAGCCTTAATATCTGAAAATTATTTACTTACATGTTTATGTGACACATTGCGCATTAGATATTACCTGGCCTATTTACTAAATGACAGCTTATGCAGTTTTGAATCACACATCCAAGCCTTGATAATTATAATTAAACCGGATTCATTGTCATAACATAAGTAAGGGTAGGTGTTTATTTGGTGGAATAAATAAGAAAAAGTTGTGTAGTTTTTAGAGTCGGTACTATGTTTGCTAGTCATGCTCCCTATAAATTTGTATTAGCGCACGAATAACGCAAAACTAAATAGTAACGAATTATATAGAGTTAAATTTAATAGTTTTTTTCTAAATTATATATTCGTTTTAAACATTTTTACCTTTCATATTTTATTTAAAGGGAGGAATATTTTATGAGAAAGACATTTTTATTAGCCGGGTTTTCTGTCTTTGCTATTTTGGGGATGCTGTTTGCAATGTTTCCTCAGGACTCACAGGCAATACCAGTATTTGCAAGGAAATATAAGACTTCATGTACTACTTGCCATTGGTCGTCGTTCCCTAAACTTAATGCATTTGGAAGGGCATTTCGTGCGAATGGTTTGAGAATGCCTGGAGGCGGTGATGAGGTCTTTATAAAGGACGAGCCGGTAGCAATGGGAGCCAGTGCATGGTCAAGATTATTTCCCAATGCAGTATGGCCAGGTGAAATACCGGGATTGCCAGCTATAAGTTTTGGTATGAGTTCTGGATTTAAATATTTAAGGGAGAGGCCAACAACCCCAATGAATAGTGACGCTGGACGTCGTAACGGGCAGGCAGACTCTTTTTTTGAGGGTATAGGTAGTATAGAGATGCTCACTGCAGGGACACTGGGTGAAACTATATCATGGTTCGGAGTTGTGGGACTTTATGAAAATGAAGGCTTTGGAGGTAGCACTGTAGATATAGATAGAATTTACTTTAACTATGCACCCTTTGTCTTTGGTGAACAGGGTTATGTTAACGTCAGATTTGGTCAATTCGAGCCGCGCGTAGTACCCGTTTCAAACCATAGAAGGCAGCTCAGGCTAACGGGCTATCTTATGGATGTTTTACCTATACTGCCTGCGGGTAATTTCTTTGGTTTTGCGCCGAATCAGAAGGGTATTGAGATATGGGGTAGTATAAATGGTCCAAAGGGTAAGGGCGGCCTTGAATGGGCAGTAGGTGTTGTTAACGGTCAGCCAGGAGGTGCTCTTGGTGCATTCAATGGCGCTGCAGGCGCATCAGGCACCATAAGAGACAATGTAGATGGTCAAAACGATGGGCGGTTTGATGTGAATAATGGGAAAGACTGGTATGCTACGGTTTCATACAAGATTGGGGGCATGGGTGTACTAGGTGAAGGGTCGGTGGATAATTCGTTAGTGGCAAAAGAGAACTGGCAGGACGATCAGGTTACGATAAAGGGTTATTATTATCAAGGTACTACAGGAGCATTTATTGATACACCAGGCGGTGGTATGGGAAATGCACTCGCAGGAGGAGATACCTGGGACAGAGATGCTAATAGATTTAAGCGCTATGGTGTTGTCGTTGATGCAAACTGGAGGGATTTTAACTTCATAGGTGCTGCATCATTTATGGAGGACGATTTAACAGGAACAACAACATTTGGTGCAATGGGGACTATGCCTATGGAGACAGGTGATAAGTTCTATGTGGATATTTATACGGGTGAGATTCAATATGTTGCTCTCCCCTGGTTTGTGCCTTCCTATAGGTTTGAGAATGTTAATCCTGATTACGATGTACGGTCTGTCAAGTCGTTTAACAGACATTCATTTGATATCTCAATCCTTGCAAGGGCGAATATGAAGTTCCTTGCCGGCGCCTCTTTCTCGTCCTATCCAAGTGAAAGATCAGGGTCTGGTGGAGATATTTCAACACCTGATTTACCGCCATTGGATGATATGCTTAGGATTGGTGTAGATATCCTTTTCTAAACAATGAATAGTTTGGATTTTGCTCATGATGAATTAAATAAGGTAAGAAAGCATGTTTACACAGTGTGTTAAACATGAAAAGCTTACTGTAAACACGGGTTGTGTCCGTGTATATATTTATGGTGCATAGGTTTTCAATGTGATTACGATGGATGAACAGAAACCCGGGCCAAACAATAACCTCCCCGTGTTGGCTTGGGTTTCTGTTGATTGTATGTAAAGGTTATCTTTAACATGTTGACATAGACACTATAGTTTTTCGGCTTATCAAATCCTTGAAAGGGGGTTTACATTTATGAGAAGAAACTTCTTAATAATATTTACGATTCTAGCATTAGTTTTGTTTGCGGCAAATCTGAAGGCTCAGGCTCAATCTGAAAAGTTGCAGACGGCTATTTCGGGATTAAAAAGAGAGATCAGGTCTGACGTTAAGGTGGAAAATCCCGGAACAATTACAGGCAAGGTAAAGTGCAGTAGGGTGAGACATTCAGGGAATACGGTTATTTATATTGAAAAAGTTGGAGATAACAAATTCGACGCACCTGAGGAGCATGGTATTATAGATCAGATGAACCTGGTTTTTGTACCTCACGTTATAGCTGTTCAGAAAGGCACAACGGTTGATTTTCCGAATAATGATGAGGTAAGACATAACGTTTTCTCTCCACCTGACTGCTGTAATCAGTTTAATTTAGGTACGTATGATATTGGCGCTTCAAAACCTGTTATATTTAACGAGTCATGTGAGGTGCCACTTCTTTGCAATGTACATGCAGAAATGTCAGCATATGTTGTAGTGTTAGATAACCCATATTTTGGTGTTACTGCGAAAGATGGAAGTTTTTCAATTAAAAATGTGCCACCCGGTACGTATAAACTCAAAACATGGCATGAAAAACTCAGGTCTGAGGAACAGGATGTAACGGTAGAAGGTGGTAAGACCACTGAGGTTGCTTTCGCATTGAAGAAGCGTAAATAGGTGACATGGTGTTTGCGTAGGAAGCAAGAGATAACTGTATATCCACATCTACGGACCAGGATCAGGAGCTAATAAGGGTGGGGTTTTATGGAAAAAAACAAATTGATTCAAAAAAGGTTAGGCAGAAACATTATTTCTGTACTATTAGTATTAATGTTTTATGCATATCAACCTTCGGTATATTCAGGAGAGGATATAGAGGAGGGAGTGTATGTTAAGCCCAAAAGGCATGTCCTTACGATTAAGCCTAAAGAGTCATTTGAGATACGTAATGGCAGGATAGTTTACAATGAACATTGTGCGCCGTGTCACGGTGATAATGGTAAAGGCA
>JAJFGV010000030.1 GCA_021775965.1 Alphaproteobacteria bacterium
TGAGAGCTCATATTCTATAGTAGTTTTTTTTAATTTCCCTTCCGCTTCTTCATTAATCCTGAAATCTCTTATGTCAAACGGACTGAGATTGAATTGTTTCATATTCTCTTCCAGTATCTGCACATACTTCTCATGCCAGATAGTAAGTGTGTATTTTAGTGTGTCTCCAATTGCAATCACATCTCTATCCAGCTCTGTCTCTACAAGGATTGGAACTTTCTTCAATGCCATTGAGGATGTTTGCACCTGCCCTGATTTCTTATTTGCCTCGTCGGTATACGATATGAAAAATGCGGGCACCGTGTATATCCCCATCTCCGCATCATCAGGTAAGGAGAGGATATATGTTATAACACTAAAGTCACTATCATTATTAAATATCTGCCTCTCTCCAACTGTTACCTTTTCTATCTTGAAAGGAGAAAGATCGACAGTATCAAATCCTTCCACATCCACGCTGACTCCCAACTTCCATATCAACTGCAGGGTTAAATGTATCATTTTACCGGTGACAAACCGATAATCTTCCACAAACAGCCAGAGCTCAGCTGGTGCATCCATTTCAGGTATCAGCGTATCTATATCACGCGGCTGCACAGAATCTCCATACTCCTGTTCGCCCCCATAACCAGATGGTTGTGCCATACAAGTACCAAAAGGCACAAGGACTACAAAAGCACACAAGAATGTAATATACAAAACTATTTTCATCTCTTTATCCTGCTTCTCCGCCTAATCCTCTTGTCAAAAAAATCTGACATGGCGCTGATCCATTGCTCTTCGTTCATATCAGTCTTCAACGTAAGATAACCAAGATTAAGTTTATTAAACAATTTAATGTGCTGTAGATTCGCATTGAGATCCTGAGACAAATCCAGATATTTTACATCTTGAGTTTCTAAATCCTTTACCGCCACAAAACCTCTTGCCTTAGGAAGCGATTCCTCCCTTATGTCAGATATGATTATCGGAATAACATCATGCTTTCTAACAAGGGATTTTAACGAGCTTTCGTAATCAAATGGCGCAAAAAAATCAGATATCACAAATACAAGTGATGGAGCGAATCTCTTACTATTCAAAAAATTAAATGCACAGTTGATATTTGTAAGCCTGCCTTTAACTTTACCATTCACCATATTTCCGGCCAACCTTACACCTTCTTTCTGGCCTGCCTGAGGAGGGAGATAACTCTCGATTTTGTCTGTAAACGTAATGAAGCTTACAAGATTCCCTGTTTCTGTCGCAGATTGGACGAGGGTGGAGATTATGGAAGACTGAATTTTCTCTTTAGTAAAATGCGCCGAACCAAACTTCGTTGATCCACTTCTATCAATCAAGAAAAATATGTTGGTCCTTTTATCCACCAACTTTAACCTGACATGTAAGGCCCCGGTCCTTGTAGTAGCTTTCCAGTCAATGGCGCGGAACTCGTCGCCAGGCTGGTACTGCCTCAACTCATCAAGTTCAATCCCTCTTGTTGAGTTCATATAACTGGAGAAAGAACCTTCAAAAAGATTAGCCACCATTCTCTGCAAATGTAACCTTATCTTACTTCTCAATAAATTAGTCCTCTCCGCTTACTTACCTTTTCTGTCATTCCCGCAGTCTGTTGAGCAGGAATCTATCCCGTTTGATTTCCGGATTCCCATTTTAACCGCATATATCTCTAGAAGATACACTGTTGTCATTCTGAGTGAAGCGAAGAATCTCTCGTTAGTAAGCCAAATATGCTTCGTGAGTTTAATGAGACTCTTATGAAGAGATTCTTCAGTCGTTCCTCCTTCATAATGACATGTTAGTGAGCTGAGTCTGCCGAAGGCGTTAACTTGAAGAATCTGTTTCCAGAATGGGCACCTTTTCCAATATCTTGTTTATTACATCATCCGGATCAATTCCTTGTGACTCTGCCTCATGCGTTAAAATTACCCTGTGCCTTAAAACAGGGTAAGCCATTTTATGGATGTGTTCCGGCAGGACTATGTCACTCCCTGACAGAAAAGCGTAAACACGTGCCGCCTTTGCCAGGTAAATTGAAGCACGGGGCGAAGCTCCATACATAACCATTTCACTTGTGTATTCGTCACCATTAGGATCCGGCCTGGTTGCCCTTACGATGCGTGTCGAATATTTCAATATTTCTGATTCTTTATGCAATGGAATCTTTTTTGCGATGAAATGTCTCAATGCAATTATTTCATCGGGATGTAAAACGGCTTTAAGATCAGGATCATCGTCACCAATCTGCCTCTCCGCTATCTCCCGCTCTTCTTCATAAGAAGGATACGCAACCCTTATCTTAAACATAAATCTATCAACCTCAGCTTCCGGCAGAAGATAGGTTCCGGATATCTCTATCGGATTTTGAGTTGCAAGGACGACAAATAACTTCTCCAGCTCAAAAGACTCTCTGCCTATTGTCACCTGTTTTTCCTGCATACTTTCCAGTAACGCACTCTGAACCTTTGCAGGAGCTCTGTTAATCTCATCAGCTAATAGTAAATTAGTAAAAACCGGCCCTTT
>JAJFGV010000004.1 GCA_021775965.1 Alphaproteobacteria bacterium
GGCCGCTCCACAGAAGGGCTTGGCCGACATCGAAGGCGTTGACCGTCAGGCGATCATGGCGATCTCATCTCGTCGAAAGGCGCTGCTGTCACTCGCGGACGAGCTCGGATACATCACACCCAAGGATCGCCAGAAGGCCGCGCTTGCCACCAGGCCGAGCAAGGCCCAATCCGCTGATGGCGACGAGTTGCAGGATCGATGGCGCGAGGTCCTCGCCGACGCAGGGTTCGATCCCGCAGCGGTCGAGGCACTCCGTGGTCGCAATAAGATGCGACTGTGGTCCCCGACTGACACCGATGAACTGTTCGGGCATCTGGCCAGTCATCGCGGCGTCACCGAGCAGGTCGCAATCTTTGATCGACGTGACGTGATCCAAGCGGTGGCCACGAATGTGAGTGACCGACTCACCGCCGCGGAGATCGAGGATCTCGCGGACCAGTGGCTCGGCACCGAAGCGGTTGTGCCCCTTGAGGTGACTGATGGGGCCCGTCGGGAGACGATCGGTTTCGGTACGGCTCAGGTGTCGCTCACTCCCGATGAGCAGCGCTACACCACCCCGCACATGCTCCTCATTGAGCAGCGCGTGGTTGATAGTCACGCAGCTGGACTCGGCGAGCGATACGGCCTGGTCGACCCGTCGAAAGTCGAGGCGGCCATCAACGAATCCAGTACCGATCTGGGGCCTGACCAGGCTGCGATGGTCCGGGCCATCTGCACCTCAGGTGACCAGTTCCAGGCGGTGATCGGTCGAGCCGGCGCCGGGAAGACCACTGCTCTGCAAGCGGCGGTCAGCGCCTGGGACAACGCCGGTTACAAGGTGATAGGTGCGGCGCCGTTCGGCGAGGCGGCCCGCAATCTCGAGACCGAGACTGGGCTGCGTTCCTACACGTTGGAGGGTCTCCTCACCCGCATCGAAACCGCCGGCGATCCCCGCACGGTCATCGACGCTGACACGGTGATCGTGGTCGATGAGGCGTCCACGATCGGGAACCGCCAACTCGATCGTCTCTACCGTCACGCCGCCGAAGTCGGAGCCACCGTTCGCACGATCGGGGATCCCCACCAGCATCAATCCGTCGAAGCCGGTGGTCTCTGGAAACACCTCACCACCCAGTTCACCGACAACACACCATCTCTCGATGTCAACCGTCGCCAGACCGGTGCCGACATGGGTCAGGTACGGCTCGCCCTCGACGAATACCGAGACGGCCTCATCACCTCGGCCATGCAGCGAATCGATAACGACTCCCGCATCGTGACCGCACCGGGCTGGGAGGAACTGTTGGACATCATGGCCGCCGACTGGTTCGTCGACCATCAACACCACACGGCGGGCGAAGCCATCGAGTCGAAGATGATCGCTGAGCGCAACAGCGATCGTCACGCCCTCAACCAGCGAGCCCAGACGCTGCTGCATGAAGCCGACTTGCTCGGCGAGCGAATCCTGATCGGTGACAGCCGGTTCCATGTAGGTGACCGTGTCGTCGCCCAGGCCCGCAACACCGAATTGCGGGCCGACGATGCTGAGCATCGGGATCACGTCATCAACGGCTCCCAGGGCACCGTGACCGCCGTCAAGGGCACCCATCGACAAGCCGACCTGATCGTTGAATTCGATGATCTCGGAACAATCACCGTTCCCCGCGACTTCATCGCCACGGAAGTTGGGCCTGGCCGCGGAGGCGGTCTCGCCCCGGGATATGCGGTCACGTCGTTCAAGGCCGAAGGCCAAACCTACGACTCCGGCCGCAACCTCGCCGCGCCGGGAGCAGTCAATACCGAGGGCATGTACGTCGCTCTCACCCGTGGCCGCAACGACCAACGCACCTACACCATCGCCCCAACCGATCAATCCCCCGAGCCGCCAGAGCTCCCTGTGATCGCCGACGAGCGCAGCGCCCTCGATGCACTGTCCGATTCCCTGTCCCGACGGAGAGGTGCTGATCTGGCGTCGGTCGCAGACCCCAACGCCGCCGCCATCGCCGAGCAAGCCAAACACGCTCTCGACAGTCTCGGTGGCCGGGCGCTTGGCTTGGCCGAGTCCCGAGTCGCCGCCCAGGCCATCAACAATCCCGACCCCGTCACCGTCGCCGCTCTGGGCCCGCGCCCTCCGGTTGGTGAGCACCGGCAGCAATGGGACGATGCGATCGGACAGTCGGCCATCTATCGGGCCCGCTGGGACAACGACGCCATCACGATCGACGGATCAGTCGCTCCGCCATCACCGGTCGATGGACCACGGCGGTACGAGGATTACGACCGTGTCCAGAGAGCAGTGCGGCGCGCCGACATCGCACGCCTCGCCCGCACATCTTTGCCCCAACTACTCAACGACCGCTGCGACGCCCAAGCCGCCCTCGCCGGTACCCCAGCACAAGACAATCAGCGGGCAGCCGAGGCCGTGAATGCCGCCGAGGACGGGTTGAGCGAATCCAGAGTGCAGCTCGACATCGCCGAGCACAGCTACGAGCGGGCCCAGCCGCGTGGCCGCGGCCGAAAGCGGGACCCCAATGCGGTCGAATCCGCGCGTCGGGATGTCGCCGACGCCACCCGCACAGTAGCGACAGCCGAAGTGAACCTTGCTCGAGCAGCCCAGCAGCTCAAAGCAAGCGCCGGGAACAACGTGGAACGCGACGCGGTGCAGGCCCGTGTCGCGGCCATCGATCGATCGGTTGATCGACGGATCAGCACCGCTGTACGCCGACCTGCCGGCTACATCTCCGAGTCCCTGGGCGAGCGACCCACCAAGACCGTCGACGCCAAGCGCTGGGACAAGGCGGCGCGCACGATCGAAACGTACCGGCACCGCCATCTCGGCCTGACCCCAGACGATGGACCCCAACCTGGAACCGGCACCGCAAGAGCCCTGGGCCCACGCCCGTCCAGCCTGCTTCAGCTCACGCCATGGAAGAAGGCGCATGGTCAACTCGAGCGGCACCTCGCCCAACCACTCCATCAGGAACAACCTCTACAGAGGACCCGATGACACCCAGGCGGGCCGAAACCGAGCCAGTCGCAGTCACGAGGACTCGCGTGGGACCGCTGCCCCACTCCCGGCGATCACAACAGTGGTGATCGCCGCAACGCGCCTCGGCTGAATGCCCGACCCTGCGATCAGCGTGGGCTACAACTCGATCGATGGAGACGGCGAACCCGGCCGTCGTCTGATGCGGCCGAGACGCTCCACAGCCCCGGACCGTTCGGGGTCCGCAGGCGACGGGGCTTCCCCTGCTTCGGCTGCGATCTTCTCTCTGGGAACCTCTGGTTCGTCAGCTTCGCCCGGTGGTGCCTCATCCGGGTCGTCCGCCTCACCCGTCGAAGCCTTATCTGGCTTCTCAGCCACTTCTTCCTCGTCCGCGGGTGCTTGTGGGAGTGGACGGGTGGTCATCTCGGTCATGTGAGCCAGCACGAAGGGCGACACCTCATGCTTGGTAGCCAACGCGTCGATCAGACGCTTGGAGCGTTCCGCTTCCTCGGGCTGTGCGCCATCGCCCTCCGCCAGGATCTGGAGACGACGCTCCTCCCAAGGTCGCCTCCCCACAAGATGCGCGGGCGGAAGAGTCCCGTGCAACAACAGCGCCGAGCCTGGGGGAATCTGGCGCATCAGGTCGCCGGGCAGGAACCTCATGCGTGCTGTCGAGGCTGCGACCGATCGGCGGTCGCCGCGCCCGATATCGGTGGTAGTCGATTGTTGGGTGACCTCTTCTTCGCCACCGAGGTAGCTGGCGTAGTCGAGCGTCTCCCGATCAGACAGTCCGGAGAAGAAGATCTTCGATCCGTGATTGGTGAGCAGCGAGTCGGTTTGGGCCTGGTAGATGGCACGCATCTGCGCCAGCGACTGCCACACCGTCACCAGCTGAATCCCGATGCCCGAACATGTCGACGCGACCTCGGGCAGCCACCGCAGCGGCGTGTTGCCGGCCTCATCGATCACCGCCAGCGTCGCTGGGATCGGCTCACCTGCACGCTTGGAAATCTCGTAGGCCTGATCGCGAAGTAGATCGCCGAGAAGCCCACCGAACAGCACCGAGAACCGTTCGGTCGACTTGAGGGGCTGCACCATGTACAGCGTGTTGTTGTCCTCCAGCAGCATGGCCATGTTCATCGAGTGACGAATTATCGTCTCGTTGTTGGCGCGGACTCGGGTGGCGGACGCGGCGGCGACGTAGGGGTCTTCCCACGCGGTGATGACGGTCTGGGCGGTGGAGAAGATGTCGGAACGTGTCCGTGCTTCAAGGAGCCAGAACCCGGCGAACGAGGTCAGCGCCTGGCGCGCTTCCATGCGTACTGCGCCTCGCCTCGTTTTCATCGTGTTCGTCAGCAGTCGAGCGACCTCGCTGTCTTCCTGGTTGTTGCCGTCCTGTAGCGCCAGCCACCGCACGACGTCTCCCATACTCAGATTGCTGGTGGCCGCGGCGAACAGCATCGGCCAGAGGAGTTGTTGGCCTTTGGTCGACCAGTAGTTGGCGTTGGTGACGCCTTCGGTCGGTCCCGCGTCGAGCAGCGTGTTGGCGGCCTGTTGCGCACCCGAGATCGAGGTCGAGGCCTGCAGCGGTGACCAACCGACCCGGCGGACGTTCTCGCCGAGATCGTCGGGTAGCTCACCGAAGGGGTCAAACACGAACACTTTGCCCAGCTGTCGGCGCCGTTCGATGGTGGCGTTGTACAGATCGTCCTTGACCGAAGACAGAATCGCCGGGCCGTCCCAATCGAGAACACCCGCGGTCACGTTCGCTGTCTTGCCGCACCTCGAGGGGCCGACCACCACAACGGCGGAGCGATCACCGACGCGGGTGCGTTCGCGGTTGCGTTGCATCTTGCCGCTCTGGCTGGTGCGGTCCTCGGTTGCGACGAGGTGACGGCCCACCCGGCCCATCACGAATCGACCTTCGGTCGGCTTCTTCACGATCAGCGGCTTGAGGTCCCGACGACGAGCGAGACGCGCCTCGGGTGTTACCCCCAGCCGGTCCCTGCGATCGGTCCCGACCCTGGTCGACACGAAACGTAAGTACAGGCCAACGACCAGACCAAGACTCACGAGAACGACGCCTGCTGTCATAGTCCAATACAAGACGGGCCCGGGCAGCGACGCCGATGACGATTCCCACGCGAGCCTCGGGTCAGCCGCGGAGCCGGGGAGTCGGAACAACGCGCCAAACCCATCGGCCGGCGTCGCCGACATGGGCGCCCCGGAATGAACAATGGCAGCCATCTGAGCACCAGCCCAGGTTGCGAGAGACACAACCCCCACACCAACAATCGCCAACATCAAGAATTCGTCGCCACCCGGCGACCCCACCTGTCGATTCGGTTGGCTCATACCGCCATCACATCCCGCAGCTCAGCTCGATGCTCCGCCAGGCGCCGCTGCGCCCTCGAACGTCGGCGACGGAGACGCTCGGCTTCCCGCTCATCACCGTCAGCGAGCGAGAGGCTCGTCTCGCCCCGGTGCGTGCTTGCCCACACCAGCTGTGCGTCATCGGCTGAAACGATTCCTTTCCCCACAGCCATACGGAGCGTTCGAGCCAACACCACCGCCGGCGGGCTCGGAGCCACCGGTGAGGCGACGTCCGGTAGCTGCTCAGCGGCCAACTCACGGGAATGCGCCACAAGGTGATCACGCCTGCGAACGATCCTGATGATCGTTCGTCGACGCAGAATCCGCAGCGGCCATTCGGTTGTGGAACCCGCAAGCGACGCGATCGCATCAGTGGCCGACCCCAGCACAACCGTCACAAGCTCTGAATCGTCGACCCGGACACCTTGAGACTCGAGAATCCTCAGCGACCTGAAGCACTCCTTCGCCAAGATCGGAACCATCACCTGCAACAGAAGCCGAGTGGCCAGAGGATCATCAGCCGCGAGACGGATGAGCGCCTGGGTGACGGCGAGTGAGTACTCCTTGGGATGCCCGATGGGCACCGCGATCGCGTCGACCACCTCGCCGAGCGAACCGAGCTCGGCGAGCACCGGCTCCGCCTCAGACCACCGTCTCAGACGAGCCCTGGCCCACCTTCCGGTGGAGATGACCGCCCACTCTTCGCGCAGCACGGACCCAAAATTGTTGCAGACGACTTCTCTCATGGCCGCAAGGGTCCGAAACCCACCTACACGGCGACCTACCTTTCTTCCTCCCAAACACCTACCTGATCCAATCTTCCGAATCTCCCAAGACTACGACCTCGCCACAGGCCCCTGACCAGGCGATACGCGCCGAATCTCCCATTCGTGTCACACCGATCGACGACGTTGGAAACCACTGGAACGGCCGGGAACGGCCGATTCATACCCTGAAAGGAGCAGGAATGAGACTCAGACGTCCATTCTCTCCCGCTTACACCACATCGCGAGAAGCCATCGCCTACCTAGCATCGGTGTGCGACGGTGCTGTCAAGCGCGACGGCAGGGGGTTCGCCAGGGAACATGTGCGACTCGGCCACCAGCTTGCCCAGCGCCGCCGATGGGCACGGCGCCATCGGCGAAAAGCGCGTGGTCTGATTCGCTTCTACCGGCGGCAGCTCGAGCGCGCCGGGTTCGACATCCACGCTTGCCTGAGATCCGGCTAGCCTCATCACGCCAGGCTGGAAGGCTCGGTGCGCCAGTGCTCCGCGAGGAGCGCAGCGGACCGAGCAACTGAGGGATTGATCGCTGCCCTCTACGTATTCGACTCGTGCGCCGGCTCCGCCCTGAGCCCTTCGATCTCCAGCTCCTAGCGATGCCGCCCTAGACTCAGAGATCGTCCTGCCCATTGTCGGCATGCAGGCCGTCCCACAACCGCCGACCGAGTGCCGTGGAAATCGACGAAGTATTCGACGCGAACCCGATAAGTATCGAACGCTTGCTTCGCGAACCAGGCCAGTGCTTCTATATTCCGGCCTATCAGCGGCCCTACTCCTGGGACGCGACGCACATCAATCGCCTGTTTGACGACACAGGTCACGGCGTAGCGGAGCTCCTGAAGAGTCCTGACGCCATCACGTTCCTGGGAACGATCATCACTATCCACGACACTCAGTACACAACTGTCGACCCAAAGGTCGCCGATCAGCTTCCACCGCGCGTCATGACTGTCATCGACGGGCAGCAACGACTCACGACGCTCCTGATCCTCATCGCGGCCATCCACGACGAGCTAACAGTTCGTCATGCTCGCTTGGCCAAGAGCGATCACGAAGATGACAAGTGGCTCGCAAACAAGGCTCTCGAGACATACTCGATTCTTGGAAAGACCCTGGAGGACGACCGAGACTTCGGAGATCATCGGTACTACCCGCGGATGGCAAGGGCCTACGAGGACAAGTGGTCTCGCTGGGCTAACCAGCTGACCTACGGCTCACCGATCGCCGAGTTCCTCTTCAGATTCGGTGAACACAAACGCGTCTCGCCCACCAAGAGCTACACCCACGTCGGCGACGCTGTCATGAAGAGCCGGTTCGCTCTGATGAAGCGTCTCCTCAAGGCGAGCATCGCGAAATCAGACGGGAACGACGACGTCCAGTTTCCGAGCAACCACGATCTCGCCCACTCCGTCTCAATCGCTCCAGCGCTCTTCCAGGGGAATCTCCCGGAAGGAGTACGCGCCAAACTCATCGCCGACGAGGACAACGCATACATGGAGTTGTTTCGTCTGCTGGTGTTCGCGAGGTTCATTCTGCAGCGCGTTGCCGTGACGATCGTGGTCGCGAAATCAGAGGAATACGCCTTTGACATGTTCGAGGCGCTCAACACGACTGGTGAACCACTCACCGCTATCGAAACCTTCAAGCCGCGCGTGATCCAAGCCGAGGGCCACGTCAACTATGAGGGGTCAGACTCCCACAAGTCGATGAACGACATCGAAGGTTATCTGTCGCGATTCAAGACAGCCCCCGCGCGCCAGACGGCGACTGCCGATCTGCTCATTCCGTTCGCCCTGGCCGAGTCCGGGGTGAAGCTGTCCAAGCGGCTCAACGATCAACGCAGGTTCCTCATGTCGAGATACGACGCCCTCGGCCCCGACATCGCCGGACGCAGAGAGTTCCTCCGACATCTCGCCCGCACCGCGCGCGTGGTGGATCGAGCCTGGAAACCTGAGAGTGGCGTACCCGAACTCCCGCCGATCTCGTTCACCACGGATGCACGTCTTTGCGTTTCGGTCCTGCAGGCTGCGAACCACAATATTGTCGTTGGTCCCCTCACTCGCTTCTACTCCCTGGTGCGCTCCGGTGATCTTCAGAACGAAGAAGTCAACGAAGCGTTACGAGCAATGACGGCGTTCTTCGCGCTCTGGCGAGGAGCGTTTGGAACCACCAACAACATCGACAGTCGGTACCGGACGTTGATGACCGAGGGGGCCTCCAATGTGGGTGTACGACCATTCGCGCGGACCCCGGGAGTCGAATTCGACGAGGAGTCTCCTGTCGATGCCGCAACCTTGCGTGTATTCATGAAGTCGATGCTCGACCAGTCTGAAATCGGCTCAAAGGAGAATTGGGTAGCTCGCGCGTCGCGCATCGCTGTCTACAAGGCGAGCAAGCCTCTGACCCGACTGCTGCTTCTCGCCGCAACGCATGACACGGTGCCCGACGAGAAGGAACCTGGTTTGACCAAGCCAGGCAAGGTTGGCGTCATGCCACTACTCAGCCACGAAATCTGGAGCGACGAAGGGATGGTTTCTGTCGAGCACATCGCCCCACAGACCCAATCCGAAGATTGGGACGTCGCCCTGTACGAGCGCGATGAAACAGTTGACCGCCTCGGAAACCTGATACTCATCCCTCAGGATGAGAACTCGGCGCTCTCCAACGCGAGCTGGGAGGTCAAGCGTGCGTGTTTCAGAATCCTCTCGGCCACCTCCCCCGATGACGCCGACGAGGCTCGTGCCGCAGCAAAAGTGGCTGGAATCGCTGTCCCCAAGTCGATAGCCACCCCCGCTAGCGATGACTCCTATCGTCCGCTCGCCGCTGGAGTCGCCCGGCTGGACGCTGACTGGTCTGTCGACATCATCGACCAGCGCTCGATTCGGCTTGCAGAGACGGCATGGGATCGGCTGTCGGCTTGGCTGACGTCGAGCTAGCAACTTCGGCTGAATCGCCCTTGACTTGCGGTGAGCTAGCCGTCGACCCGACAACTCCGCGACCTCCCGAGTTGCTCAGCACTGCACGTGAGGGCGGGAAACGAGGCGGGGAGAACAGTCTGGGAAAGATCCGCCGCTGCGTCTTGAGGTCTGGAATGGACTCATTGCTTCTCTATCTGAACGTCTTCACCAGGGAGCGAGTCAGGTTCTGCAGCGGTGGCAGATGCCCTGAGTCCATCATTTCCTTGATGAGCGGAATGCCGCCGGCGGCAAATCCTTCCGCAACATCGAGCACTTTCCGAGGTTCCTTGACGACGAACGGATCCTCCGTGTGGCCGATAGCGAGGAGCAGCAGGAACTCGATCGATGCAAGGTCACGCTGGAGGACGGCGCCAGTAATGAAACTGTGGCGATCACCAGAGTCGACGGGGACGAAGAGTTCTTCTGCTGCACCGACCGCCGCGGCCACCAGCCAAAAGTCGATGTAACGCTTGAAGGGGGCCTCCTCTGCCTTTGAGGCACCGTCAGGCTTCCCATCGGTGTTGAAGGTGCCGCTGTAGGTTCGAAGATCCTCCTGATACGCCTTGGGTACATGGATTTCCTGGTTGGCGAACGGGTTGAAGTCCTGCGAAATTCCCATGATCAGGCTGTTGCCTTCCGCTCGCACACGTTGCAGTGGGAGTAGTAGTCGCAGTCACAGATCAGGACCTCTTTTCGACCCGAACCTGGATCGTTGACGAGTTGCATCGGGTAATGGTCCGTGAAGGTGAGCGTGTATGTCATGCCGGCAAACCGGTCAAGGATGTCTTCGACCCCGACCACCTCACTGCCCGTCAAGAACATGACGAGCTGAGATGAGTTCTCAGCGGCGTATTCGAGTAGAGCGCGGCGGACCAGTTCGCTCGTCATTCCGAGTGGGGTGTCAACGACGTTGGGTGCTCGCACGCCACTGACCTGTACGAGGGCGAGAATGAAGGCGAGGGTCAGCGCTCGGCGTTGCGCTCCGCTGAGGTCTTTGTCGGGATCGAGTCGCTGTGAGTCGGGGCCAAGCACGGTGATGTCATGGTCCCGAGTGAGCTCAGCCCCACTAATCATTCCTCCCGAGTCAGGGTCGGCGACGATCATTTTGAGGAAGATGTCGCTCATCTGGTTGCTGACCTCGTCAACGGTCTCGCTCTCGAGAGTCTGTACAGTGCTGCGGAGGACCGCTAAGAGATCGTTCGCCGCGGTTTCTTGGGCGAGCACCGTGCGGTACTTGTCTTCTTTCTTCTGGGCGGCTTGTCGATCCTTCTTGAGGGCAGAGACTTGCGCGGTCGCTGACCGGATCTGTTCCGCGATCGTTGCCGCCTCGGAGGTGAGTCTTTTTGCTTCCTGCTCCTCCTCGGTCAGCATTCGCTCAAGCTCAGAGATGTCCTGCTCCTTGATTCCGCTGACCTTCGCGCGGAGTTCTCCGATCTCCTTCTCGAGTCGAGCCTGAGTCTGTTCACAGCGAAGAATGTCGGCGCCCGAGTTCTTGGCCCGGTTCCCCCATGACTGGCTGTCATCATCTTCGCTAGTCTGCTGACGAAGGCGATGGGCTGCGCTCAGGTGTACAAGGATCTCGTGGCTTCCTTCTAGCTGGTCGACCTCCTCAAGGAGCTCGCAGAGGGCTTCGTGGCCATCGGAACCCTGAGAAACGTCTCGGCCGCAGATACAGATTCCTCTGTGTATCCGATCCTTTACGACCTCAGGCAGCGTGTCCGGGATTACACCCTGCTCCTCAAGACCGGAGAGGAGCTCGCCGGCCTCAGTGACGGCGGTTGAGGTCAGACTCACGAGAAGCTGTGAACTATTGACGAGGTCACGTTGTCTGCCAACGAGTTGGGAGTGCAGCTTGCGCTCAGCCTTCAAGTCTCCATCCCTGTTCGAGAGTTGCCGTTCGAGCTCTTTGCGATCGGCACCGCCCGCGGCTAGAGCTTCCCGCATCGCTTCGTCTGCTTTTCGCTTCCGCCTATCCGTTGCCTGCCGGTCTTCCTCGATTTCGGCCTTACGTTCCAGCAGCTCAGCCTTCTTCTCGTCGAGTTCGACTTCACGCTTCGCGAGCTGCTCCAGATTCGTGCCTTTGGCGAGCTTGCGGAGCTCAGATACGGCCTGCCGCCGCGTACTGTCGACGTGACGTTCCGCATCTTCCAACAGATCAAGGCCCAGCAGTTGTCGGACTGCCTGTTCGACCCGGTCGCGTTTCGCTGATCGCTCATCGGTTGCTTCGATAAAGGCGAGTGCCCGATCGCCATCGATGAAGAAGACATCCTTGAGGCTCTTTGGGAGCACTCGGTTCGTGATGAAGGCGGTTGGGTTCGTGACGGGCTCATCGCCGGTTGACTTGCGTTCGAAGAGCATCAGATTGTCGTTCTCGACCGTGAACGACCCGTCCGGCGACGGACGTTCGGTACTGGTGCGTACCAGCTCATAGGTACGTTCCATGCCTGACTCATCGTCGATCGCTGCGAACTTGATACTGACCTGTGTCTCACAGGTGTTGCCGTCAACGGCGTTGTCCCAATCCAGAGAATGGAGGCGGTACCCCGATCGACGCCCGTGCAGCCCATCATCACCGAACAGCGCCCAGGTGAGCGCCGTTAGCAGCGTCGTCTTTCCCGTCGCGTTTTCGGCCCGGATGACCGTAAGAGGACTCTCCTCGTCGCGAGCAAAGCTGAGCGAGCAGTCGCGAAGTTGGCGGAAATTCTTGACGTGTGCCGAGATGAGTTTGATCACGTTCAGTCCCTAGGGTGCTTCCCAGCCCTGTTGCGTGAGCACCTTCGCCAGCGCATGGGCCTTATCAGTGATCTTTTTCTGGATCTGAGTCCGCGCTTCTAGGTGCTCCTTCTCGAGCACCACGATCTGTGCAAGCGTCTCCATGAGCTGCTGGCGGTAGCCGGTGACACGCTCAGACTCGTCGAGTTCGTTGACCTGGTCTCGGAGTACGGAGAGCAGCTTCTGCTGGCTAACTGTCACGGGGGGCCCTTCTGACCGGAGAGTTCATCATACGATGTACTCCAGCCGGACCTCTTGAAGCAGATCGCGCGGACCGCGTGGTGACGCTCGATTGCGCGCTAGTTCAGTGAACTCGTCACAGCGTGCCAGCTCTCCCTTGACCAGCCTTTTCATATCACTGTCGATCGGCTCGGTTGAGGGAGGCAGGACCAGAAAGTCGTGAATCGTTGCGTACTCCTTCCCAATCGCCGAGCACATCCGCAGGACCCTGCCCCGTCTCTGCACCCACTGCCGCTCAACGGTGGTGCTTGCGAGGATGATCGCTGTCGAGATCTCGGGGATGTTGAGTCCCTCGTCCAGGACTCGCTTTGCCGTGAGAACCTGGATGGTTCCGTTCTGAAAGGCTGAGAGGACCGAGTCAACCAGAGCGGGAGCGCCAGTTTCGTCAGCTGTGATCTGATGAAAACGGAAGCCGAGATCACGGACGACGGTGTTGACGGACTCCAGTTGCTGTGGGTCTTTGTCCGTCGCGTAGACGAGGAGGTGTTTGAGCTCGGATGACGGCTTGGCTGTGAGCAGGTCGTTTAGCACCGTGAGCTTCCCGTCCGCACCTTCGAGGATCAGGCGACGCCGATTTCTGAGCAACTGCAGCCGTTCCTCGTCTTCGACGCTCGGACTCCTGCCTGCCGTGATCTGGAGTTTGCGGATCTTCTCAGAGAGCTCGCGGTACCGCCCGAGCTCATCATGAGTCAATTCAACCGCGTGGACGAAGTAGTCGTAGGGAACGAGGCAGACCCCGATTGCTTGGCTGAGACCGAACTCGAAGACCACATCGCCGAAGAAGTCGAAGAGGTCAGCCGTCCCGTCAGCGTCGTACTGACGCTCGGGGGTTGCCGAGAGACCGATTCTGAATTCGACGTAGTCGGGCGGGGAGGTCAAGAACTCTCCGCCACCGAGGTTGTGAACCTCGTCGGCGATGAGCAGTACTGGCCCCTCGTGTCGACTGAGTAGCTCGCGGAACTCCGCATCGTTGAGAAAGTTGTTCGTGACAATGATGGTTTCGACATCGACTAGGCCGAGCTCGACTCGTTGCAGCCGTTCGTCAATCTCCCGCAGCCGACGGGCCCGCTGGTGCCGGCCAGCGACATAGGGATCGAGGCCGAACTCACGGCACTCCTCATCCCACTGCGTGACGAGTGGCCGAGTCGGTGCGGCGACAACGATCACGAGCTTTCGCCGCTCCCGCCAGAGTCTCCAAGCGCACAGAAGCGACGTGATCGTCTTGCCGGCTCCAGTCGCCATCGCGAGGATCCCGTGGCGGCCTGCCTTCTCCCACTCTAGGACCGCCTGGCCTTGGTGTGAATAGTCTCCGACCTCCCACACGAGACCTTGTGGAGGCGCGAACCTGTGACTTGGCAGACCTATATCGATCAGCGTCGGCTGCTGCTCCTTGGGCAACCGGCCTTCAAGCTCAAGTGCCTTCTGGTAGTCGCACTCTGTTGGTGCTGCATTCGTGTCGTAGGAGGCGATGAGACCCTCGCGAACCGCCAGCGGCAGTTCCACCGCGACGGCATGCGGTTTGCCATTCGACCAGTACTCGTCGAACTCGCTTACTACCTCCGCACACGCGGCCTGGTTGTCTCCCCCGCGCCAGCTTCGGTGAAGGTTGAGCCTCTCGACGTTGCCAAGCAGCGCGATTCCAGTGAAGTTCGCTGAGCCCGAGAGCACCACCACGTCATCACTGGAACGGAAGATCCATTCCTTCAGATGAAACTTCGCGTTCTCGACGAGCACGACCTTCATCTGGAGGCGGTGATTCGCCAGGAGGTACGCGAAGCACTGTTTCGTGTGGTGTGCGAGCGCGCTCGAAAGGGCTGCTTCGTCAGAGAATGCCGCAGCGATCGACGCCTCTAGAATGTCTTCTCGGGACTCCGTTCCAAGGCGAATGGCCTCCTGGTCAGCGTCACTCAGAATCGGGCTGACCAGCAGTCGGAGAGGCTGGTCACTTCGGAGGATGAACGAAGCGAGTCCGTGCGCGAGTTCCTGGAGTGCTCCTCCGCCGAAGTACCCGACCATGCAGTCAAAGCGGTCAGCAACCTGTAGCGCTGGAATCAGAACCTCATCAACCACCTCGTCCTCAGGTCGGCGCCATGTCGGCTTCCGATCATCGAGCACCCTCAGGCGAGATCCGTCCATTGAACTCCCTCACGGCCTAGAGAGCGCAGACCGCACAGGCATCGCTGTCGTCGTCCTCATCGAACGCCCCAGCGAGCGCTTCAAGGAGCGGCCGGTTCGGTCGCTCCTTGGTCTTCTTTTCAAGCGCGGCTTCATGGCGTTCCATGATCTCGTCGCGCCTTCCGATCAACTCGACGAGAGTCTCGTTGCCGGTCCACGTGTACTGCCTTCCCGCCATAGCCTTGGCTCGAAAATCCGCGTCACCGTCGACACCAGCGTCCTGCAACACCTTCTGCTCTATTGCCACGGCCCGTTCGAACAGGTCTGGGTGCTTGTCGGCAAGTCCGACCCACTCGGCCTTGCGTTGGTAGAAGCAGAAGTAGCAGCCGGACCGCGTGCGCCACTCGTAGTACTCCGGCAACCCGATGCCGGCGTCATCCAGAATCCGCATGACACCGTCGTGGTCGATGTCGTCGTCGATGAACGGGAAGACGGTGTCGATGTTGGACTTTGTCGAGATGTAGCCCTTGCGATTGGCCTCGTCGGCTCTAATGGCGACGTAGGAAATCGCGGGCTCATCGCCGATCCATTCCTCGATCGGCTTGATCTTCATGTTCTTAGTGCACCACCGCATCTGCGGCGACGGCAGTGCGCCTCGGAACACTTCAAACCAGTGGTCGAAGCCACGGAGCGCATTGAGCCGCTGAATCGGTTTTCCGAGGATGACCTCAAGGCGGGTCAGGTACTCATAGGTCTCAGGTAGCTCAGCACCCGTATCGCAGAAGAAGTACTCCATCTCCGGTATCCGGTCGCGCAAGTGAACAGCGAGTGCGGAGGAGTCCTTTCCACCCGAGATGCCACAGATGTGCCGTACTCCGTCAAGCATTCTTCGCCTTCTCCTGGCTGAGGTCGATCACGTCAGCCTCTCGCGTTGGGGTCGCCGTCGGCAGAATTTGCTCACCAAGCAGGGCCAGCATCGCCATTGTTGCCTTCGGCTCAGACCCGAGTGACCCGGCCAAGGAATGGAGCGCCGAGTCCAGTGTTGCCTGTGCGATTGGGCGGTCACTGTCATCAAGAACGGCGAGGCGATACTCCTCCCTGCCGTCGGCGCTCGTGACGGTTACTCGACGAGCCTCAAACTCTCCGATCCCCTGCACGCGACGATCAGCATGAAGTGCCATGATCCGCTGAAATGCCGCGATCCGAACCGGTAGCTGCGCTCCGAAGCGCGCTCGGTCCTCATCCGACCACTCCGCCACGGCCTTCCTAGAGACCACCGTGGCGATCGCCTTGATCCACTCATGATCATTTTCCGCTGTGTCGTTGGCCATCGTCAGAATGAACGAACGAACGTCGGGGTCGAGCACTTCGTTCTCAAGTGATGCGGCCTGACCCATAACCGCTAGTCGGCTCGCTTCGCCCGCCATTTCCAACAGGCCGTCGAGCAGATCACTCAGGAGACCCTCGAGGCTCGTCTCGAGCTCGCCCAGAGCCCGCGAAACTGCCCGACCCAAGTGTCGCTTCTTCGGGTAGCTCTCGGCTCTGGCTTTCACTTCGGGGAACCCGAGTGCTTTCGGTAGGCGCTTGAACAACAGTTCATCGGGTTCCACCGCCGTCCTAAGAGCTTCTCGAACTGCGATGGTCTTGTCAGAAAGCGCCTCGGTGGCCAGTGTGAAGTTGTCAAGCTGCCCAACCGCTCCGACGAGATGGCCAACGATCGCCAAGACGTTGCTTACCCGGTGCTTGCGGAATCGTCTGGCGACACTGAGCGCCTGGGCCAACTCGTCCACGACTTCTCGTCGCGCGCCGCTTGCGTTGGCGAAGTGCTTGATATCGAAGTGGCCTGGGTTGCGTACCATCCGTTCGGACACATCAGGACTCAGAATTGGTTTGAAGGTGCCGTGTTCATAGATCGCGACCTCGTCGGCGTTCGCCAACAATCCAGCGGTCACGAAAACGGGAACCACCGCCGCTTTCATCCCGAACGGAGGAGACATCAGCACGGCGTAGACGTCGTTCAGGTTGACCCGACGTTTCCGGGCTCGTTTGAACTCGCCTTGCACGGCCGTCCACGCCGGCTGGAGTGATGGAGCCGTCGGCGCGGCGAAGACTTTGGTTTCGTTCCGATCGTCATCTCGATGCATCCCGGAGCGGCCCAATACCGACCGATACATGGCGACCTCCGGGCCGTAGCCCTCGAATCCAAGGTCAACCTCTCCAACGCGTTCGAGCATTCCTTCGAGCACGAGTCGTCGCGCCTTTGCCCCCTGAGAGGTGACGTCAGTCCGGTTGATCATCTCGTTACCGATGATCGGCGTGTCGGGATAGCAGAGGTCCGCTGCGGCCGAGATTGGGGCGCTCCCGCGGCCGCCTGGCAGCGGGACCGGCCCATCGGCTTGCAGTAGGTACCAATCGCAGTTCTCCGATGCAAAGGTCGAGACGAGCGATCCTTGGAGCATCGTTTCGGCCTGGGCGAGTTGTTCGCCAAGCTCGGCGCGTGCCACCCAATCATCGACAACCTCGGGCAACTCCAGAACTCTGCGGATTGCGGCTACCGACCGGGCCGCGCGATCAAGGTCAGAGATGTCGCCGGGTATAGCGACCACGGCCGGCTTGCTAGGTCCATCTGCGGGTTTGCCAGTCGGACACGAGCGTTCGGTCCCGACAACTAGGAGGATCTCTCCATCCACTTCGGCGAATGGAGTGACAGGATCGACCGATTCGGAACCGATGACGTACCGGCGAGAGAAGACCCGAAGGATGTCGTTTTGCGCTGAGTGCCGCGCTGCCACAACGGGTTCCGGGGCATCGATAGTGCCCAAGATCTGAACCAGCGGCACATGTACGGTCCGGGCGACTGCTGCGTCGACCAATGAGCGAAGATCGACGCTGCTTCCCTGCCAGATCCGGTACTCGTCGGCGAAGTCCCGATAGGTAACCAGGCTCGACTTCTCGAGGGCCCGGAGCACGCTCTCGGGTCTCGGATGAAGGAGTTGCAGGATCTCGCTTGAGGCTCGCAGCGTGCCCGCAGCAGACACCAAGTTCAGCACCGCGACTGCCTTGGCAACACTGCCTTGAACCTCGCCTAGCCCATGGGTGTCGCGGATCCTCGTTGCGATCTCGGTCCACCGGCTTGAGCCGCTCCCACTCGTTGCAGTGACTACTCCACCACCGACGAAGTAGTCGTAGATCTGAGCGAGACCAACCACTGGAGGAGCGCCGGTAGTCGCCAACTCTGTCTTGGCCAAAAACGCCGGCACAGCGGACGGGTCTGGCCCGGTCAGAAACGAGAAGAGTGTGCGTTCGTTTTGCCCGTACCGAGTACACAGCTCCGGTAGCACGGCAGCTGCAACCGGGTGCAATGGATAGCAGTCCGCTACCACGTGAGCCTTCGCCAGGTCTTCGATCCCCACCTTGGCCATCGAGTCAGCCGTCTTCGCCGCCCATGTCGCGATGCGCCGTGTCAAGCCATCGTCGGTGCTATCGAACACCGTGCCAATCAGAGCGCGCGTCTGAGAGGTCGAATCGACATAGGGGATGTCCTCAAAGCGACCCTGCACCTTTGCCCATTCGCGCTGTTGAGTCCCCTCGCTGCCAACGAAATAGTCCTCGAACGAGAGATGCTGCAGCGTGAGGGTAAAGATTGGCGCTCCCGCCCCTTGGCCGGCCTCGGCCAACTGCTGCAGGAGGTACGGGTCAGTGTCGGCCGATTTATCGACGGCTTCGAGATTCTTGCCGAATTCGTCGATGATGATCAGAAGCGGTGCGTCGTCGGCCAGACATCGGGCGACCTCCAACAGCCCGGCCGGCGACGGCCCCGTCCGGCGTGGGTCATCGGACGCTGCGTCAGAAAGCGCATCCTTCAGAGCACCAACCGCTGCGAACTTCGATGCGGTGGGAACCTTGCCGAATCGTCGAATGACGGCAAAGTGCAAGCCCCGCAGGACCGTATGACTGATGGGTTCTCTGCTGGCGGTGACGACCGCCCGGTTGAACCCCGTCTCATGGGTTTGGTGTCGGCTGTGGGCATCGACGATGACGGCGCCAACCTCCGGCGCGACCTCCTCGATCAAGCCCAGAGCTGTATCGCGGACCGGGCCGGCTGCGCCGAATGCGCCGTCGAGGAGCACCGCTAGGGAGGACTTCCCTGAGCCGTATGGCCCGGTAATCGACCAGGCACCTCCGGCCGCAGTTGTGGCAGCAGTAGCGGCGAGACGTTCGACGATGTCCAACGCTCGCGCGGTGACGATGTAACCATCTAGAGGTTCGGTGGCGGTGATGTCGCGTTCGAGGTTCGCTGAGCGGGAGAACCGGCTCGACACTGCCAGTGCTGAAGCGAGGGTGGTCACTGCGCTGCCCTGATGGGAAGCTCGTGGCGTAAATCGAGAAGTCGAGTCATCACGAGCTCGCGTTCTTCAGGAAGGTTCCCGCGATCGACAGCTTCATCACCGGGGGACCCGGCTCGAGCGTTAAGGGGCGCCGATCCGTAGTACCGGCGGAGCACCTCACCGGCCAACAACGCTGGCTCCGTGGTCCAACTGAGTTGGTGCGCTCCGGTGGGCGACAGCAGACTGATGTCATCAGTGGCCTCCGCGGGACGCTGAAGGGAGTGCAACAGATCGTTCTCGGTGAGCTTGAAGGCGCGGCCTGGACCTCCCGGCTCGTTGGCGAGATGAGCGAGAGTGATGGTCTGGCCGGAGGGGGGTCGCCGCGACAGATAGTCGAGCACCGCAAACAGGATGATCTCATTCGGCAGAGTTGGTTTCGGGCCCAGGGCAAACCGATGATTGCCAGTCGCTGCAGAATTGGTGATCAAGCCGAGCTCACGCAAAGGACAATCAAGGAGGTCATCGAACCCGGCGCGCCCAGATCGCACGGCGGGTGCGTACGTCCGGAACAGCGCGCTGATGTCTTTCCTGATCGACGACTCGTGTGGATTCGACCACGCCGACGTGGCGTTGAGATGACCGTGAACGGCAGCTTCAAGGGTTGCGTCATCGAAGTCGATGGCGTGGAGTTCGTTGAACGCCAGCCACCAGACAGGAACAAGGCTTGGTGGGGCGAGCAACATCCAGTGAAGGAGCCATATCGTGCCAGGATCTTCCATGTACGGGTCCCAGCCCTCTTCACAAAAGAGGCTGTGCCCAAACCACGTAGGGACCATCTCGGGAGCCCGCTTGTTCTCGGACTCCGGGTCTTTCGTGATGACCTTTGCAGCCTGACCCCAGAACTTGATCGCTCGGACCATGTTCTTGCCGACTCCCATGTTGATTGGGGCGTCGTCTTCGGTGAACCCCGTTTGGCGAAGCGCCGCCGTCGAATAGGCCTTGCGGAACCACCCGTAGCGGGGGTGAAAGGTCTCGTGGCGGGCAAAAATCGGTTCCGCAGCCTCAGACAGCCGCATCAGGCACTCCCGTTCATGGTGCGAACGTACTCAACGGCTGTGACAGTGCGCTCAATCGCCTCGTCGATCTCCCTGGGCGTCGTGAACCTCCCGAGACTGAACCGCAATGACTCCTCGGCTGCCTCCCGGTCGAGCCCCATGGCCAGCAGAACCGGGGATGGTTCAAGTGCACCTGCGCTGCAGGCGCTGCCCGACGAGACAGCCACCGGTCCAATGTTGACCATGACCGCTTCACCGTCAGCGCCGGCGAAGCGAAGATTGGCCGTGTTTGGCAGACGATTGTCGGGGTCACCATTCTCCGTGATCTCCGGGAGTTGTTCCTTGAGCCCGGACACCAAGGCATCCCTGAGACTTGCTACTCGATTCCCTTCGTCAGCTCGTTCTTCGGCGGCGAGTGCGCTCGCCGCCCCAAGACCAACGATTCCCGCGACATTCAACGAGCCGGACCTTAGACCCCGCTCATGGCCACCTCCGTGAAGTACCGGGCGTAGCTGTCGTGCGGTCGTTCTGGTGGCGATGAGCGCGCCGACACCCGTCGGGCCACAGATCTTATGTCCACTGATCGACACTGCGTCCACACCCGCAGCGCTCATGTCGATCGAGACTCGTCCGACCAGCTGTGTTGCGTCACTATGGAAGAGAGCCCCACACTCATGAACGAGGCCGCTGATCACGTCAAGCTGGTTGAGAACGCCGGTTTCGCTGTTTGCCGCCATCACGGAGACCAGCGAGATGTCATCGCCCAACAACTCTTCGAGCGCATCGAGGTCGACTGATCCACCTGCCGTGACCGGAACGATGTCGACCTTGACAAGACCTTCTTGACCCAACCAGGCCGCCGTCGCCTTGACGGAGGCGTGTTCGACGGCCGAAATCAAGATCCGGCTTCGTCCCGCCTGGCTGGCCGCGGTCAGGCCCTGAAGGGCCAGGTTGTTGGCCTCGGTCGCGCCGGCTGTGAACACCACACCGTTCGTCGATGCATTCATCAGCCGAGCGACCTGTTCGCGCGCGCTCTCGACCCGGGCAGCCTGAGTCCGTCCTGGATGGTGAATCGCCGACGCGTTCCCGACACCGTTCTGAAAGATGGGCATCATCGCGTCAAGGACGCGGGGGTCGAGAGGGGCCGACCCGTTGTAGTCCAGGTAAACGTCGTCACTCATGCCGCACCCGATGTCAGGAAGTCGAGGAGCTCTGAGCGGCGAAATCGCCATGCTCTCCCGACCTTTCCCGCCGGAAGTTCACCGAGCCGGGCCTGCCTGAGCACGGTCTTCTTCGAGACCTTCAAGAATAGAGCTGCCTCATCCGGTGTCATGACTTCGTCATGTTTCTCAGACGGCGGTGAGCTAGGAGACATGGGATATACCTCTACTCCCTCAAGAAGACGTCTTCGTCCCTTTCGGGGACACTAGAGCCCACTACGACCCACCGGGTGGATGCCTTTGCTAGTTCACGCCTGAAGTGATCCAGCGCGAGACTACCAGGCTAGGCCATGATGGTTTGCCGTGGCATCTATTGAGCGACACCGTACGGCCATGAGCCGGAGCTTTCTCTCCCGCCCGATGCAGCAGGCGTTCGACGATGGACTTCTCGACTCTAGCGACGCCATCTTTGACTACGGGTGCGGCCGCGGAGACGACATCCGGATGCTCGCCAGACTCGGTTTCGCCACCGCTGGGTGGGACCCCGCGCACGCTCCCACCGAACCAAAGACTCCGGCACCGGTGGTCAACATCGGCTACGTCGTCAACGTCATCGAGGACCCCCTCGAACGCGCATCGGCGCTATACGATGCATGGAGTCTCGCCACCAAGGTCCTGATTGTTTCCGCGCGGCTCACCTGGGATCCCGACGCAAGCTCCGGAAAGCCCTACGGGGATGGCCGCCTGACGAAGACGGGGACGTTCCAGAAGTACTACACACAAGAGGAACTCCGCGACTGGATCAGCGGAGTCACCGGGGAACGCCCAATTACGGCGGCTCCCGGCATCTTCTACGTGTTCCGCGATCACACCACAGCCCAATCACTTCTCGCTCGCCAATCACGCCAGACCGGCCGGGAGCGCTTAGGAATCGCAGAGCTCATCTACCAGGAAAAGGCGGAACTGCTTGCGCCCCTCGAATCTTGGGTCAAGGACCGTCGGTGTCTTCCGTCGCCGGCCGACCTCCAAGAGTCCGCCGAACTCATCGAAGACTTCGGGTCGATTCGCGCCGCATTCTCTTTAGTGCGTCGTGTGTCCGGCGCCCGCATGTGGACTGATGTCGACCTTGGGACACGCAAGAAATCCGAACAGCGATTCGAAGATCACCTCGATGACCTGCAGCCTCTCATTGACTTCATCACTGACCGAGGACGACTACCGCGCACGGGGGAGCTCGCTAACGAGACTGCTCTCATCGAAGAGTTCGGGTCACCGCGCGCCGCGTTCTCTCTGATCCGCCGTGTCACCGGCCCATCAAGATGGATGGGTCTCGAAGGTGCGGCACGCGACAACTTCTTGGTCTACGTAGCGTTGTCCGCGTTCGGTGGACGACCCCGATTCTCGGAACTTCCGGATGACCTCCAGTACGACGCCAAAGATCTCTTCGGCAGCTATGGAAAGGCTGTCGAGGCCGCTGACAGCCTCCTCTATTCCATTGCTGACACTTCACTACTCAACGACGCTTGCCACGCCTCCCCGTTCGGAAAGATGACACCCGAAGCCCTCTACGTGCACGTCTCGGGCGTTGAACAGCTCCCTCCGGTCCTCCGCGTCTATCAGGGGGCGGCGCGCGCTCTGACCGGGAACGTCGATGACACGACAGTCATCAAGCTGCATCGTCTCAAAGCGCAGGTTTCGTTTCTCGCCTACCCGCACTTCGACAAGGACCCGCACCCGACCCTTGAAACAGCTGTGGTGGCCCGCCTCCCAGAACTGCGCGTGAGCTTCCGGAACTTCGCCGAGTCAACGAACCCACCGATCCTGCATCGCAAGGAAACCTTCGTCCCCGAAGACCATCCTGGTCGAGCGAAGTTCGAACGTCTGACGCGCCAGGAAGAGAAGGCTGGCTTGCTGAGCGCACACGACATCGGACGCCGTGAGGAATGGAACGAACTACTCGCCAGCAACGGCAAGCGGCTGCGAGGCCACCGCCTCGTCAACGCCTAATCTCGCAAGCACCCAGCGAGATGTCGCGCCGCGCCAGGTCTCTGAACCCCAGGCTTCCACAGAGTCTGTAAGCATCACTGTTGGAGATCCACCTGCGCTCACCCAACACCAAAGCACTCGCCTCCCGCGCATCGATATCGAAGCCCCTGGCCACTACCTCGATCGGGTCACCAGTTTCGATCATCCATCGGTACAGGAACATGCGGATCGGGTCGGCGGAGACCATTGGTTCGGGCGGCGGGCCCGGGTCGAGGTAGGGGCGGAGGCGATCCACCAGGCTCGTTCTCTTGCGTCGGAGTCTCATATGGTCAACCTTCCGTCGGTGTCGCAGATGTCCCATTCCGCGGAGCCGATGCGGTGCTGCACGATCGCGGTGTGGTCGCCGACCCGCCATAGCGCTCGACCGACGGCGAGCTTGGGGAGCAGTTCGGCTTCGACGTTGGTGAGGCCGAGCATGCTCTTCGCCTCGGGTATCTGATCGTTGGATTGGCGAAACAGGATTCGGGTTTGCGTGTCCGCCAGCAGCCCCATCGAGACCTTCGCCGCCGACGTTCCGTCATCGGTCTGCGCTCGCAAGTCCGAGATGCGGTGAGCGACCGAGATGTTGGCAACTCCGTAGGCGCGGGCGAGCTTCTGGCATGACTGGTAGTACTTGGCCACGCGTTCTGACCCGAGGAGCGCCCAGATCTCTTCGAGGACCTGGATTCGCCTTGGTACGTTTTCGCTTTCAGGGGCGGCAAGTAGAGCTTGCAACCAGCCGGTGGCGGCGATCATGACAACGGTGAGCGCTTCGGGGTCTTGGTGCACCGCTGAGAGGTCGATGACGACACCTCGGCCAGACCAATCGAGACTGACTGTCGATGGGCCGTCAAACATGCCTCGCAGCGGACCGTCGAGGAGCTTGCCGAGCCCATGGCGGACCTCGGCGACCGAGCGTGCCAAGTCACGGGTTGTCTCCTCCGCCGATCGTGCCAGCATCTCATCGTTTGGAGAAGCGAGTAGGTCGACGACATCTCGCAGAGTTGGCACCTGATCGTCGCCCTCGGCGTCGGTGACGATGTCGATCACCCACGCCAGTGCGGCTTCTTCCGTGGCGGAGAGTTCCCGGCGCAGCATTGATGCGGCTAGGGCGGCGGTCATCTGAGTGCGCCGGGCGCGAAGCTCGGCAATGGCGTCGACGTAGGGTCCGGCGTCGAGAGGGTTCAGCCTCGTCTGTCCGCCAGGGAAGAGCGCGAGTCGGGTGAGGCCGAGGGCCTCGGCGAGAGGGCCGTATTCGCCTTTCGGGTCCAAGATTCCGCACCATCGGGACTTGCCGTCGGAGCCGAGCAGGCCGACCATGCGGTACAGCATCGTCTTGACGGCTGAGGACTTCCCTGCTCCGACCATGCCCAGCACCAAGATGTTCGGGCTGGTGATGACGCCGTCGGTGTAGAGCTGGAAGGGGTCGAAGTGCCACGATGCCCCGCCGGCCGAAACGTCTTCGCCGATGTAGATCCCTCTCGGGCCAAGTCCGCTATCAGCGTGGAAGGGGTAGAGGGCACTGACATGCGCTGTTGTGGCCCGGTGTCGCGCGATGCGGAGACCAGGGCGAAACAGCGACCCGCCGATTCTCGCACCCGGGTCCGCATCGAGTCCTTTCTGTTTCGTGAGGACATGCATGGTCATCGTCCTTTCGGTACGACACCGCGAGCCAGTGGCAGCACCGCGGCGACGGCCTGGTCATGTCGGCCGTGCAGAGGCCGAAGTTCAAGACCGATCGACGCGGCGACCTGGGTGATCTCATCGGTGGCGGCCTCGAGCTCGGTGAGGCTGGCGGCACTGACACAGACGACTCCGGCGTAGAGGTACTCGCCGTAGCCGGCTACGAGTTCTTCTTCTCGTTCTTCGACGGCTTGAGCTGCCCGTCGGTGATGGGCGCCGACTCGGAAGCCCTTCTCGGCGCGTTGTTGGGCGTCGGACTCAATCTTGGCTGCGTCTCGGGTGATGCTGCGTTGCGACTTCGAGCGGGGTACGGGTTCGAAGAGCACCGACACGGTCCGGACGGCCCCGTTGTAGAGCATCAGCTCGCGCATCCAGTCCGCTGGAACATCGAGGCGGGGCCATTCCGCCACGTAGAGCCCTCGGTGCCAGGCTCCATCCGTGTGCCATGCGGTCCAGGTTGATTCGGCGCAGATGGGTCCGGCGTTGGCGAGGCTGACCTCGCCTGCGATGTCGGCGAATGACCGACTTCTGGCATCGAGTGCGCTGCGACACGATGGGTCGAGACGAACGCGCATTGCTCGGGCCCATTCCCCTGGCGATAGGGGCGGCGAAACGACGAGTCCGGCTCCTTGGAGACGTTGGGCGAACAGTTTCATCTCGGTGAGCAGCAGCTCGATGGCCGCTTTCACGCGGTCGCCGTCGTGGCGTTGCCCCATTCGGACCTTGCCGCTGTGGATGGTGACCGTGACGAGGACCTCGTGGTGAGTTGAGCGCGACCCGGCCTCGTTCAGTAGCTGTTCGTAGGCTTGGCGGACGTCGTGTAGCGGATTGTCGTCGAGGTGGTCTTTGAGCCAGCGGCGGTGTTCCTCGAGTCCGGCGGGAGCTGCCCATTCGGACCAGCGAATGCTCACAACCGGTGTCCGTTCGGCGATGAAGGCCTGCAGAGCGGTTCCCCATTGGGTGACCAGCCAGTCCTGCTCAGACTGGTCGATGAGGGCGAACTGTCGGCCGGCCACTCGCAGCGTCGCCGCGTAGGTGCCGGCCTTGCGGTCACGGCTGACCGCGACCTCGGCTCCCGGCTGGCCGAGACCCAGCGGACCAGGATCAATGACGATCACATCCTGGTCGGCCAACACCGCTGGAGCGCGCCGATCATCACCGCCAAGCAGCGGGACAACCGAGAACCACGTGACTTGACCATTGGCTCGTTGGCGCAGGTACCTGGCGCCTTGGGGAGTGAGTTCCACAAGGCTCGCACCGTGGATGCGGAACAAACCCAGCCCGCCACCAGCGGCGAGAACGCCGATACCGAGCGGCACCGAGTAAGTGACCATCAGGATCGAGCCGGCGACGACGCCGACCGCGACGAGTGTGAGCTGAGCGAAGCCAAGCCCGAACATCAAGCCCGTCGAGTCGAGCGGCGAGAGTCGAAACCTGCGACTCTCGGACACAGCGGCGGGTGCGCTCATGCGTCACTCCGCTTCCGCAGTTGAGCCAGCGGTTGAGCGGCCGTCTGGCCTGATGGCCGTTGAGGTGGCGGTGCCGGGCCATCAACTTCGATCTCGATGACACCAACACCCGGCGATCCCCCAACCGGGGTTGCCGCGAACGAGCTGCCACTTCCACCACTACCTCGGGCGCTCGACTGAGCCGTAGTGGTTGTCGTCCCGTTGGATGTCTGAGAGCCAGACGTCTTCGCTGTGGTGACCGTCGCAGCAGTGCCCGCGGCTTCTGCGGTGTCGGTGGCGATACCGGCAGCCTTGCTCGCTGCTCCAGCGACGACCGCCGCGCCCGCGGCTCCACCACCTGGCGAACCGCCTCCACCACCCGAACCAGGTCCTGCGCCAGCCGGACCCTCTGAGGCTGATTCTCCAGAAGGGCCACGACCTCCGCCCCCGGCTCCAAGCCCCCCGCCGCCTCCGCCCGAAAGGCCACGGATGCCCGCGAAGGCCAGTCCTCCACCAACTACAGCTGCCCCAACCGCGGCGCTTTGTGGACCAGCGGCAGAGGTTGCGTTTTCGACCGCAGGTATGACTTTGAAGATCATCCAGGGCATGAACGCGGTCATCAACATGATTGCCGAGCCGACCAACATCGCCGACAGATCAGCCTCCCCGGACGGCACATCTGCTGAGGCCAACGCCTCTGCGCCGAGCCGGAAGGAGATGGCCATGACGAATTTGGAGACGATCAGAGCGATGGCGATCTCTGCTCCTCGGCGGGCGATGCCGCGTGTGCCTGGGTAGGCACGGGTGACCCATGTGATCGGTGCGAAGGCGATCACTATGTAGATCAGCGCGGCCCGCACAAGGAGCTGTATCCACACCAACACAGCGCCAACGATGAATAGCAGGCCAAACAGGATGCCGAGCAGGCCGGCCAGGCTGAGCTGCTCCACATCTGCGAGTGAGTCGCCAAAGGCTGCGAGCTGTTCACCGTCCGCGCCCAGCAGAGTGGCCGACGCTTCGTCGACCATGGCCAACAACGCCGAAGCCACTACGACAGTGACTGCGGTGGCCAGGAAGGCGATAGGGACATCGACCAGCGCAGCGCGCCACATCGTCGAGAACTCTCCGGCGAACATTGCCCGGATCAGCGACATGAACAAGAACACCAGCACCAGCGACCCGGCGATGACCGACGTCATGGTGGTGACAGTGGAGCCGCCCTCGCTTGAGAACCAGCCGCCGGTCAGGTCCACTCGGGTCGAGGCTCCGTTGAAGGACCGGGCGAGCGCACCGGTGATGGATGCGACGGCTTGGGCGATGAGGCCGTAGATGAACTCGAGGACGTACTCGACGATCGCTCGTCCGGCGTCTTCTGCGAGGCCGCCGAAGAATCCGCCAATGCCCCCGGGGATGTCGCCCGGGCCGGGAATGTCGATACCTGGGATGTCCATCAGTTGAGACCGTCATCGCTGTAGCCAGACAGAAGGGCCTCGAATCGTGTGGGCGTCTCCGATGGCGGCTCGGTGCCTCGGCCGGGCATGGGGCCTCGGCGGGACTCGAACGACGCGATCTTCCAGGTGTCGTCTTCCCAGCGCATCCGGTAGTTGGCGGTGCGCCAGTCGTCGACCACGCTCTCACTGGCGATGGTGATGGCCTGCACGTACCAGATCGACACCAACCAGTCCTCGCCGTCCGCGATGCTTCGGGCTTCGATCGGCGCAACCCGGAGCTTGATACCACCCGGTACCGCCTGGACCAGTTCGGTCATTCGCTGTTCGGTGTCCGTGGCGAACTCCTCACCGAACCCGGCTGTCGCCATCGTGCGTTGCAGGTCCGCAGCCTCGACGGGTGACAGAGCTACAGCCTCTTCGGTCACCTCGAGAAATGCCACGGCCGCCAGTCGGGCGCCCGCTTCGGTCTGTTCGAACGTCGAGCTAACAGCGATCGGCACATCGCTGGCGACGGGAGAACTCGCGACACTCCTCGGCTCGGCTGCTTCTGCCGGTCGGCTGGTGGGAGCTCCGGGGGTCGAACCCGGCATCTCCGAGACCGACCCCCGTCCAGAACCCTCACCTCCCATGACAAGAGCAACCACGCCGCCAACTACCACCACAGCGACGAACAGGAGCATCCATCTCGATGCCCGCATCAGGCGATGCCGGACAAGGTGTTGACGATCGTTGCGGCCAGGCCGACGAGGATTGCCCCCGCCATGCCACCGAGGGCAAACGTCTTTCCCTTCGACACGCCGACCGACTGGCCTCCAGCGTGACTCAGCCCCCACACGGCCCCACCAATGAGCAGCGAGGCCAACGATCCAGCCAGTCCGGCCCAAGCGAGCCAGCCGAGTACTTGTTGCCAGAACGCTGCGCCCGGAAGGCCATCGTTGGTCGGGGTGACGTCGATCTGAGCGATGACGGACAAAAGATTCGAATGGCGATGCATGTTGGTCCTCCTGAGGATCTCGCCGATTGCGTTCACCACACCTGTGCTTCGAGCTCCAAGACGATTGGGACATCTGCTCCCGAATCTCTCGAAACTTTCTCCGCGCTGTCCCAATCACGCCGCGCGGCGAGCCACAGGTAGAGCATGAGAACCAACGACAGCCAGCCAACCTCCGACGCAACGGTCATCGACCTCGTGCCCGCGACCGGGGCGTGCCGTGACCTCGTCACCTGGTACGACCATCAACTCGCCGGTGACCAGCCGACTGCAGCGGACCTTCAACGAGTCATGGCACGTCTCCAAGACTTACCTGCCATGCCCGGCCGCATCGGCAGAGACATCAACCTCGTGATCTCCGGCGACACCACCCGTTCACCGGGCGAAGTCGTTCGCGCGGTCGACCGACTCCGACACGTCGCCAACCACAACCCCCCACCAGTCAGACCCGAGCCGGCCGCTCTCCCGCGGCGGGGACGGCGCCGCCGACGCGACAAGAACCGATCCAAACAGAACGGACAGATTTCGCTGCCTGGGTTCGAAGACCAAAAGCCGGCGAACTGACGATGGCCTTCTTCATCGCAGCCGGAACCATCAGCAACGACATCGTCCGCAAGGAAACCCGCAACGGCGTCCTCGCCACCTTCCGACTCGAAACCGGCGCGCCCCGAAACGGCAAGTTATGGATCGACATCGAAACGTGGGGTCACCTCGCAGGCACGATCGCCCACCACGCCAGCACGGGACGAGGAGTCACCGTCAGCGGCCGGTTGACCCAGAAGACCTGGCGAGACAGGACGAGCGACGAGTCCCGTCACCGATACGTCATCACCGCCAATGAGATTGACCTGCACGAATGCTCGGAGGAGCGGCCGCCGTCAGCCAGTCCGCCGAACACCATCCTGATCAGAGGCGTCATCGACGCTCTTCATCCCTGTCGACAAGTCAAGACCGGCACCGTGAGTTCATTTCGGATCACGACTGGCAAGGCCAACACGAAGACCGGCCGGCTATGGATCGACGTCGAGCACTGGCAGCCAGAGGATTGGTCGGAGATTGAGATCAAGAAACGCTCAGTCGCAGTAGTCCTCGGAACACTCGCCTACCACGCAGGAACAGGACGAGCAGAAGGGAACAACCCCTCCGGGTTCTACCTGAATGCCCGAGGGGTCGTCATCGGATCCAGCGAGCTACCCGCCCAATAATTGGCTCCGCAAGTCGGAACTTGCGAAGCTCACCGTGCCTCTGCCACCCCCAGACCTGCTGAGATCCGGCGATGACTCAACCAACCTAGCGTCGGAGAGCGCTAACCGCCTCGTGGACCCGCCGATGCGATGTCTGCGATGATATGGAGGTGCCCTATCCGATTGATCCCATTTCGAATCCGATTGCAGCGGCCAAACAAGCGCAGCAGGCGATGCAGGACCAGGCCATCGGACAGCTCGGGCTCCGCCCAATCACCCCACTAGCGAACACCCCAGCGGAAGCAAGAATGCGAGCGAGCGAAGCCAAGCTTAAGGTGATCGAAACGGACCCCAAGACCACCGAGAGGCTCGGGGAGGCCGCAGCGGAAACGATGAAGCGATGGCCGCATTGTGCGACGCCCGTCGTGGTCGCTGTCAAGATTCCCTCGCGCCGCGGCGGAGGACATGCGACCGGCTATGCCGAGGTTGGTCGTTGTCTGTCTCTTGGCTCGCTGGATTACAAGATCCCGAGTGGGTCCTGGGGCGAGGCCAAACTCAACGGGCCTGTCGGGCTGTCCACAGCTGGCACGCTGATACAGCTGCCCGCTCACTCAGGGAAGCTACCAACAGCGACAGTCGCCCTCACTGACCGGATGCGCTGGACTGAGCCGCCGCAAGTGCGGCCGTGGAGCACCGCGAGGATCATCTTTGAACCGTTCTTCCGTGCTGAGCTGCTGGTACGCCTCACGAGCGCTCTCGATGCTGACCGAATGCCGAGTGGCATAGCTACGCACAGTGAGAGCGAGACGCCGCTGTCCGGCCGAACTATCTCGGCCAGGGACCAGAAGCGCGTAACTAAGGTACAAACACGGCTGAGAGAGATCCACAAGAGACGCGAGGATCTCACGCACCTCTTCGGTTCCCCCGAACACCCCTCGGTGAATGGCCCCCCGACCTCCTACATGAGGAAGAGCTGGCGCGAGATCCAGGCCATCGAGGCCGAGATGGACAAGCTCAGATCGAGGCTCCGCGAGCTTGAGGGACGATAGTTCTTGGCTGTGGGGGCCTAAGATTGCGTCGTGCCTGGTCCTGCGACGTTTCTGTATTTGTAGATGAGTTCGTCGCATCGGGATGATCAAATCGCTCCGAGATAAATCGAAGCGCCTGCCCAGATCAGCACTAAGTCGAGACCTGACTCTGCACTGATACTCTGGTTCATGGAGTCTCCACACCGGAGATAGTGCCCACTCCAACCGCACGAGCGAGCTTCTCGTAGAGCCTTTGCGTCTCGGGCTGGACTTCTTCGTCGTAGCCGTAAGACTCGGCTGCCCGTTGGGCTTGGCGGTATGCGGTCCTCACGCCGTCGGCATCGCCTACTTTGGCGGCGGCCGCCATCTTCATCCGGAACATGGCTTCTTGGCCTTCGACGATGTCGAGTCCCTTCTGAGCTGCCCAGTTCGCACGGTCAACGTCACCAGCGGCGAGGGCGAGTTCGCCTCGTCGGTGGGCGGCGTCGACCAGGGTGGTCTCGATGAGGCTGTAGATGGATGGTTCGCCGAGCAGCCATGCGTAGTGCTCTGGATGGGCATCGACGGCCACGTGGCCGTCGATCAGTTCGCACGCCGCGTCCAGGTAGGCAGCCTCCTCTACGGGCGCCTGGCCTTTGGCAGCATCGATGAGCGCTTGGGCTCGGTGCCAATCGACACCAACATCGCTACCCATCTGGTAGCTGTTGGTCGCCCGCAGCGTGAGGAGTCTGGGCTCGCCGCCGTGGTCCATTCCGAGCAGGCTTCGGGCGCGCCCGATGGCGGTGTCGCAGCCCTGGCGGCCGGGCGAGCCGGGCCAGAAGTCATCGCGGAGACGTCGGCCCACGACCTCTCGGTGGAAGGACAGGTAGGCGATTATCGCTTCGATCTTGGGGGTGACCTCTCCATCGAGGCCTTCGACCGCTGGTCGCCGTCCCAAGATGCGGACCTCGATCGGTTTGGGGCGAAGGATCTTCTTGATAGCTCTCTCCGTTGCTTCCGATGGCTCGGCCGTGGCGGACTCGAGTTCGGGTTCGGATCCGTTGGTGTCGACCGCTGGCTCCGGCGGTTCTGCTTCGGGGGCGGTTTCTGTTGACGATGGTTCAGCACCGTTAGCTGCGGCGCCGTTGTCAGCCGCTTGGTCGTCGGTGT
>JAJFGV010000031.1 GCA_021775965.1 Alphaproteobacteria bacterium
GTATGTACTTTGATGGTAGTGAACATTTTGGTGATGATGACAGTAGCAGCAGTGATGATAGCAGTGGCTACGCATACAGAGATGATATTGATGCGGTTGCACTTGCATACAACGGAAGTCAGCCAGTTCCTGAACCCACGACCATTGCTCTTCTTGGAATTGGTTTGGCAGGGCTTGCAGGCGGAGCAGTGAGGCGAAGACGCAAAAGATTGAAGGACCGCCTGGGAGGCATTGTTGGGCAGATTGATAATTTGAAAACTTCAAATCACGAATAGCAATTTATTAAAATTAAAGGGGTAAGACGTGAAAAAAATAATAATTACTTTCTGTTTTATGCTTTTGTATTTCGCTTTATTTAACTCACGTGTATATGCAGTATGGATTGCAGACATAGAGACTTTTACACAAGATAACGGGTCTTCCGTTTTTACGGATGACTTTGACGACGGTTTTGAACCGGATGCTACAGACTATCTTATAGAAGCTGTACCCGGAGGATTTCCTGTTGGTCGGGAGCCTGTTGGCGGTGGTTATTTCGAGTTAAATAGTGACGATGGTATAGTAGATTTTAGCGAGAAATTTTTAGCTGCCGATGTTAGCGACCCTTCGCATTTCTTTAGTTCTACTAGTGGAGGCTCTGTAACAGGTCTGTTTGATTTTGGTGGTGGTGCCCTTCCGTCTGGAACTTTCTTCGGCATTGAAGTGCTTAACTTTGACGATAATGGAAGTGGTGGTATTGGTGGTGAGCCTACAGGACCTGATGATGAGGCTTGGATGGGGATAATGAGAGACGGTTCTGATATATTTGCGGGATGGGGTGATGAGAGTTCAGATGACCCGGTGGGTTTTCTGAATATTACTTCTCTTATTGTAGATGATACAATTGGACTAAGACTTTCGATAGATGGTTCAGATAGCGTAACTGCATTGTTTGATTTCGGCAGTGGATTTGGTGCGCTTACTCCGCTTCCAGGCGATGGCTTATCATCAACAGGTTTTTCGGATCTAAGTTTCTATTCAACTGATGTTTATACAGGTGGGTTCTTTGCGGGTGAAGATTTGCCCGTTCCCGAACCCGCAACGGTTGCATTATTAGGAATCGGTTTAACAGGACTGGCAGGAGCAGAAGTGAGACGTAGGCTGAAGAAGAAAGCAGAAAGCAGTCGATAAAAGCTAGATAATTATTTTTCAATATTGATCCATTATACAGACGCCTGCATTCTTCATTAGCTGAGGGATATAGGCGTTTTTTTTATTCCACCCGAACCATTAAAGCGATGGCAAGTGAAGTAAAGAGAAGAGTGCAATAAGATGATATTAAGATTTAAAGGTAAAAAATTATTGTTTTCCAGGACCAGGGCAGTATGTGTCAGTATCATCGTTTGCTTGATACTTGCTACCAGCTCCTCAAGTTTTGCACTTACTATAGTCTTGAATGATATTACGCAAGGAGGAATGAACACACTGGCACTCGCCGGGTTTCAAGATGCAGCTGCACGATTTGAAAGTACATTATCAGACCCTGTTACATTGCGTCTCGATATCGGGTTCCAACAACTCGCTCCCAATGTGCTGGGATCGACATGGTCAAATACCGAGGGTTTCCTCTATGAGGATACGCGACTTAGTTTGATTAATGATCAAACTTCTCAGGGGGATTCAACAGCAGTGTCAAATCTTCAATCCGGGCCAAATCTGGATTTTGTAACGATGAATAAATTAGGCAATCTCGTATTTGATAATAATAACACGGTCAATAATACAGTACTTGATGTTAATACAGCCAATGCGAAGGCACTTGGTTTACTAAGTGATGATGGCTCAACAGCTGATGGAGAGATTCAGTTCAGTACCGACTTTGGTTGGGATTTTAATTCAAATGATGGGATTTCGGGTGGAACATTTGATTTTGTTGGGGTAGCGGCACACGAGATCGGTCATGCCCTCGGCTTTGTAAGTGGTGTGGATACCGTAGATTATTTTTCAGGTTCTGGACCCGCTAAACCTCGCCAGAATTTAGATCCATATAGAGTATTTAGCGTATTGGACCTGTACCGTTACTCTGAGCTAAGTGTTGCTGCCGGCCTATCTTTTGAAGGCATGCACGCTCCTGACCTTGCTGCGGGAGAAGATGATGCTTTCGTCGATGGGATACTTTATGATGGTACGCCTTACTTTTCTATAGATGGAGGGGCATCTAATCTCGGTCTGTTTTCTACCGGAGTATATAATGGAGATGGACGCCAGGCCAGTCACTGGAAGGATGACCTGGGTATCGGGCTAATGGATCCCACTTTTGCGCAAGGTGAAATTGGTCAGCTTTCTGGCATTGATTTTCTTGCCTTAGACGTAATAGGCTGGGACCTCAGTGCTACAGAACCTGTTCCTGAACCTGCAACAATAGTACTACTCGGAATCGGCCTTGCTGGTTTTGGGGGAAGATACCTGAGGAGAAGGCGTAAGCAGAAGGTAGAGGCAAGAAACTAAATTGTCCAGTCATAAAACTTCGCTGTCAATATTGTCCGCTTGGGCGGACAGTCATTAAGTAACTGAATAAAATTAATAACGAATAAAGCCTGCATTCCCGCCTGGCAGGCATGTATATCGAATGAAGAGTTGAAAATTTGCATATCTGATAACAGGAACTATAGCTGAATATTAGTAAGAATAAACATGTTAGGTATTTTGATCTGGTAGGAGGTGGAATATTATTATTCATACTTTCACTGTTCTTATTGTCCTGTATTTATCATCCCAATAATTGCTTCTCAGCAGTAGAGCCTGCTCGTATCCATCCACATGAATTAGCATATAAAGAGGCAATATATGTAGTTTTAGCAAGAGTAGTCTCTTTTGATGTCAGGGAGGGAGTTCAGGTGGAAGTTGTCAGTGGCATTCGTGGTGATTTTAAGTCAGGGAGTAAGTTTTATCTAAGCGGTACAGAGGCTTTTCCTTTTATGAACAGGCTTGGTACAAATGTTACTCTGTTTCTACGGTGTATTGACAAAAACATTGCTGATCTCCAGTATGGCCCGACTACTGGCGGGATGATTTGGAATGACCATACTACAATTAATATAATCGCTGCTGCACTGAAAGACCCTGATGCATCACTTTTATCAAATAAGCCCAGAGAAAAATTATCAGCTGCATATTATCTTGCTACTTCATCAAAAACATCGAAAAAAAACCTTAATAAAGTGGCGCATGCCTTGATCTGGGGACTTGAACAGAGAGAACAAGAGATTAATCAGGCGGCAATAGAAGCTTTTCTGGCAATAGACATAGATATTCAGAAGGTCGCAGGATCGTATCATCCAGGTTATAGATATGAACTTAAAAAGGACATTGCCGGTAAAATGTTTAACTGGTGGAATGATAAAGTAACAAGTGATTAACTTATCCGATCTGTCATCACCTGAATGCACATCCTCGTGTGTGGAAAGCAATCTGATACAGAACTGATTGAACAATCCGATGTAATTGTTACTGCAGAACTGATAGGGCAGGCGCAAGTTACCATTAATCATGTTGTTGTTGGCATGGGGGTCTTGGAGGTAACGGAAATTCTGAAAGGAGATAATGAGCTACAGGTAATACTGTTAAAGTTGCCGTTGATTGAAGCTCCACGCAGTAGTACGGATATCTTATATAAAAAATGGCAGAGCGGCCTGTGGTTTTTGCGTGAACTGAAGAGAGAAGGTTTTGAAGATATCTATCTTGCGAATCATCCGCAGTGCTTTATATCTATAGAAAACGCAGAAGAATAGATAAAGGTGGTGCGCAGGGGTATTAAGAATAATTAGCGACTGCGCCGTAGTCTGAGCTTAAATGTTTTTTGATAAGTAACAACAGTCCGTTTTGTCTTCCTCATCATTCCATAGTTATCTTGGCCACAGTTTTCTGGCTAGACAAAATACTAATTACTGTAAGTCTTTAAAGTAAAAGTGCGCCCTGAAGGAATCGAACCTTCGACCCACTGATTAAGAGTTCGAAAAATGGTGTCTTTTACAATTTTCATAACTGCCTGATTTAGTATCAGTTATGTCGCTATCACATTATTAATTATTGACTTATGACCTTGTTCTTTTCCTGTTGAGTCCTGTGGAGTTCCGTCTGTTACGGTGTAGTTGACTACGTTTTGACTACACTGTTTTTCTGCATTTTCCCTTTAGTTTTTGATTAAGAATCAAAGGGACTTATTTGAACAAAACACGCCAAATTTAAAAAATCCATTGTTCACATACCGAGCGTAATCATGTGGTGGGTACGAGATATCATCTTTCTTTTTTATCTTGATTTCAACAATATATAGGTATATGTTCTACAAGGATGTGATTAGATGAACGCTTAGTTGTTCATATCTATACACAATAATTTGCTATTTATGGATATCATTAAGATAGTAGTGTTATCGAGAGACTGTATAATGAATTATATTCCTGACGCTTTAGAATTACTATAAATTTTGAGGAGAAAAGAATGAGAATTACTTTACCTTTAGAGAAAATGACAACAGAGGATAAGATTAGAGCCATGGAAACTATATGGGACGATTTGTGCAAAAAGGACGAAAACATAGTTTCTCCTTCGTGGCATAAAGACATCTTGGAGGAGAGGGAGAAGGCAATAGAAAATGGCAAAGAAAAATTTATTGATTGGAGCGATGCAAAAAAACAAATAGAAGATAAGATTTCATGAAAATAAAAGTATTACCCTCTGCGAGCCAGGATTTACTCGATGGTTACTGGTTTTACGAAAAACAATCTTCTGGATTAGGCGGTTATTTTAAAGATACTCTTTTTTCAGATATTGATTCGTTGTCAATATGTGGTGGGATACATCCTGTACATTTTGGGAAATACTATCGATTACTCTCAAAGCGATTTCCATTTGCTGTTTATTACACTATTCAGCATGACATAGTGTGTGTATTTGCGGTTCTCGATTGTCGCAGAAATCCTGCTTGGATACGGAACAAATTAAAACAAGAATAGAACAAATAAAGCACGTCACTCATAATCCCATCTGGGTGTTTTTCTTGACTCCTTTAAAACCAACATAATGCGTTATATATCAAACACTTATAACTATATTTGAACTGGCTCAATTTGTACCAATTTGTACGAGTTATAGTCGCAATATAAGCACATCAACTTCACCATGAGGGGGTGTGGGTGAAGTAGCTGATTTTTTGAGTTATCCACATTTATAAAGGATCTAGATTTCTCCGACAAATTATTTCAACCACATAAAGAAATCTCACATATCAAGCGTAATCATGTGGATAGGGGTTTGAACCCCCTATCCTCCACCATTATAAAAGGAGTTATGGCAAACAGTAGGGGGGCAGGGTAAAAAACTGTGACCAAATTGTGACCAAAAATTTTTATGAAGGGCATTAGCAGGAAATCTGCTGTGCCCTTTTTTTTATTAAGTATTTGTTTATAACCACCCCTTAGTTTATTGTATCAGCACGCTAGTTTAAAACTATGCACTTTCAGTGCAAGGCTTTAGCTGTTATATACATTTAGAATTAGTGTATAATGGCCTCATGAGAAACCGACACGGAAACCATACGGTTACACGTCTCACAGTACATTTAGTATGTATTACAAAATATAGGTATCATGTACTTAAAGGGGAAATCCAGATGCGGTGCATAGAGTTGCTGATTCAAGTATGTGATAGTGAAGATGTAAGAATCCTCAAAGGAGTTGTAAGCAAAGAGCATGTGCATATGCATATTGAATATCCGCCATCAAAATCAATTAGTGATCTTGTAAAAGGCTTAAAGGGTAGGTCATCACGGTTGCTTCAAAAAGAGTTCCCTGAGTTGGGCAAAAGATATTGGGGAAAGCCTATGTGGGGAATTGGTTATGGGGCTTGGAGTGCAGGAAATATAACAGACGATTTGATACAGGAGTACTTGGAGCATCACAAG
>JAJFGV010000032.1 GCA_021775965.1 Alphaproteobacteria bacterium
CTTCCACTGAATTCCTTCATCTTTATTACATCGTCTATAGAAGCAAGATAAATATCGATATCCTTTGCCTTTTTTACGGTCCTGTTCTTATATGACATCTCAAAATCTAATGGGTGAACCAGCACAATATCAATAACCTTATAGTTATCTTTTTTATGATAGAAACTGAATGCCTTAAGGTTTCTGTTTTCTATCCAATCCTTTACCTTATCGGGATTTGTCAGATCATCCGGGTTTACCGGCAGCCGAGGGACATAGCCTGATTCTTTCAATAGGGATGTTAGCCTGAGAATATTTTCATTGTCCATAGCAATCACAATGTCAATATCCTGAGTTACCCGGGGAATGCCATAGAGATTAACAGACAGCCCTCCTGCAATAAGATATCTGACATTACCCTTATACAACTCTTCCAATATCTCAAAATAATACATACCCAGTCACCCCAACCCTCTATAATAGCCAGAACATCATACCAAATTATTTATCCATAGAACTCAGTATGGAACCCCTCACGAATTCAACACGAATATTGGGACTTGGCTTAGATTGTGCCATATTGCCTCCTCTTAAATCAAGGATTGATTTGAGTAGCCGCATCCTTTAGGTTGCGTGACTTACGAAAAGCCCACATACAACCATTGGATGATGAGAAATTCTTCCTCGCATATTCGAGAAAAAAACAATAACCTTATTCCCGGCTAACTCACTGTTCCCAGCCACTTTCTACCCAGCTCCACTACTACAATTCACTGCTATCATCCGCATTTTCAATTGACAGGAGTATGATATTGGGTAGGATGTATTAATTATTACAGTATTACCAAATTTATTACAAAGGATAGCCATGAATACACGTTATAAAGATTACGACTTAGATGCTTCACCGGCAAAATCGTATGGTAAAGATGAATGGATGACTTCTGTTCATATCAACAAACTTAGTTCCGATGGCTATAAAACAAAGGCGTTTTATTGTAAAGAGATTTTTGACACCAAGGAAGAGGCAGATGAACATTCATTAAATTTAGGCAAGCAGATAGTTGACGGCGAACATCCTGATCTCAAAATTGATTTTTAAAACAGATTTTAACGCAGAGGTCGCAGAGAAGAATCAGAAAATCTAGCCACGGATTAACTCTAACCCCTAACATTTTTTATTTTCTGATTCTTCTTTTAAAATAATAGTTACTATATTGCACAGTAACAAGTTCCCACCCTTGCTTACCAAGTTTATTAAGGACCGGCTGGTCTTGTTTGACTTGTTGTTTCATTGTTCCTTTCGCTTTTGCATATACAATTTTGTATTCCCATTGTGTTTCAGCAACATTCTCATCTGCACATACGAATACGCTTGAAAACATTAAACCAACAGCAAATACAATTGCAAACATTAACCGGCAATAATTCTTCTTCATTTCAATCCTCCTTTTAAGTAAATAGATTTTTCACGTGGAGACGTGAGAACACTCCCGCCAAAAAGCATGTCGGGCAGGAAGGAAAGACATTGCGATTGACTAATGATGAATTTAATCTCACCTGCCTATACGTCACTAAAACTTGAATAGGTATTTGATTATGCCGAATGTAGATATTGCTCCCAGCGTTATCAGGATATACTTGAATCTGTCATCTTTACGATGATGCCTTCTGGAATTGATAATGATCCCAATGACGCTTATGCAAAGCCCGAAGATCAATAAGTAGAAAAGATATTGAATCAGCTTCGGGTCCCACGTCTTCCGCACACTGACGTCAAGATTTTTTGTGAACATATTTGTTTCTTCCGGTTTTGCCATGTCAATAATATACAGAGCAACAATCATTACAAACCAGCCGAAAATGCCAAGCCATCTAAGTGCCTTAGTCCAAAAGTCCGGCCCTCTGCGTCTATCCTGTTGCATATCTATATTGTCTTCTACCATTTGTATATCTCCCTATACTATGATTATGATCAAGCAGTTTACGATTGTTTGTAATTATAAAAGAGTGGGTGTGTTTTGCAATATAAAAGATTCTAAATACGGGTCTCAACGCTGAGCTCGCAGAGTACACAGAGAGAAACAGATATTCACCGCACCCGCCAAAAATCACGTCGGGCAAGAATGCGCCAAGAGCGCAAAGAAAATAAAACAGAGAGTTTTAAACATAGAAACACACGGATTGGCACTGACGGCAAAGACGAAGAAAAGGCTAGAAGCAAGATGCCAGATACAAAAACTAGTATTGGTGAATATCAGTTATCTTTATTAAATTTTTATTGACTTCAATGCATATTATCGTATATTTGCGATATAGGATATATAAACATTATGGCTATAACGAAAGTTAGTGAATTTAGCACAAAAGAGAGAAAGATTGCAGCGCTCTGCAAGGCATTAGCCCATCCAGCGCGGATTGCAATCATCAACTTTCTGATAAAAAAAAGAGAGTGTATCTGCAGCGATGTTGTCAATGAACTCCCCCTATCTCAATCTACTGTATCGCAGCACCTGAAAGAGTTGAAGAACGCAGGTCTGATTAGTGGCGACATAGACGGCCCCAGGGTCTGTTACTGTATCGATCAGAAGAGATGGCACGAGGCTGTCGGAATCATAAATCTATTTTTATCACAGGAAACAATTCAGGCTGAAAAGCCCTGCTGATGGATCACGGTATGACAAGCACATAAACGTTCCCACGCTGGAGCATGGGAACGAGGTACAAGTTAAGTCGCTCCGCGACAAAAATTTCATACTTCAAATATTTTTTATTTATTCTATACTTTACAGCTTATGGAATATGTCAGTGGTATAAAAATACGAGATATTTTTTTAGACAATGGTAATTGGTGGAAATTCTTC
>JAJFGV010000033.1 GCA_021775965.1 Alphaproteobacteria bacterium
TACGCCCTAATGACGAGTTCAGGCCGGATGCCGACGTCACTCGGCTTCAAGGGCCCGTCGCTGAGGCCTCACAAGGCGAACAAGCCTCACCCGGGAGTTGCCGCTACTTCGATGAGTCGAACACTTGTTTGGTATCGGAGGGGAGTGGTGACCTCGGTCGGGTCCTTGTTGATGATCGTGAAGAAGACCTTCAGATCGAACCCGGCCGCAAGCACGGTGTTCGGTCGGCATCGGGCGTCGGCGAACGCCAAGAAGTCATCCAGCAACGGATGACCAAGCGTCAAACACACCCGGCCCTTGGGCGCGTCAGAACGAATCAGACATGGGGACCACGACATCACGGCATCCTTTTCCGGCCCCGGCGGGACCATCACCAACAGTCCCTCGCCGGTCACCCAGCGTCCACCAAAGACACCGAGGATTACCCCCATATCCTCACGGATGCGCTCGGCGGCCGAGGGATGTCCAGTCGCGTGACGGAGTCCACCGACCAGTCACGCTCGCCGGGACTCATAGTCGAACACTTGTTCGAGTGTCGGAGGGGGGACTTGAACTGCTCATGAGCTGGTTCGATGGTTCGCGGATTCTCGCTAGATCCCTGTGTTCAAAGGGCTTTCAGGCGGTTGGCGTTCCGGGGACTCGCGTCGATTCCGGCCTGTTGCGGGAATTCTGATGACATCGTGATGACAAGCGACACAAATAGCAGTCAGCAGCTTCGAAGCTAGTCGGGAAGGAACCATGGGCGGGGCGCCCAATCGTTCGAGACTCCCGCCGCAGTTGCGAATCGTTCGACCTCTCGTTTCGGCCACTTGCTGACACGGAGGCTGGCCAGAGCGGGGCAGGCTTCGAGAGGCACCAAGGAGCGATCAGCCGTGCGTACCCCGAAAAGCTCGACGTGCCGCAGTGCGGGCAACAGCGCAATCGGTTTGAGCGAATCGATCTCAGTCGTCTTTCCGGAGGAGTCCCAGCTAGGCAGCGTCGCCAACGACAGGACTTCGAGTCTTTCGAGACCTGCCAGCGGGGCGATGTTGGACACCTTCGGTAGATGCAGCACCCGGAGGTACTTCAAGGATGTCAACGATCCGAGAACATCGAACGAGACATCCGGGTAGGTGGCAACGACGAGGCCCTCAAGGTTCGTCAACTGGGAAACGAAGTCAAGGGAGCGGAACTTGCAGTGCCAGAAACGAGCTGTGCGCACGTTCTCGGGGTCCGCGATGGCCGGCGCCTCAAGCTGATCATCTCGCTGGAAGTCAATATGCATTGCAGCTACCCGTCCACCATCTCGCCAGTACGCAGTGCATCAACCGCCGCAGAGACTGCGGCTCCGAAGTCGGCTTCGAGGGGGCCCGCTTTCCACGAACGGCATACGCATTCAAGCGTTTCGTCGTGGAACGTGATGATCACGTGGCGAAGCGACTCGAATGACTCTGGCCGGTGGTGCTGGTGAACCCGGTTCCGTTGTTCCAGAGTCGCAATGAGTTCGCTGTTTCGAACCTCGTGGGCGGCGTAGTACTCGAGTCCCGAGCCGTGCAGCGGGTGACCGGCCAGCGCTTCGTCGTTCGGAGGCCCGAGCGATACGTGGTAGACGTCCTCGAAGACCACCCACCCCAGATTCCTGACATCGTCTGACCCGGGAGCGACGATCGTGACCGACGACCCGTCCCAATCGGGCTCACGCGGGAGTCCCGAATGAAAGACGACCACCGCACGTTGACCATTGGAGACGAGATGAGGCAAGGGTGCTCCGACGTCGATCGCCACTCCGATGTCGACGATCTCGGCGAAGCTCTCGCTCTTGCCTCGAACATTCGCGTGCCCTTCCTTCCCCTTGCGGCGAATCACGAGACACCTGACCCGAGCAGTGCCCGCAGTGCGGCGCCGCCGAGCTCGGAGAGCTCCGGTGATTCGGCGAGGGAAACGACCATTCGTCTCTCACCTCTTGTCATGTCGGCGCTTTGTCGGTCGGCCACGCCGAGAAGTCTGGCCAAGGAATCGAAGTCACGTAAGTGCTTTGCGCGACTCACTGCGGATTGCGATGAGATCTTGACCACCGCGGCCGCCTTGCCGAGAAGTGCGCCGACAAGATCGGGCCTACGGATCTGCGCCGACACTCCCCCAGCTTCCACCGTCACTACACCGCATCGATGGAAGGCCTGGCTCGTGCCGGGAGCTTCGATTGTTCGGCCCGAGCCCAACGAGAGTTGAGCGCGCTTGCCGACATTGTCCGGAGCGAGCACGTCGATCACCGCAGCTCCACGACGATAGCGATGGGCTGTTCCTTCGGGTCCGGGAGAATCCTGGTCGAAGCTGGCAGAGATCAACGCCGAGTGAATTCGATCCAGTCCGGCGGGTTCGGCGCGAAGGTCGACGACCACATCGATGTCGTCGGTCGGTCGGACGTCGGTGGACTGCCGTTCGAGCTCGTGGAGGAACACCATCTGTCCCCCGACGAGCAACCAGTTGTCTCCGAACGCCGGAGCCAACTCGACAAGAGCGGCCCATGACTCGGCCTGTCCGCCGGCCAGCGGCGGCAACACAATCACGGGATGATCAGCCACGGACTTCGATCAAGTTCTCAGCGGCGACCCAATGCCGTGGATCGCCAGACTCCATCAGGTCCAGAGCGACAGCAGCCCGGGGCGCGTACATGCGACCGACCTCCGATTTGGCTTCAGCGATGACGCCGGCCCACACGTCAGCCGGGACCGAGCGGATCGCCACGGCTCCGAGCTGATCGGGCACCGCAGCGATAAGCGAGGACAGCTGCTCGTGAATCTCGGCGGAGACGTACAAGTCAGCCTCGCCACCGAGTGGCTGCAGCAGTTCACCGAACTCGACGGCAGCAGCAACCCCACTCACTAGAACCCCGTCGTGACCAGCCAAGTAATCGAGATCGGCAGCGCTCATCTCGTAGCGGTGGACCTCTCCCCTGTTCCGGTACCGGCTCACGTTCGACAAATCGACATCGCCGACTGCGATCTGTTCCCACACACGCCGGGCGCTCAACGGGCGACCGCGACGATTCGAAACCTGCCGACGCGCATCAACCGAATCACGAGGAACCGCCCAAGCATTCCCAAACCGGACACCAGGCAGATCGCCAGCAACAACCAACTGACGAACACGCTCAGACGACACACCAAGCAGCACCGACGCATCCGCAAGCGACACCAGATCAGAACCCATGCGAACAATATATAGGACTATTCCAATATTTACAAGCCACCACGACCAATACCAACTGACCTCCCACCACCCCAAGCCCAGAGCACGCCGAACCAAAGATCACCCTCCCAGAGCGATCAATCTCATCGACGAAAAATGTGAGACACAACCGCAGGTCCCGGTGGACCTGCGGTGGGAGCAACGAGCTGCGAATCTCCCAAGCCTCGAATCTCGCTGGGAGATTCAGAAATCTTGCTACCGGCCACCTCCCGCTGTCCCGATCGGCGAAGGCAGCGGCCCACAGGTAGCGCATGGAACCAACAACACGATCCTTGCACGATTACCCCGAGCTGATGACCGTCGCCGAGACCGCCGAGTACCTGCGAATCGCTCTCAGCACCTGCTACCTCCTCACAAGTAGCACCGGCCACGAACGCTCCCTCCCCGCCGTCAAGGTCGGAGGCCGCACCTTCATCCTCAGAGAACGCCTCGCCGACTACCTCGCCCTCGGAACCAGCTGACCCACAAAGCCAGCAGCAGGTGGCCCACTGCTCAACGGCCGCAAGCTCGTTCGTCCTCGCTGCGCTCCGGGCGCTCCAACTTGCCCCCGCCTGCGCTGCGGACTTTTGGGCAGCCATCGGGCCGGGGCCCCGGCCCTGTTCGTGTCACAGCAGTGAACGACCATCACTCCACGGAGGACAAGAAGATGACCACCAGCCGAAAGACCAGCAAACCCAACATCCGCAAACGCGGCGACACCTACACCTGGTTCGCCTACATCACCCGAGGCGGCGGCACCCGACGTCAAATCAGCCAAGGCGGCTTCCGCACCATCGTCGAAGCCGAGAACGACAGGATCAACAAGCTCACCGAACTCGGCCACGGCGACTACGTCACCCCCGACAAGATTACCGTCGCCAAATACCTGCTCGACGAGTGGCTGCCATCTCGCCACATCGACCTCGAACCATCCACCTGGCGCAGCTACGAACAAAAGATCCGCATCCACGTCATTCCACATATCGGCGGCACCGCTCTCCAAGAACTCACGCCCATGGACCTCAACAAGCTCTACCGGCAGCTACTCGACACGACGACCCTCCCTCCGGCCACCAGCCGCAAGCACCCACCTGAAACCATTGAGCGGATGCTCGAACTCCAGGCCGACGGAGCGACCGCAGCGAGTATCGTCCAGACGCTCCGAACCGAAGGACACCCGAGCGCAGCCAACCTGAGCCGCCACGCCGTCGCCGCCATCATCCGGCGCCAGCACAACAACCGACGAGAAGCCGTCTCACCGAAACGCGAGCTCTCCGTCCGAACAGTCGCCATGGTGCACGGCATCCTCTCCAAAGCACTCAACGACGCCCTCCACTGGAACCGTGTCCATCGCAACGTCGCCAAAGCAGCCACCATCCCCAAACGCCAGCAAATCAACCGCATCGCCCGAGACACCTGGACCGCCGATCAACTCCACACCTTCTTCACCTCGCTCGGCGACAACCGGTACCGCTACCCCTGGTCATTCCTCGCCACCAGCGGTGCACGTCGAGGCGAAGTCCTCGGCCTGAAGTGGAACGACATCGATCTCGACGACGGCACCGCCGCCATGTTCAGCCAGGTCAGCGACGTCCTGGGGTCAGGCGGAGTCCTGAAGCTCCGCACCGCCGGGACTACCGAGCACTGCACTTGGGCCGAAGTGTTGCGGCCGGTCGGCAACGGGTACCGGACTATCGAGCGCGTATTCTGTTCGGCTCGGCCGAGGTGTGGCCATCGCACTGTGAAACTGTGCTGGCCTCAGATTGGGCTCCAACGCGTCAGCGACGCAATTGGTGTCCCCGAGTCCTGAGCCGCAGTCACGAGCTGCTGGATGGTCGTGCGGGTACCCACTTGCGCTCGGCGAGGCCATGCTGGCAGTTCAGCAATCCGCACCATGTCGACCCTGATCATGCCGTCTCCCGCAGCTGGAAGCGGCGTCCCGACGACCGTGGATTCGATGATGAACTGTTCGGGCGCTACGCCAAGCCATCCGATCAGTGCGAGGACTCCGTCTGCCTCTGCGTCGGATGCAGTTGCGAAACGTCGGATAGTCGACGTCGCCACCCCGACTTGTCGTGAGACCTGCGCCCACGCGAGATCACGGTCCGCACGCGCCGAGTTGATAGAGAGACTGAGTTCGTTCAGGTCGAACTGCCGTTGCTCGAATCGCATCGTGCACAGCGTAGATCGGCCCTGCCAGCGCCAGCCCAGCCTTCGACGTCGGGCGCAATCGATCTCTCAGGGCTGTTGATATGCGGGCAGCGACTCGGGCCGAAGCGTTGTGGCCCGTCCATGTTGGTCCTCGGGTTATGGCGCTCGCGATATGTGCGGCACCACCCGAACCGCCGGTACGCGGGTTTGTCGGGTATGGGCGGCCGCTGACGGAAGGGCACATGGGCCGATCTGGTCCTTAGGCGTGTGGCGACCGCTAGTCGCTCGCCGGAGGGCCCTTGCGGATTCGGGCGAGCGCGCCGTCTCGGGAGTTTCCCCAGGGGATGATTGATTCGAGCCACCAGGTTGCGCCAGCGGCGGCAAAGGCGTGGGGCTCGCCCACGTCGTCCGGGCCAGTCGTCATGCCACCCTTCGCGATATCCATCGGTTCGGCTCCGTCGCTGCGATGCTCTCGACTGAACGCAGCGATCTCCGCAACTTCGGCGGCCGTGAGATCCACGCCCTCCATCACTGTCTTGGAGATCGGCATCATCCCGTCCCAACGAGCGGCACGCCGAAAAGGCTTGCGGCTCGGCCAGGTGCCACCGACCCACACAGGAATCCGAGGCTCTTGCACCGGAGGAGCCATACCCTCAGTCGAGACCCAGTAGTGCGGGCCCTTGTGCTCGACGGGTCCCCCCGACCACAAAGCCGCGAGAACCTCCAGGCCTTCGTCCAGCATCTCTCCACGGGTCTTGGCGTCAGTCTGATGCCCGAAGCTTCCCCACTCAGGAAGTGTCTGCCATCCGAGTCCGACTCCGAGAATCAGCCTGCCGTTGCTGAGATGGTCGACCGACACGGTTTCTCGTGCGAGCTTGACGATGTCGCGTCGTGGTAGCGGTGTGACCATCGTGCCGAGGCGGATGCGACTCGTTGTCATCGCGATCGCAGCCAACGCCACCCACGGGTCAACCGCGGGCTCGCTGCCCGGCCATTCCAGGTGATCCCACAAGAAGAAACCGTCCCAGCCTGCTTCTTCAGCCTCCGCCGCGAACTCCGCGAGTAACCGAGCGTCACCGAACAGATCGAAATTCGGAAGATAGATCGCACTTTGCACCCACCCAGACCTAGCAGGTCGAAGCGCACCCCACTCGAAAAGGCAACATCCGCTCGATGTCGGCGCTTCTGAGTGGGCTCGAGGGTCAGATCGCGATGTCGAACATCGGTTCTCGGTATTGCCGGGTATCGAGTGGGCTCCCGACGGTGCCCGTCACGGGGTCAACACCTTCAACTGTCTCAACCACCGGCACCCCGGGTATGCATGCTGGCCCGGTGTCGTAGAGTCGGCGCGGTGAACGACCCGGTTCTGAGTTCGGAAGACAGGACAGCAATCCTCGATCTGATTGCCGAGTACAACTGGCGCACCGATACTGGTGACGCCGTTGGCGTCGCAGACCTCTTCACCGAGGACGCCATCTGGGACGGGGAGCCGGGCCGGTTCGAGGGTCGACAAGCGATCGAGGACTTCAACGTCAAGGTCCACCAGAGCCTCATCGGGTCGATGCATTTCAACGCGAACCACCAGTTCGCGGTCAAGGACGGCGCTGTGCACCATCGTTGCTCCTCGGCCTTCCACGTTCCGACCGACGATGGCCTCAAGACATTCCTGATGACCTATGTCGATGTCATCGTCCGAAACGAGGGCCGCTGGCGGTTCAAGGAGCGGGTAAACAAGTTCTGGGACTCCGAGAACACGCCTCCAGACCTCTGCCTATAGGCCCGCCCGTTAAGAGCACTTCTGATCGACCCCGAGATCATCGATAAGGAGACACCAATGCCCCAACCCACCCTCGCCCCCAGCGCTGTCATCGGCGTCTTGGTCCCATGGGGCAACACCACGACCCAACTCGAGATCACGCCGCTGACACCCACCGGTGTGATCAACGCCATCGCACGATTTAACTTCGGCCCCGACATCGACACCGAGGCAGAGCTACGGGCGGTAGCCGACAAGCTGACCTACGCCGAATCGTCGGCCATGTTGCTCGCACTCAGCCCCGAGATGTTCGAGGGCGGCCTGACACGAGCGCGCGCCTACCAGAACGCCATCGCCGAGGCGTCGGGGGTACCTGCGTTCACGTCCACCGACGGCACCTTCCACGAGCTCCATCGACTCGGGGCCACAAAGGTCGGACTCATCGCACCCGCGCCCCAAGAACGAATGGAACACGCAGTCGCGAACTTCGCGGCCGAGGGCATCACCGTCGTGGCAGCCCACGGCATGAACTGCGGACTCGAAAACATCAAAGCCACACCGCTGGAAGACATCGCCGAGGCGTTCCGCACCGTCGACCACCCCGACATCGAGGCGTTCGTGCAAACGGGAACCGGACTCCCCGCCTTCGCCGTCACCGAGGAACTCGAGGCAGAATTCGGACGGCCGATCATCACCTCTAGCGCCGCTGGCTACCGCCAGACCCTCGAAGCACTCGGCCTCGCCCCAAGCACCGGCGGGGTTGCCTGAAGCTCGTCAGGGTCGCCCCCGGGGTGGTTTCGCTCCGCCCGAGTCGAACTGCATCAGGTAGGTGATCTACCAGTGGCCAGCACGCACGAGCTGGGCACTGCAAGGGCGCCGTCGACGTCGGTCCACTCGCGGAGGCTGTGGGCCATCGTGTCGATGATCCGGTCGCGTCTGCCGGGCCCGAGGGCGTCGATGGTTCCAGCCGAGGGCAGGGCGGCGAGTTGGCCATCGATAGCTTCGCGAACAACAGGGTGTGTGGCGGTGAGCCGGACTTCGACGGCCTCGATGCCATCAAAGCGCGCAGTGGTGAGGAGCCGCCGTACCTGTCCGGGGTTACCGAGCCCGCAAACGCTCTCAGTCCCGAGGCGGGCGTCGTCACCCAGCTCGACTGCGAGCGCCACGCTCAGCGCTTTGGGCCAGGGGTTGTGCGCAAGAGGTCCCCATACAGCCAGCGCGAGTCGGCCACCGGGGCGCAGTACGCGGGAGACCTCTGCAAGCACCGACGCTGGTTCGGCAAAGAACTGTAGGCCCTGGTTGCAGACCACCAGATCAAGGGTCGACGTGTCGATCGGGATCCTTGTCGCGTCCGCTTGATGCCATGACACGCGACGGTCCGTTGTTCTACGGGAGGCGTAGGAAAGCATAGAAGGGTCGGCATCGACGCCGTGAACGTGCGCGTCGTCGCCGAGCCGTCCCAGCAGCACCCGGACCAACAGACCGGTGCCGCAGGCCAAGTCCAGAACCTTCGCAGCGGGCCCGGGCTCAGCGGCGGTCACCAGTCGGTCCGCCCAGTGCTCGAACAGCCATGGGACCAACCGCTGGTCATACGCGGCCGCAATGCGCTCCGCACCAGCATCGGCTTCATAGAACGTCACTCCCCCATTGTCGCGCGACGATCCGAGTCACGTGGCTTTGGGCCGGTACCCGATCGCACGGGCCTCTCTTGGGGCTGTCGGGTTAGCGCATCTCCTATGGTGAGCTGATGTCGATCGTGGTCCGCCTGCACATGATGTCGACAGGGATGATGGAGTCGGCCCTGGGTGGGTTCCTCGAGGGTGAGGCGGGCACGCTGAGGTACCCGGTGCCGGTGTTCGTGATCGAACACCCGCGCGGACTCGTCGCTGTCGACGCCGGCCTTCACCCAGACCTATCGACAGGCAGCGAACGGCTCGGTCCGCTGGATGGCCCGTTCCGGGTTCAGCTGCCTTCCGACGGAACCGGAACCGTCGGCGCACAGTTCGCGTCCGCCGGCTTCGACCCCGCCGAGATCCGCCAGGTCATCGTGACCCACCTACACTTCGACCACGTTGGTGGCCTCGTCGAGCTTCCCAACGCCCGTATCGTCGTCCAGGCCGCCGAATGGGCGGCACGAAACGACGAGCTGATGGTTTCGAGCGGTGCCTACAACCCCGACGACATCGCCCACGGCCACGACCGCCTTGAGGTCGAAGGCGACCACGACCTGTTCGGCGACGGCACCATCACCTGTCTCCTCACCGACGGCCACACCGCCGGTCACCAGTCGGTCCGTGTCCGAACCGAGGCAGGCACCTTCGTCATCTGCGGAGACTGCTGCTATCTCCGCCGAACCCTTCTCAACGAACACCTCCCCCCATTCGGCGTGAACCGCGATCGCCAACTCGCAGCAGTGCGCCGCATGGCCCGCGAACGCGCCGATGGTGCCGCGCTGATCTTCGGCCACGACCCCGCACAGTGGGAAACCATCGAACGCGACGGCCTCACCACCGCCATCTAGCACCCCAAGATCGAGGCAGGGCCCGGCCACGCTGATGGGTTGGTGCAACAATGACATGGTGGACGAACTGTTCGGATGGGACGAGGTCGCAGCGGCCTATACCGGCCGCTTCAGCGACGAGTTGGACGCCAAGCCATTCGACCGCAAGCTCCTCGACTGGCTCGTCGAACGCGCCGACCCGATCGGACCGATCTGCGACCTGGGATGCGGCCCGGGCCAGGTCGCCGCATACGTCCACGCCCGCGGTGGCGAGACCTGCGGGATCGACCTATCCCACGAAATGGTCCAGCACGCAGCAACATCGAACCCCGACATCTCGTTCCAGGTCGGAGACATGTGCGAGCTCGCAGACATCGAGACGGGCGCGTTCGGCGGGATCGCCTCGTTCTACTCGATCGTGAATCTCCCACCCACCGACCACACCCGAGCGTTCGCCGAAATGCGTCGAACGCTCCGACCGGGGGGTTGGCTGCTGCTGAGCTTCCACATCGGGGACGAAGTGAGGCATATCGAGGAGTTCCTCGGCGAGCGGGTCCGGCTGGACTTTCACTTCTTTCGCCCCGAAGACGTGCGCTCCCGGCTTCATTCAGTTGGCCTCGAGGTCGTCGAGACCATCCAACGCGGCCCGTACCCCGAACCGGTCGAGGCCCAGACCGACCGGGCCTACCTCTTCGCCACCACACAACCCGAGGACCGGCCTCGGGTCAGCGGAGAAGCAACCTGGCCGGAGAAGAGCCCCGGACGGCGATGAATCCGGGAACAAAGCCCGCAAGACCTGGGACGCCATGGCCGCCGGCTGGGAGGCCCACGACGACCTGCGGCGTAGAAACGACCGAGTACGCCACGAGAGCCCGACCAGAACTCTTCGATTCGGCGCTGCAGCGAGACCAAGTTCGCCGAGAAAGTGATCCATTTGATCGAACACTTGTTCGGTGTCGGAGGGGGGACACAAACCCCAAGTACATACATCCCCTGGAGTGGCACCTACGCCGCTGCCTGAACTGAAACGCCTGGTCACAGGCTCACGATCGAGTATTGGGCACCCACAGGTTCTGCTCGCCCATCGTGGTTCTGAGCCGCTTCATCGGGCACATCGCGTCATGACTAGTCCTCGATCTCGAGTGGTAGATCAAGGTCCACGGCTTCGAAGCGTGTGGGTATTGACTCGGCGAGTTCGGCAATGAAGCCGCTTGAACCTCCGATGTAGAGCGACCAGAAGTCCACATCGGTAGCAACGAACCATCCTCGGTCGTCCGGCCAGAACAGGTCCGGATTGCGCCAGCCATGGCCATCGGGGTGGCGCAGCCCGGTCACAGCCGTGACCGGGCCCTCCAGCAGATAGTAGGTGCGGCCGGGCCGGTCGAAGCGTGGAATCTCAGCCAGAGCGGTGCGGATTGCAGAGTTATGACGTCGATCCTCATCGCGGAGCCGTACCCGTTCCGCGTCGCGCTCTCGCCGTTCTGCCTCGTCGGCTGGCGGATCCCGCCAGGCCCTGCGAGTCGACTTGCTGCCGAAGCCGTGTCCCTCCCAGATAGCGAACCAAGCGCGATCAGGGCTCGAGGTGTGGTGTCCACCAATCGAGGCGACGACGTCGAAGAGCGTACGGTAGATCGACCACCAATCACCGGGACACGGGGCCGGCGGGTAGACGCGCACCAGCGATTCGTACTGATTCGGCACAAGCGTGCCGACAGTCCACTCGTCGCCTCGACACGAAAGGTCGAGCCAGTCGGTTGCCGCAGCCGTTTCAGCCGGTCTGACACTGTCACCGAAGATCATCTTCAACAGACTCGCGCAGATCTCTCCGACGGGCAGGGGGTTCTGATGGAGCGCCCGACCTCGGGGGAGGTGGAGACCGCGTTCCTAGTGCAGAACGATGCGGCGGTTCGTTCCTCTTGACATCTGATACGGCGACCACCAGAATCACTTCAAGCAGTGCTTGGGCTTTCCATAGATGACCCCGTGCGCTGCGAGTGACCTTTCGGTGCGGGTCGAGCGGTCACTGATCTGGCGGACATCAACAAGGCGGAGGAATTCAACGATGGGATCACTAAACGACGAGTCGCGGCATTCTGGGCGTTGGTCTAGAGTACGGATTGTTGTGGCAATCTCTGCAGCTTCTCTGGCAGCTCTTGCGGCCAGTCTGGCTCCCGCGAGTGCCAGGAGTAGTCAGCCAACAGATCTTCACGCTGACGCACCGACACCCATATTTCTCCCAGACGGCATTCCGCTGTCCGAACTCCCCAAAGGGGGTATACCCGCGCCGTGGTTGGATTCGTATGCAGAGTTGAGCGAGCCAGACCAAATGGGCCCCGTCGCCAAGAGTCCGGGATCGTCAAGCGCGGTGATTTGGTGCTCCTACTACACCGATGGGGACGACGTCCACAAGTCGAGTGGCGCCGCTTCCGGACATGGATGGTGGGTGAAGAACGCGGGCACTTGCACGGTGGCCAACGTTTGGACCCAACTGCAAGAGCTCTTCTGCACTACTGACCTCAGTTTTTGCTGGTGGGCGGACAGGGGAAGTCGCACTACGGTCACTGTGTACCCCGGAGGGGGCTCTGGGAACAGGGCTAAGAGTCGCGCCACTTGTGCCAACTCGCAGTACACAGGATGGCGCAGCAAGACCGACGTTGACATACTCGGAATGGGTGATCCCAGCGACAAATACTATACGTCGCCTCAGAACATCTACTGCCGGGTCCTGTAGCCAAGAAATCGCAGACCCTGCGGCTCACTCCTCGGGAGCTGGGCACGATCACCGTCGGCAACACCGAGCCTGTGGGGGCCGAATATTCGGTCGTGGGCGCTGATCAGGGAAAACGCAGCCGAGGCTGACCAACTGTGTCCCGGATTCTCTACCTGTGGGGGCCGAATATCCGGCCGTCCCCTCTGACCTGATTTCCTAAGTGTTGTCAAGGGGTGGGGTGTTCACGGTGTGTGGGCGCGTTGAGGCGAGCGGGTGTGGCCGCGGGGGTGGTCGAGCGCTGGTTGTTCGGTGGTGGGTCAGGTGGGGTTGAGTCGTCCT
>JAJFGV010000034.1 GCA_021775965.1 Alphaproteobacteria bacterium
GGTGATGCCGGGTGATAACATCAACAATATCGAAGTGACACTCATCGCACCAATCGCGATGACCGAAGGCCTCAGATTTGCGATCCGCGAAGGCGGACGGACTGTTGGCGCCGGCGTTGTTTCCAAGATTATTGAATAGGGTTAAAGAAAATGGACACGCAAAGTATACGGATCACATTAAAAGCCTTTGACCACCGCATCTTGGATGTTGCGGCGGCAGAGATTTTGAACACGGCCAAGCGCACAGGCGCCGGGGTTCGTGGTCCTGTGCCGCTGCCGAACCGGATCAAGAAGTTTTGTGTGATTCGTAGCCCACATGTTAATAAAAAATCGCAGGAGCAGTTTGAAATGCGCACGCATAAAAGATTGCTTGATATTCAGGACCCGACACCACAAACGATTGATGCGCTGATGAAGCTCGATCTGCCGGCTGGTGTTGATGTTGAAATTAAAATCGGTCAGATGACGGCCGCGGCGTAGTTTGGAGAAACGAGAAATGAGAACCGGATTAATAGCACGGAAAGAAGGTATGACCCGCGTCTTTGACGAGGACGGGCGGCATGTACCTGTGACAGTGCTCAAGATTGATGAGTGCCAGGTTGTTTCTGTGCGCAGCGAAGAAAAAGACGGCTATGTGGCTGTGCAGCTTGGTGCCGGTAAGGCGAAGGTGAAGCGCACATCAAAAGCCAATCGCGGACATTTTGCCAAAGCCAAAGTTGAGCCGAAGAAAAAGCTGGCCGAGTTTCGTGTCTCGAATGAAAATATTCTTGAGGTGGGTGCAGAATTGGGCCCAAACCATTTCGTCAAGGGTCAGTATGTTGATGTCACCGGCACATCGATCGGTAAAGGTTTTGCCGGTGCGATGAAACGCCATAATTTCGGCGGTATGCGCGCCACGCACGGCGTATCAGTTTCTCACCGTGCGCATGGTTCGACCGGTCAGTGTCAGGACCCGGGCCGCGTATTTAAAGGTAAGAAAATGGCCGGACAGATGGGCAATGAACAAGTGACAACGCAGAGCCTGGAAGTGGTTGGTGTTGATCTTGAATTTAATCTGGTTCTTGTAAAAGGCGCCGTACCTGGCCCCGATAGTGGCTGGATCTTGATTAATGATGCCGTGAAAAAGGCACGTCCGGATGATGTGCCGCTTCCTGCTGGTTTAAAAATTACCGAGAAAGAATTGGCTGAGGCGCGGGCACAGCGTGATGCTGCCGACGCGGCGGCACTGGCAGAGAAAGAAGCTGAAGAGAAGGCAGCCGCAGAAGAAGCGGAAGCAGCGCTAGCGAAAAAAGCAGAAGAGGCAAAAGAAGCGGCGGCTGCAGAAGCTGAGGCACCAAAAGAAGAAGCCAAAGCTGAAGACAAACCTGCCGAAGACGCCCCGGCAGAAGAGAAAAAGGATTAAACGATGAAAGTCGCTGTAAAAACAATTGATAACAAAGCTGCCGGTGACATCACGCTGGATGATGCGGTGTTTGGCATTGAGGTCAAGCAAGACATTCTGCACACCATGGTGAATTATCAGCTGGCCAAACGCCGCAGCGGTAATCACAAGGTTAAGCAGCGCCATGAAGTTACCGGCACAGGCAAAAAGCCGTGGGCGCAAAAAGGCACGGGCCGCGCGCGTGCGGGTGATTTGAAACGTAATATTGACCGTGGAGGTGCCACAGTGCATGGCCCGGTTGTGCGTAGCCATGCCAAGGATATGCCGAAAAAGGCACGGGTTCTGGCGCTGAAAACGGCGCTGTCGGCCAAGGCTAAAGAAGGCAAGCTGATTGTGATTGATGAGGCCAAAGCCAAGGATCACAAAACCAAGCCAATGGCGGCTGCGCTGGGCAAGTTTGATTTTACATCGGCTTTAATTGTTGGTGGTGATGAAGTGGATGTGAATTTTGCTCGTGCGACGGCCAATTTGCCACGCATTGATGTGCTGCCTTCAAAGGGCGCGAATGTTTACGATATTTTACGCCGCGATATTCTGGTTTTAACCAAGGATGCTGTGAGCGATTTGACCGAAAGGCTTAAGGGATAAAGAAGATGGCTGCGAAGAAAAAAGAAAAAGTTGAAGTGCAGGAATGGATGTATGAAATCATCCGCGAGCCGCATGTGACGGAAAAGGCGACAATGGGCTCGGAATACGGCCAGGTGACATTCCGTGTGCCGCTTACTGCGACCAAGCCGAAGGTGAAGCTGGCTGTGGAAACGCTATTCAGTGTGAAAGTGAAAGCCGTGAATACGCTGATCCTGAAGGGTAAGAGCAAGCGCTTTAAGCAAAATCACGGCAAGCGCGTCAGTATAAAGAAAGCGATTGTGACCCTCGAAGAAGGTCAGACAATCGATGTTGGGACAGGGATTTAAGAGATGGCATTAAAAAAGTTTAAACCGAGAACTCCAGGTACGCGTCAATTGGTAAAAATTGACCGGGCGGAGCTGTGGAAGGGCAAGCCGGAAAAGGCTTTGACCGAAGGCCTCAGCAAAACCGGTGGCCGTAACAACCATGGCCGCATGACATCGCGCCATATTGGAGGCGGGCATAAAAAACGCTACCGCATTATCGACTGGAGACGTGACAAATGGGATGTCGAAGCCACGGTTGAGCGCATCGAATACGACCCGAACCGCACGGGCTTTATTGCGCTGGTTGAATATAAGGATGGCGAAAGGCGTTATATTTTGGCACCGCAGCGTCTGGGCGTTGGTGACAAGATTATTGCCGGTGAAAAAACCGATGTGAAGCCGGGCAATGCGATGAAGCTCGCCAAAATGCCGGTTGGGACGATTATCCACAATATCGAGATGAAGCCCGGCAAGGGCGCGCAAATGGTACGCAGCGCCGGAACATTTGCGCAATTGGTCGGTCGTGACCAGGGTTATGCGCAGGTTCGTCTGACATCGGGCGAGTTGCGGGTTGTGCCGGGCGATTGCATGGCAACGGTTGGTGCCGTTTCAAACCCGGATCGCATGAATACCAATATGGGTAAAGCTGGTCGCAATCGCTGGAAAGGTCGTAGACCTTCTGTGCGCGGCGTGGCCATGAACCCGGTTGATCACCCGTTGGGTGGTGGTGAAGGAAAATCTGCCGGTGGTCGTCACCCTTGTACACCATGGGGCAAGCCGACCGTTGGTGCGAAGACCCGTAAAAAAGGCAAGCCGAGCGACAAATATATTATTCGCCGCCGTAAGAGCAAAAAGAAATAACAGGAGATAGATAAGTATGTCACGTAGCGTTTGGAAAGGTCCGTTTGTCGAAAAGTCTCTGCTGAAGAAAGTGGATGAGGCACGCAATTCAGGTAAGAATACTGTGATCAAGACATGGTCGCGTCGTTCAACGATTTTGCCGAATTTTGTTGGTCTGACATTCGGCGTGCATAACGGCAAGAAGTTCATTCCGGTGGTGGTAAGTGACCAGATGATCGGACACAAGCTGGGTGAGTTTTCACCAACGCGTACATATAAAGGCCATGGTGCTGACAAGAAAACCAAAGCGGCGTAAAGCAAGAAAATAAAGAGAAGAATTATGGGACAGAAAGCAAACAAGAAAAAAACAGCCGAGAATGAAGCGCGGGCTTACGCGAAACATATTCGCACGTCACCGCAAAAGCTTAATCTCGTGGCGCAGCTGATCCGCGGCAAGAATGCGGGTAAGGCGCTAATTGATCTCGACTTTAATTCACGCCGCATCTCGGCGGATGTAAAAAAGGTTTTGCAATCGGCTGTGGCCAATGCCGAGAATAATCACGGTCTTGATGTTGACCGTCTGGTGGTGGCTGAGGCAACTGTGGGCAAGACGCTGACGATGAAGCGTTTTCGTGCCCGTGCTCGTGGCCGCGCCGCACGCATCGAGAAGAAATTTAGTAATTTGACAATTATCGTCCGTGAAGCGGAAGAGGAAGCATAAAGTATGGGACAGAAAACCAATCCAATAGGTATGCGCGTCGGAATTAACCGGACATGGGATTCTCGCTGGTATGCGGGTCGCGACTACGCCAAGAAGCTGATCGAGGATCTGCGTCTGCGTGAGTACATCACCGAGCGCCTGAAGCCTGCTGGAATTTCGAAAGTGATTATTGAGCGCGCCGCCAAGAGCACAAAAGTGACGGTTCATACGGCCCGTCCCGGTGTGATCATTGGTAAAAAAGGCGCGGACATCGAAACTCTACGTCAGGAATTATCGCGCCGCGCCGGTGGTGAGGTCTCGCTGAATATTGTTGAGATCCGTAAGCCTGATGCGGATGCACAGCTTGTTTCTGAAGGTGTTTGCCAGCAGTTAGAGCGCCGTGTGTCTTTCCGTCGCGCGATGAAGCGTGCCGTCCAATCTGCGCAGCGTTTGGGCGTTGGCGGTATCAGAATTAACGTATCGGGCCGTTTGGGCGGCGCTGATATTGCGCGGACCGAATGGTACCGCGAAGGTCGTGTGCCGCTGCATACTTTGCGCGCTGATATGGATTACGGTTTTTCCGAGGCGCTGACGACATACGGAATTATCGGCGTCAAGATCTGGATTTATAAAGGCGACATCATGGAACATGACCCGATGGCGCGCGACAAGAAAATGGCAAGTGCCCAGGGCGGCATGCAGAATAGAAATTAGGATTTAGAAAATGTTAGCACCGAAAAAGTTTAAACATCGCAAGCAGTTCAAGGGCCGCATTCACGGAAATGCGAAAGGTGGTTCGACTCTTGCTTTTGGCGCGTATGGTTTGAAGGCTTTGACGCCCGAGCGTATAACGTCGCGCCAGATTGAAGCGGCACGTCGTGCGATTACCCGCCACATGAAAAGGCAGGGCAAAGTCTGGATTCGTATTTTCCCGGATGTGCCGGTAACAAGCAAGCCGTTGGAAGTGCGTCAGGGTAAAGGTAAAGGTTCGCCGGAATATTGGGCGGCGCGCGTGAAGCCTGGCCGGATCATGTTTGAGCTGGATGGCGTATCACAGGAGCTGGCGCGTGAGGCTTTTGATCTTGCGGCGATGAAATTGCCGGTAAAAACAAAATTTGTCACTCGTGTTGGTGAGGAGGCAGCGTAATGAAAGCTGAAGATTTGAAAACAAAAACGCCGGATGAGTTGAAGAAAATGCTTCTGGATTTGCGCAAGGAACAATTCAATTTGCGCTTTCAGAAGAATGGCGGCTCTTTGGATAACACAGCGCAGATGCGCAAGGCACGCCGCACAATTGCGCGCGTGAAAACATTTTTGAGCGTAAAAACCCGCGAAGAAGCGGCTAAAGAAGCCCAGAAAAACACTGAGAAAAAAGCCGAAAAAAAAGCGGCTTAAGGATAAGGAATAAGGAAGATGCCAAAACGTATACTTGAAGGGGCAGTCGTAAGCGACAAGCAGGATAAGACCATTACGGTTCTTGTTGAGCGCCGCTATCGTCATCCCGTGTACAAAAAATACATTAAGCGCAGCGACAAATATGCCGCGCATGATGAAAACAACCAGTTTAAAACCGGTGATCGTGTGCAGATTGTTGAGTGCCGCCCGATTTCAAAGCGCAAGACGTGGCAAGTGATCACAGGTGGTGAAGCCCCTAAAGCTGCTGCAAAAGCACCAAAGGCACAAGCACCAAAGGCACAAGAGGCAGCTAAAAAAGATAAGAAAAAGCCAGCCGCTAAGAAAAAGCCGGCAGCGAAGAAGGATAAGAAATAATGATACAGATGCAATCACGCATGGAAGTGGCTGATAATAGCGGAGCCCGTCAGGTTCAGTGCATTAAGGTGCTGGGCGGATCACATCGTCGCACGGCCAATATCGGTGATGTCGTTATTGTCTCCGTTAAGGAAGCTATTCCACGCGGCCGCGTGAAAAAAGGAACGGTTCAGCGCGCTGTTGTTGTGCGCTCACGTTTTGGGCTGCAACGTAATTATGGTGAGAAAATTCGTTTCGACACCAATGCCTGTGTGCTGATCAACAATCAGGGCGAGCCGGTGGGAACACGTATTTTTGGCCCTGTGACGCGGGAATTGCGCGGTAAGGGTTACATGAAGATTATTTCTCTGGCGAGTGAGGTGCTTTAGTGATGGCGCAGGTGAGAACAAAAATTAAAAAGGGCGACCAGGTTATCGTGCTGACTGGCAAGGATAAAGGTGCCAAAGGTGAGGTGCTGAACGTTCAGGCTGATCAGGGTCGGGTTTTGGTGCAGGGCGTGAATATGGCGACAAAGCACGAAAAACCGACACAAGTGTCACCGGGCGGTATACAGAAAAAAGAGCTGTCCATTCATATTTCGAATGTGGCGCTGGCCGATCCGAAAGGTGGCAAGGCAACCCGCGTTGGGTATAAATTTTTAAAAGACGGAAAGAAGGTCCGCGTGGCCAAAAAATCCGGCGAGACAATAGGATAAGTGAGACAAAAGATGAAACCGCGTTACAAAGAATTATATGATAGCGAGATTATACCGGCTCTGGATAAGAAGTTCGGTTATAAAAACCCGCATCAACGCCCACAGATTACAAAGATTGTGATCAATATGGGTGTTGGCGAAGCGACGCAGGATCGCAAGCACATGGAAAATGCAACCAATGATCTGGCTTTAATCGCCGGTCAGAAGCCGGTTGTAACCAAGGCGCGCCAGTCCAATGCGTCGTTCAAAATTCGTGACGGGCAGGCAATCGGTACGAAGGTAACGCTGCGCCGTGAGAAAATGTATGAATTCCTCGACCGCCTGATCACGATTGCGCTGCCACGTGTGCGTGACTTTCGTGGCGTGAAGCCAAAGGCTTTTGATGGCCGCGGAAATTATGCGCTGGGTCTGACCGAGCATATTGTGTTCCCGGAAATCGAATACGACAAGGTCGATAAAATCCGTGGGATGGACATTGTAATTTGTACGTCTGCCAAGACAGATGAAGAAGCAAAAGAATTGCTGCGCGGCTTTAAGATGCCGTTCAAGAGCTAATAAAGAGAGAAGGATAAAAAATGGCAAAAACCTGTATGATAGAGCGCGATAAGAAACGCCGGAAGCTGGTCAAAAGCCTGGAAGGCAAGCGCGCCAAGTTGAAGGCGATCATCCGTGATCGGAAAGCGCCACAGGAAGAGCGTTTTGCCGCTGTGCTGCAGCTGGCTGAAATGCCGCGCAATTCGTCCAAGACTCGCGTTCGCAATCGGTGTGCGCTGTCCGGCCGTCCGCGCGCATACTACAGAAAATTTAATCTCTCCCGCATCGCATTGCGGGACCTGGCCTCTCGTGGTGAGTTGCCGGGCGTAACAAAATCAAGCTGGTAAAACCTGCGGTTTTGCCAGCGCAGTCCCGGTGAAAACCGGGACCTTGTAGAAACAAAGAAACAGATCCCGGTCTTCGCCGGGATGACAGAGAAGGAAAGGAAGGAGGATATCGCAACATGACAATGAGTGATCCCCTTGGTGATATGCTGACCCGTATTCGTAACGGACAGCAGGCAAATAAAACAGTGATTGAATGCCCGTATTCGCGTTTGCGTGAGTCCGTGTGCAATGTGTTGAAGGATGAAGGCTTTATCCGCGCGTTCAAATCTGAAGACCGCGAGAACAACAAGAAAGTTCTCATTATTGAGCTGAAATATGCAGAAGGTCAGGGCGCTATTCGTCAGATCGACCGCGTGTCCAAGCCAGGCCGCCGTGTGTATTCCGGCGTGAACGATTTGCCGCGTTTTTATAACGGGCTTGGTATTTTGGTGGTTTCAACGCCGCAGGGCGTGATGGCTGACCACAAAGCGCGTGCCGAAAATATCGGCGGCGAAATACTCTGTCAGGTCTTTTAGGCCAGAAGTTTTAGGAAAGTAAGAAAATGTCACGTATTGGAAGTAAAGCTGTAGAAATCCCTGAAGGCGTTGAGCTCAGCATCAACGGTCAGGATGTCAAAGCCAAGGGCAAGCTTGGCGAGTTGTCTCTACGCCTGCATGATGAAGTGTTGATTGCGCTCGACGATGTGGCCAATGATGACGGCAAGTCTACAAAGGTTGCAAATTTGAAGCCAAAATCAAACAGTCGCTTTGCGCAGCAGATCTGGCCGACGATGCGCACGCTGGTGAATAATATTGTCGTTGGTGTAAGCGAAGGTTATTCGAAGAAACTGGAGATCAAAGGGGTTGGTTATCGTGCCAATCTTCAAGGGCAGACTCTTGTTCTTGCGCTGGGATTTTCACATGAGGTGAAATTCCAGGTGCCCGAGGGCATTAAAATCGAGATGGAAGGGCAGACCGAAATTACGGTGTCCGGTATCGACAAACAAAAAGTGGGGCAGACAGCGGCGAATATTCGCAGTTTCAAGCCCCCTGAACCTTATAAAGGAAAAGGTATTCGTTATGCTGATGAATATGTCCTGCGTAAGGAAGGCAAGAAGAAGTAAGGAATAAAAAGATGCCACAAAAGAAAATAAAAACAACAGCCGCGCAAAGGCGCAGCTTTAGAACCAGAAACAAAATTCGTCGCGTGAATATTGAACGTGCTGCCGTGCGTGAAACACGCCCGCGCCTGTCTATTTTCCGTTCTGGCAAACAGATTTACGCGCAGGTCATTAATGACCTGGATGGTAAAACACTGGCGGCGGCTTCGACACTGGATGCGGCGCTAAAGGAAAAGCTGAAAAGCGGCGCGACAACCGAAGCGGCACAGGAAGTCGGCAAGCTGGTGGCTGAGCGGGCGAAAAAGGCCGGTGCCAGTAAAGTGGTTTTTGACCGTGGACGGTATTTGTATCATGGCCGGGTGAAGGCATTGGCCGAAGGCGCGCGCGAAGGCGGCCTCGTATTTTAGAGAATTTTAAAGAAAAAGGATAAGTAAATGGCTCGAGGAGAACAGCAACAACGTGATCGCGGTGAAGATTCTGAGTTCACTGAACGCCTTGTCGGTATTAACCGTGTGGCCAAAGTGGTCAAGGGTGGTCGTCGTTTCGGATTTGCAGCGTTGGTGATTGTCGGTGATGGCAAAGGCCGCGTTGGTCATGGTCATGGCAAAGCCCGTGAGGTTCCCGAGGCGATTAAGAAGGCCACGGAAGCTGCCAAACGTAATATGATCCGCGTACCGCTGCGCGAAGGCCGCACACTGCACCATGATGTGCATGGCAAGCATGGTGCTGGTAAGGTTTTCTTGCGCGCGGCTCCGCAAGGTACTGGAATTATTGCCGGTGGTCCGATGCGCGCCGTGTTTGAAGCGGTTGGTATTCAGGACATTGTGGCCAAGGCGATTGGTTCGAACAATCCGTATTCGATGGTGAATGCGACTTTTGAAGCGCTGAAAAATATGCAGAGCCCGCGTCACATCGCATCACGCCGCAATAAAAAAGTTAGCGATATCGTATCGGGCCGTGAAATTGGCAAGTCGCAGGTCGAAATTGATGCGGTTGCGGCTGAAGAATAAGGAATAAAAATTATGGCTGAAGATAAAGACGAAAAGAAGGAAACAGTGAAGAAGGCGCCTGCCAAAAAGGCTGCGCCTAAAAAAGCTGATGCTCCCAAGGCCGAGGCTCCTAAGAAAGAAGCCGCGCCTAAGAAGGCTGAGGCCGCTAAAGCCGCGCCGAAAAATAAACCAGCCAAGCCAGCTGCAAAAAAACCATCTGGCAAGACAGTGACTGTGACACAAATTGGTTCGCCAATTGGCCGCAAGGGATACCAGCGCGCGACACTTATTGGGCTGGGCCTAAATAAAATGCACAAAACCCGCGAACTGGAAGACACACCGTCTGTGCGCGGTATGATTAACAAGGTAAAGCATCTGGTGCGCGTCGAAGACGCTGCCTAGGAGCTGACAATGAAAGGTCCAAAAAAGGAACAATATTCTGTTGAGATGATTGCTCCTAGCTCTTATCGACATGTGCTTAGGGATGTATGGGTTGAATGTACAAAAAAAGCGGCTAAGAAAAATTGGAGACCACAGGAAAAAGATAGTTATATTGCGATTTTTAACTTAGCAAGAGATGCTTTTGATTGTTTTCTTGATTTGAAATTGGCTTGTGACAAACCTGAATTGTCAGGAATAGAGCTTTTGAAGCCGGAAACTGTTCCTGTGATAGCATGGGGAAAAACATTTAGTCGGCCGTCTGATGATGACAATTTAGAAGGTGGTCGTGGAACAATGGAGCCGGTAGGAATAAGATAAAGGAATAAAGAAAATGAAATTAAATGAATTAAAGCCAAAAGCCGGCGCAACAAAAAATGCCACACGGGTTGGTCGCGGGATCGGCTCCGGTAAGGGCAAGACATCGGGCTCTGGTCAAAAAGGTCAGAAGGCGCGCTCTGGCGTGGCGATTAACGGCTTTGAAGGCGGGCAGATGCCGCTTTATCGCCGCATGCCCAAGCTTGGCTTTAACAATATTTTCCGCAAAGAGTTTGCAGAGCTGAGTCTCGGTAAACTTCAGGAAGCCATTGACGCCAAGAAAATTGATGCCAGCAAAGCGCTGGATGAAGATGCGCTGGTTAAAGCGCGCGTCGTGCGTCGTAAACTAGACGGCATCAAACTGCTGGCCGGTGGTGAATTAAAAGCGAAAGTGGACCTTAGTCTTTCCGGTGCCTCCAAAGGTGCTGTGGCGGCTGTCGAAAAAGCGGGCGGTAAAGTCACAATCGTTAAAAAAGAAGTCGCGCCAATCGGCAAAAAAGCCGAAAAGCTAAAGGCTGAGAAGAAATAGACCGATATTGTATTTAAAACGAATACACAGCCCCGGATATATTTTTCCGGGGTTTTGTTTTTGAGGCCACTCACCATTCCATGCTACCGTATAAGGAGTAGAGGAGTTCGTATGTCTTTGGTGCGTGTGGTTGTGTTTTTACTGGCGTTGTTTGTTTCGGACGCGGCGATGGCGGCTTGCCAATCTGAAGCAACATCAGTGTCCGTGCGCTCGGTTATTGAGCCTGTGAAATATGTGCGAAATGTTTCATCTAAAAATCTCACTGATATTCACGGCAATCCAGACAAGCAAGAGCAGCGGGTTCTGGGTCTTGGCGGCGGCCAGATCGGTATTGATGCCAAATTGCAATTCAGTGTTGTAACGCGAAAAGGAAAGGCATGTTTATCCCTCCAGGAAATCAAAGCCGTATTCTATGCCTATCCGGAAGTTCACATCGCCAGTAATTTCCGCCGTGGCGGCTGTGAATACAGCGCTGTGCTCGGACATGAGCGAAAACACATCAGAACGCTGAAAAAGTTCCACCGCGAATATTACCCTGAACTCAGGAAAGAGCTGAAAAAACTGGCAAAGCAGATTAAGGTCATAGGGCCTGTGGCACCCGAAGATGTCGAAAAGCAGCAAAAAAGGCTTGGCGATCGGGTGTCAAGGGCGGTCAGTTCGTTTACGGACGGCATAACGCCAATACTTGAGGAGCGGCAGAATAAAATCGACACGAAAGAGGAATATAAACGTGTTTCCGATCAGTGTAAAAAGTGGGAACGGGATCTTGATGAAACAAAAAACAAATAGACGTTATTTTATTCCAGCTCTTCTGACGGCAGCTGTTTTTTTGGCTTTTGTCTGGGTGTCTCCTGCGATGGCTCAGAGTGGTTGCCCGAAAATAGAGCCAAAAGTTCTTGTTAAATCCCTCACCAAGAAAACAAAAAAATATCGTAATCGTTCGGCAGCAAATTTAACTGCGCTGCATAATGATGATCCGCGTAAAGCTCAGGGTACGACGCTGGGGCTCCATATTTCGCCATTTAATATGATGGCTGAGTACCGTTATGAGATTACGAAGGGAGGCAGCAGGAGCTGTGTATCTTTGAAAGAAATCAGAATTAAATTTTATACCCAGCCGGTTTTGCTGGTTGCTTCTAACTTTCCACAAAAAAGTTGCGAATTTAAGGCTATTTATGAGCATGAGAAAGGCCATGATAAAATATTGCGCGGTGTGCAGAGTGAATATAGCAGGAAGACCAAAAGCAAATTGAAGGAATTTGTTAAAAGATTCAGAGGTGCGGCCCCGGTTTCTCAGGATCGCGTTGCGGTCATTCAGGATAGAATCGAGGGGCAAATTAATCGAAAACTGGATGATATTGTTCTGGAGGCCGGAAATGTGTTGAATAATCGCCAGAGTGGCCATGATAGTTCGAAGGAATATCAACGTGTCTGGGACATGTGTGATGGTTGGGACAGGAGACTGAACGGCCAATAAAGCCAATAATTATGGCTTTAGGGGCTTGTCTCATGGCCATCTTTTCTCTATCTATTCTAGGTTAATAGAAATCATACAAAGGATTCATTTATATGGCATCTGCCGTTGAACAACTTGCCAAAAACGCCAATTGGGGTGCCTTGGCCAAAGCCACAGAGCTAAAACAGCGCCTTATGTTCGTGCTGGGTGCGCTTCTTGTGTACCGCCTGGGCACTTATATTCCGGTGCCGGGCATTGATCCGTTCGTCTGGAACGAGATTTTCAGCCAAAAAGGCGGCGGTATTCTCGACATGTTCAATATGTTCTCCGGCGGCGCGCTGCAGCGGATGACGATTTTTGCCCTTAACATTATGCCCTATATCTCGGCGTCTATTATTATGCAGCTGGCCACGGCGATGTCGCCGAAGCTTGAGGCGCTCAAGAAAGAGGGCGAAGGCGGGCGGATGAAGATCAACCAGTACACGCGTTATTTCACCGTGCTGCTGGCGGCTGTTCAGGCGTATGGGTTGTCAGTTGGCCTCGAGAGTATGCAGGGCTCCAGCGGCCCAGCGGTCATTGACCCGGGCATGTTCTTTCGCATTTCTACGGTGATTACCATTGTTGGCGGTACGGTCTTTCTTATGTGGCTGGGTGAGCAGATCACGGCGCGTGGCGTTGGCAACGGGATTTCTCTGATTATCTTTGCTGGGATTGTAGCCGAATTGCCGCGGGCGATTGCTTCAACGTTGGAGCTGGGGCGGCAGGGTCAGTTTAACTTTCTTGAGCTGTTATCGCTGGTGGGTATGATTGTCGCCGTTATTGTTCTTATTGTGTTTATGGAGCGGGCGCAGCGTCGCGTTGTGGTGCAATACCCCAAGCGTCAGCAGGGCAACCGCATGATGGGCGGTGAATCCAACCATATTCCGCTCAAGATGAATACGGCTGGCGTAATTCCACCGATTTTTGCGTCTTCACTTTTGCTGTTGCCGCTGACGATTGTCGGGTTTTCCGGCGCCAGCGGCGGTGATTTCACAGCGAATATTGCGCAGTTCCTGCAGCACGGCCAGCCGGCCTATATGCTGCTTTATGGTGGTCTGATCATATTCTTTGCTTTTTTCTATACGGCGATTGTTTTTAATCCGGAAGAAAATGCCGATATGCTTAAAAAATATGGAGGCTTTGTTCCTGGTATCCGTCCTGGTAAAAATACAGCGGATTATCTGGATTTTGTGCTGACGCGTATTACGACCGTAGGGGCGCTTTATCTGGTTCTGATTTGTTTGTTGCCGGAATTTCTGATTGCCAAATATTCGATGCCTTTTTACTTTGGTGGAACCAGCCTTTTGATTGTCGTGAGTGTGACCATGGATACGGTGGCGCAAATTCATTCGCATCTGATTGCTCATCAATATGAAGGTCTGATTAAGAAATCAAAGCTCCGCGGCAGGCGGGGATAAAATAGGAAGAAACATCATGAATTTAATTATTTTTGGACCACCCGGCGCAGGCAAGGGAACGCAGGCCAAACGCCTTGAAGAAAAATACGGCGCGCGCCAGCTTTCGACTGGTGACATGTTGCGCGCAGAATGCGAAAGCGGCAGTGATCTTGGCCAGATGCTTAAATCCATTATTGATGGCGGACAATTGGTGCCGGATGAGGTGATGGTGAAACTGGTGGCCTATGCCATTCAGGATGAAGCCTGTGCCAATGGTTTTAATCTTGATGGGTTTCCTCGGACACTAGGGCAGGCGCAAGAGCTTGATACCATGTTGAATGAAGCCGGCACGGTGATCGATCATGTTATCGTTCTTGAAGTCGATGATGGTGTATTGCTGGATCGGATTAAGGCCCGCGCCGAAGAGACCGGCGGCGCGCGCAGTGATGACAATGAAGAAACCCTGAAAAAACGCCTTGAGGTTTATCACGAACAAACCAAGCCGGTGCTGCCGTTTTATGAGGAAAAGGGCTTGCTGCGCAAAGTTGATGGCATGGCGTCTATTGATGATGTCACGGCGCAAATTGATGCGGCTCTGGGCGCGAAAGCAGCGGCTTAGGTTAAGCACAATAAAGTTCTTGACGAACTCTTATAAATCCCTATAATCCGGCCATCTTCGAGGATTTGGGCCCTTTTTGGCCCCTAAAATGCCCTTTAAAAGGGCGTTTTTTCTTCAGAGACTGTGAATTTACGAACCGGATAGTGGAAGCTTAACGCGCGGAGCTGTTAACGGTTTGGCTTGAAATTGAGAGGAAGACCATAACATGGCACGTATTGCTGGTGTAAACGTACCCGATAAGAAGCGCGTTCCGATCGCGCTGACCTATATTCACGGCATTGGCCGGACCACAGCCTTCAAAATTTGTGAAAGACTTGGCATTGATGTCGCGATGCGCATGGCCGAGATTGATGAGAACACGCTCAACTCTATCCGTTCCGAGATCGAAAAGGACGAATACAAGATTGAGGGTGATTTGCGCCGTGATACGTCGATGAATATCAAACGTCTTTTGGACATGAAATGTTATCGCGGTCTGCGTCACCGCTCTGGTCTGCCTGTGCGCGGCCAGCGTACCTCCACCAACGCTCGTACCCGCAAGGGACCGGCCAAACCGATCGCTGGTAAAAAACAAGTCGGCAAGCATTAGGAGGGGATGAAAAATGGCCAAGCCAAAGACAAAAGCAAAAAGAAAAGAGAAAAAGAATATCGTTTCCGGTATTGCGCATGTCAATGCGACCTTTAACAACACAAAGATTCTCATTAGTGACGCGCAGGGCAATGCAGTTGCCTGGTCATCGGCCGGGACGATGGGCTTTAAGGGCTCACGTAAATCAACGCCTTATGCGGCACAGATTGCCGCCGAAGATGCAGGCCGTAAGGCACAGGAGCACGGCATGAAGGAGCTGGATGTGCGGGTCAAGGGACCAGGTTCAGGCCGCGAATCGGCCCTAAGAGGTTTGCAGTCCGCTGGCTTTACGATCAAAGCAATTAGCGACATTACGCCGATACCACATAATGGTTGTCGTCCACCAAAGAGACGTAGAGTTTAAGAACACACAACAGATTACTTTTTAGAAAGAGGAGAGAACCTTGATACACAAAAACTGGCAGGAATTGATTAAGCCTTCAAAACTGGATATTTCGCACAGCGATATGCCCAATACCGGTAAAGTTATTGCCGAGCCTTTGGAGCGTGGTTTTGGTTTGACACTGGGCAATGCGCTGCGTCGTATTTTGCTCTCGTCTTTGCAAGGGGCGGCTGTGACGGCTGTACAAATTGATGGCGTGCTGCATGAATTCTCTTCGATCGAGGGCGTTCGCGAAGATGTCACCGATATTATTTTGAACATCAAGGCGCTGGCCGTGCGTATGCACGCTGAAGGGCCAAAGAAAATGCGTTTGTCTGCTGAGGGTCCATGTGTTGTGACCGCGGCGATGATTGAAGCCGGCGCTGATATCGAGATCATGAACCCTGAGCTTGAGATTTGTACGCTGGATAAGGGCGCGAAGATCAGCATCGAGATGACGGTTGATACTGGTAAGGGTTACCGCCCGGCCGCACAAAATCGCCCGGAAGAAGCGCCTGTTGGTCTTATTCCTGTCGATAGTGTGTTCTCACCAGTGCGTAAAGTTACGTATGAAGTGACCGATACGCGTGTTGGTCAGATTACTGACTACGATAAACTGACACTGGCGATTGAAACCAATGGCGTGATTTCACCCGAAGATTCAGTGGCGTTTGCTGCCCGCATCATGCAGGACCAGCTTAATGTCTTTGTGAACTTCGATGAGCCGGAAGAAGTGAAGGCCCAGGAAGAATCACAAGAGCTGCCGTTCAACAAAAACCTTTTGCGTAAGGTTGATGAACTTGAGCTGTCTGTGCGTTCTGCCAACTGCCTTAAAAACGACAACATCGTTTACATTGGCGATCTGGTACAAAAGAGCGAAGGCGACATGCTTCGTACGCCAAACTTCGGACGTAAATCTTTGAACGAGATCAAGGAAGTTCTGACGGTTATGGGTCTGCATCTTGGTATGCAGGTTGAAGGCTGGCCGCCGGAAAATATTGAAGACATGGCCAAAAAAGTGGATGAGCCCTTTTAAGGCATAAGAAAGATAAGTTTTAGGAACTGAGCAATGAAACACCGTATCAAACAGCGCAAGCTAAACCGTTCTTCAACGCACCGTAAAGCGATGCTTGCCAATATGGCGGCGGCGCTGGTGAAGCATGAGCAGATTACGACGACATTGCCCAAGGCCAAGGAACTGAAACCTTATGTCGAAAAGTTGATTACGATGGGTAAGCAGGCGAGTGGCAACCCGGATCGGTCTTTGGCCAAACGCCGTCAGGCGATCTCCAGAATGGGTGATATAGCGCAGGTTGCAAAGATTTTTGATGTGCTGGCCGAGCGTTATTCTGCCCGCGCCGGTGGTTATACCCGCGTGATGAAAGCTGGCTTTCGCTATGGTGATAATGCGCCGATGGCAGTGATTGAACTGGTTGATCGTGATATCGATGCCAAAGGCAAAGACAGTGGCCCTGTACAGTTCGATGACGACGCCGAAGAATTTACGCCCGGTCCTTCAGAAGAAGTGCTGGAAAAGCGGGCCGAGAAAGCCAAGGAAGAAAAGCCAAAAGCAAAAAAGGCTGCGCCAAAAGATGATAATAAAGGCCCCAAAGGCGGCGCACAAAAAGAAGCCAAGAAAAAGGCTCCGCCTAAAACCGGCTCCAAACGCGGCGGCTAAAGCTTCCTGAATTTTACCCTGGACATCGTTATCCTTCGGTCTCGCCGTGCTCATGTACGAAATGTACATTCCGCGCGCCTCGCCTCGGCTGCCTTGTCCACGAAAAAATTCAGTTCGCTTTTTATATCTCCATATTGTCAATCAGGCGTGTTTTTCCGATCCATGCTGCGGCGAGGGTGCGGTCCCAGCGGCTTTCGATGTAATCTATTTTGTCGAATCCAACTTCCAGAAGTTGTTCTTTCGCTTTATCCGTCATTGCGAGGAGGTCGTCAGACCGACGCGGCAATCCAGACTGGATTGCTTCGCCTTCGGCTCGCAATGACGAAGCTGTTTGATATAAAACTTTATTCAACTGTCGGGCCATTTGTAACTCCGCATCCGACAAATAAGCATTACGCGAGGCCAGAGCCAGGCCGTGCTCGTCGCGCACAATTGGCGCGCCAATAATGTCTATCGGCATATCTTTCGTCTTCACCATTTCCTTTATCACCTGCAATTGCTGAAAATCTTTTTCACCAAACACGGCGACATCGGATTTTACTTGTTCAAACAGACGATGAACCACCGTCGCAACGCCGTCAAAAAAATGTGGTCGGAAATCGGTTTCGAGTCCCTGAGCGGCTTTCCCTGCCTTTAATGTACTGGCCGGGCCATCCGGGTAAATCTCGTTGGCAGAAGGAAGGTAAATCAAATGAGTGCCTGCGTTTTCCAGTTCGGCAATGTCCTTTTCTTCCTCGCGCGGATAGGTGTCAAAATCTTCATGCGGGGCGAACTGGGTCGGGTTGACAAAAATACTGGCGACAACGCGGTCGGCTTTTTCCAGTGCCAGGCGTACCAGCGATAGATGGCCCTCATGCAGCGCGCCCATGGTTGGGACAAAGCCGACGGTTAAGCCTTGTTCTTTCCAGCCATCAATTGTCGTTCTGAGCTGCGTTTGCGTTGTGGCGGTTAGAATGGGGCCGTTTATTTTTTCTGCGGGCAAGGTCATGACGCTTTCTTCACATCAACCGCCTTTGGACGGGTATAGGTTTGCTCTGTACTCGGGAATTTGCGGCTGCGCACTTCACCGGCATAACCGGAAACGGCGGCGGCGATGTCGTCTTTGACATTCGTGTACTCTTTAACAAATTTTGCAGAGGGTCCTTCGAGAAGACCAATCATATCTTCGGTCACCAGAATTTGCCCATCGCAGTCTGGCGAAGCGCCGATACCTATCGTGGGAATGTTTGTGCTGCGTGTTATTTCTGCAGCGACATCTTCAACCGTCCCTTCGATAACAACGGCAAAAGCGCCGGACTCTTCAACCGCTCTGGCATCATCCAACAGACTGGATATTTCATGATTGGTGCGGCCTTTCACTTTATAGCCGCCATCTTTTAGAACCGATTGCGGTTGCAATCCAATATGTCCCATCACCGGAATATTACGCGCGGTAAGATATTTTATCGTCTCCGCCATATCCGTTCCGCCTTCAAGTTTGATCCCGTCGCAACCTGTTTCCTTCATAACCCGCATGGCATTGCGATAGGCGTGCTCCGGGCTTTCCTCGTAACTACCGAACGGCATATCAACAATGACGCATGATTTTTCAACGCCGCGCATAACCGCCTTGCCGTGATTGATCATCATCTCCAGATCGACGCCCAGCGTATTCTCCATCCCATAGAGCACCATGCCGAGGCTGTCGCCCACCAGCAGCAAATCGACATGCGGGTCGAGAATGCGCGCCATCGGCGTTGTATAGGCCGTCAGGCACACAAGCGGCTCTGCACGCCCTTTGTGGGCGGCAATTTCGGGTATGGTAATGCGTTTATTTTCCATTTCTCTCTCTCAAGCCTTGAGATTCATATAGTCCTGAACTAGATTGCTTTCCATGATTATCAGAATTCTTTTGGCAATTCTAGTTTTGTGTTTCCCGTCACTGGCCCCGGCCCAAACCCATAATGCTGAGCGCAGTGTGCCGGGCAGCCGCGAACAGGTGCAATTGTCCTTTGCGCCGCTGGTGAAGAAAGTTTCCCCGGCGGTTGTTAATATTTATACCAAACGAACCGTGTCAAAAAAGGCCAAGCATCCGTTTATGGATGATCCGTTTTTTGGTCAGCTTTTCGGCAATGATGCTTTCGGTGGGCGGATGCGCCGGCAGGTTGAAAGCGCACTTGGCTCTGGCGTGATTGTAGAGCCGGATGGTCTGGTGGTCACCAATGCGCATGTGATTAAAGGTGCCGAGGAAATTACGGTGGTGCTGACGGATGGACGGGAATTTGATGCGCGGGTTGCGTTGACCGATGAGCCGTCGGATCTGGCATTGTTGCGGGTTAATCCGAAAGGCGAAGCGCTTCCTTATGCATCATTAAAGCCGAGCGAATCTTTGGAAGTCGGCGATCTGGTTCTGGCGATTGGCAACCCATTCGGCGTGGGGCAAACAGTGACCAGCGGCATCGTTTCGGCGCTGGCGCAATCCTCATTGGACATCAGTGATTTTAATTTCTTTATCCAGACTGATGCAGCCATTAACCCCGGAAATTCCGGCGGGCCGTTGGTGGCGCTGGATGGTGGCGTGGTCGGGATTAATTCAGCGATTTATTCACGAACGGGCGGCTCGCTCGGAATTGGGTTTGCGATTCCGTCCGAGATGGTGGCCACGGTGTTGGCTGCGGAGAAAATGGGGCAGAGCGGTAAGCGTGTGGTGCGCCCATGGCTGGGTGTGACCGCGCAGCGCGTGACGTCGGATATTGCGTCTTCCATGGGGCTGGCCAAGCCGGGTGGGGCGCTGATTGCAAAGCTGCATTCGGCGTCTCCATTGAAAAAAGCCGGGCTTGCGGTCGGCGATGTGGTGCTGAGCTTTAATGGCAAAGCCATTCGTGACCCATCGGAAATGAAGTTCCGTATGGCAACCGTGCCGCTGGGGCAAAGTGCAAAGCTTGAGGCTGTGCGTAAAGGCAAAAAGGGAATGTATGAGGTGAAAGCCATGGCGCCGCCGGATGAACCAGCGCGGCAGGAAAAAGTTTTACAAGGGCAGCATCCGCTCAACGGCGCAACGATTGCCAATTTGAATCCGGCCGTGGCGGTTGAGCTTGGTTTGGGTCTTGAGGAAGAGGGCGTTGTTGTTCTCAAAGCGCCGCGGCGTTCCTATGTGGGGCGCGTCATGGACCCCGGTGATATCCTGCTGGAGATTAACGGCCAGAAAATTGGTGCGGTTGGTGATGCTGAAAAAGCGTTAAGCGCTGCGGCGACGCCGGAGGGTTGGTCGTTGGTCATGCGCAGTAACGGGCGGGTGCGCCGGGTTTTGGTGCGTTAGGGCATAATAAAAGGCGCTGAAAATCTCAGCGCCTTGTTTCGAAATTTATAAATCTTGATTACGATTCTTCATGAACGAGTTTAGCTTCCAGATCCCGTTTTATTTCTGTGACATCGTTTCTCAATTGATCCATGCTTCCACTTAACTTCTCGTGCATTTGGCCTGTTCCAGGCACAAAACCATTATTCGACCAGCTATATGAAGTACTGAACAGATCTCTTTTTTCTGCCAGCCTTTTGGCGACATGGCCGTCTCCTAATACATTAAGATTAAGGGCGAGAGCGACAAGGTATTCTTGATATTCTTGTTCTTTTTCTTCTTCACTTTTCTTTTTTTGGCCTTCCGCTGTATTGTCTCCGAGCCAGAATTGTCTTTTGGCTTCCGAGTCCTTGTTAGAATTTACTGTTCCTCCGCGAACCATAAGTGAACTAGCCATTAACTTTCTCCTTTCAGTGTTGAATGCATTCTACCTGAAAACCGCCGAAAATACAAGAAAAATCGGAATAACCCCTTATAAAACAATGGGTTATAGGCAAATTTTTGTGAGCGATTAAAGAATCGCTTAAGCTGCCATTTTCGGCGCATTCCACGGAGAAATATAATTCGCCGGCGCAAGACTATCTTGTTCATGTGTGATGTCCAGTGTCTCTGCGAACTGATCTTCTTCATGATATGTGTAAGTATATAGCGGTGCCGCGTACCAGGCATTATTCATCAGAGTTGATTCCAGAAGAAATTCAAACTCTAATTCTTCCAGATAAGCGTTGCCCTCGTCTTCTCGCTCACCCAGCGATTCCTGCATGGCAAGATTGCTTTCGTCTTGCTGGCTGAAGCCGGGGTGATGATGACCACCGGGCATAACGCCCTGGGAAATACTACTCCAGGAAGGGACATGTTGTAACATAGCGGCACCTGCCTTTCAGGTTTGTATAGCCATGATATAGAGCCGCATTCGGCGCTGTCAAATTCGCCTTTGCTGATGGATTTCAAGCCCTTGTTTTCCCTGCTAAATCCCGTATGATAAAGCCCTTATAAAGGGGTTTATATAATGGATTTAGACATGAAAGACGTGGTGGCGCTGTGCAAAAGGCGGGGGTTTATCTTCCCGGCTTCGGATATTTATGGCGGAATCAATGGCTTTTGGGATTACGGCCCGCTGGGCGTTGAACTCAAGAATAATTTGCGTGATTTGTGGTGGAAGGCGATGGTGGTGACACCGCCGATCGGACCCGATGGCACGCCGGTGCAAATTGTCGGGCTCGATAGTTCAATCATTCAAAACCCGAAAGCCTGGGTCGCGAGCGGTCATGTCGGTGGGTTTTCTGATCCGATGGTCGATTGTCGGGAGACTAAAAAGCGATATCGCGCGGATCATTTGATGATATTAAAAAGTGAAGGTGATAAATGGCCGTCTTTTCATGAGGAATCAGAAGATGAAGAGATCGAAAAACGCCTCAAGAAATTAAACCTCGATACCAATGTTTCAAATTATGAACGCGTAAATCTTACGGATCTTGATGCTTCATTCTATGAAAAGATTATTGCACCGGATACAAAAGTGGCAGGCACTCTTACTGAGCCCAAAGAATTCAACCTGATGTTTGAATCCCATGCCGGGCCGATTCAAAGTGATGAAAACAAGGTATATCTGCGGCCCGAAACCGCGCAGGGTATTTTTCTGAATTTCAAAAACGTTCTGGATTCTAGTCGTGTGCGCATGCCGTTCGGGATCGCGCAAATCGGCAAGGCATTTCGCAACGAAGTGAACCCGCGCAATTTCATTTTCCGCTCCCGCGAGTTCGAACAAATGGAAATGGAATGGTTTTGTCATCCGGATGAAGTGGAAAAATGGCGTGATTTCTGGTTCGAGGAACGTACGAAATTCTGGCGCGCTGTTGGTCTCGCCAGTGATAATTTGCAAATCCGCAAACATGGTGATGATGAGCTGTCGCACTACGCGAAGGAAGGGCTCGGCACCTCCGACATTGAATATAAATTCCCGTTCACGGCACCTGATTTTGGCGAGCTCGAGGGCATTGCCCATCGCTGCGATTTTGATCTCACGGCGCATCAGGAACATTCAGGGCAAAAGCTGGAATATATGGACCCGGTCACGCAGGATAAATATATGCCGCATGTGATTGAACCGGCGGCAGGCTTGACGCGTGGAGCGCTGGCGTTGATTTGTGAGGCCTATACGGTCGATGAATCCCGCCCCTCCGGCGTGTATTTGAATTTCCATCCGGCCCTGGCACCGAAGAAGGCAGCGATTTTGCCGTTGAGCGCGAAAGAAGAGCATGTGGGTCCAGCGACGAAATTATATCTGGCGCTGCGCGAAGAATTTGCGGTTGATCTCGATATCAAACAAAATATCGGCAAGCGCTATGCGCGTCAGGACGAGATCGGCACGCCGTATTGTTTCACGATTGATAATGATACGCTCGAGGACGGAACGGTGACAGTGCGCGATCGCAACACCATGGCGCAGGAGCGGATTTCCATGGATAAGGTGGCGGATTATTTGCGTGAGAAGATGAAGCCGGTGAGTGCTATGAAGGTAGCGGCTTAGTCCTTACTTTATTTGTACATCTATAACTGTGCCGAGATTATCTGAGGGCTGATGTCTTTTGTCTTTGGGCAAAGGTTCGCTGTCATTTGCCTCATGCGGGGCAGGCCCGTTATTTTGACTCTGTGTGCCAGCTTTTTTGGAAGCAGCGGGTGTTGCTCTAGAGTAATCACTACTTATTTTTGATATTTCACTCATCTCATGCCTTCCTTTTCATTCTGGAAAATAACAGAGTTTGAAGAAAAAAGCCAGTAATTTGTTGGCTTAGAATAAAGGCTGGGTTTTGCGCAATACCCCTTCCGCTTCATCCGTGTAATCCCCGTTCTCCTGATGCAGGACAATGCCGGGGTAAATAGTGGCTGGTGAACGGCTGTCTCTGTAGGTGCGGATAATGACGCGTTTGGCGGGTATGCCTTTTTTGGGCCAGAGTGGAATAATTTCCGTGCCGCCGAAGCGCCCCTCTAGGCACTGAATAATTTTATCAGTTTGATCGGCGCGGTGAATGATGGTTAACGAACCTTTTGATTTCAAATTCCGCACGGCCGCGTCAATCCAATCCTGCAGGTTTACATCTTCCTGATGGGCATGCGCGGTTTCCTTGGTGGCGGAAGGTGACGAAACGCGCTCGCCCGAATCCTGATATGGCGGGTTGCATATAACGTGATCAAACCTGCCGTCCTTATAATCACAAATATCTGAAGAAATAAAAGTTGTGCGTCCGTCCATATTATTCTCGGCCGCGTTTTGTATGGCGAATTTTATGTGATCGCTTTGAATATCAATGCCCGTCAGGGTCACGCCGGATACGCGTGCCAACACACATAGACCGGCGCCACCCACGCCGCAACCAAGATCAAGAATGCTTTGCTTTTCTTTCACCGGGCAAGCGGCGGCGAGCATCACAGAATCAAGACCGGTACGAAATCCATCTGCCGCGTGCCACAATTGAACCTGATCATTCAGGACAGAAATTTTTTCGGATGATTTCATATCCTCTATTTAAAGAGGATTGGAAATTAAAACAATGATGTTTTGCTGTTATTGCCGCGGGTGGGCATATCCAACTGGGTCAGCAGCATAAGTTCGACCGGATTGGCCATCATGCGTTGGAACGGGATGCGGCCCAAATTGCTTTGCGCGCTATTTTGACTTGGGCGGGAGAGAATTTCAAAGGCCAGGTTGCGGCCACCGCCCATATGTGACCTTACATAGTCTGAAGAACTGAAAAGCGAACCGTGTCTGGTCGGTTTGTGCGCTGGGGTCGGGCGGCTGGCGATTTGTGTTGTGGTATCTTTACCGCCATCGAATTTTTTATCAAAGAAATTGTAAACTTCCTGCATGGATTTGGCGCGTCCCGTGTTGCGGTCATAAAACACATTGCGGTTGGCGGCTGCGGCTTTGGGGAAGAGAAGCGCTGCTTCTTGTAGTGAGTTTTCTTTCAGGCCGTTCAAAAAAGATGCGGCTTTCGGCGCGCCAAGGAAATGCGCAAAATACAGTTCCGTTGATCCGATTTCACTTTTGGTATGGCTCTTAAGGAATTTTTCATTTTCACTGGCGAATTCTGCGGCCATAAGGGAAGCGGCCTTTGGGTCTTTGCGCATCTCTAAAATCTCAGAGCGCGATTTTCCCTCAGTGACAATGCCGTGCTTGGCGCCATGGCTTTTAACCATGGAAAGCCATGTGCTTTCGATGAATTGGTACAGACCCGTGGCCGAGCTGGTTTTGGCTTTAATCTCAGGTTTAAAGTTGCTTTCGGCGGCGGCCTGCTTGACCAGATAGGCAAAATTAACCCCTGTGCGGCTGCTGGCCTGCTTTATGGCATTGACTACGCCGTGCGAGGCTCCCTTGGTCAGGGAAGCTAACACATTGTTCTGCATAACATTTTCTAAATTCGCCATAGGATATACCGCTGGGGTTAAAAATACTCTATCCTGATATTTGCAACGGTCGTGCCAAATATAGGGAGATTGAAGATGGAAGCAGTAAATCAGGAAGAAACTCAGAAACAGCAGCAGGTTTTTGCGCTAATTGGCGTGGTGCTGGCGATACTTGCTTTTTCGATGGCGGTCACATCACCCTGGCTACAGGATGCATTAAATCCCTCGACAGCCACTATAGAAGATGTGGTGGTTGAAAAAGCGCTTACGATTAAAGAAAAACTGGCGGCTGGTCTTAAAGGGGAAGATTATAAATCTATTCAGGGCGAAGATTATAGTCACTGGTCAGATCATTTGCCTTTAATAGCTATTGTAATTGGAACTTTTGCAATCATATGCGGGGTGGTTGCTTTTCTTAGGAAGGAAGATTCGAAAATGTCGGGAATGGCAATTGCTCTTGGTGCTTCTGCCATAGTTGCGCAGTATATCATTATGGCCGTTGCCGCAATTTTATTTCTCTATTTGTTGTACATCATCATAGGTCAGGGCGGTCTACCGTTTTAAACAGACTTTTAGCTACGAGACATATTTCACATGACCACTTACAATCCCCCCATTCAGGACATGCATTTTCTGCTGACCGAGGTTCTGGGCTTTACCCATGAGGATCTTGATAGCGAGACGATTGAGGCGGTCTTAGGGGAAGCGGCGAAGCTGGCCTCAGGCGTATTGGCACCGCTCAATAAAGTCGGCGATGAACATGGGGCAAAACTGGATGGTGATGCCGTCACAACCGCGCCGGGCTTTAAGGATGCTTATCGGCAATATTGCGAAGGCGGCTGGAACGCCGTTCCGTTTGATCCTGAGTATGGCGGGCAGGGGTTGCCTTGGGCTTTGGCGTTTCCAATTCAGGAAATGTGGCAGGGCGCGAATATGTCGTTCGGGTTGTGTCCGCTCCTCAATCAGGGCGCAATCAAAGCCATTACCGCGCATGGCACGGATGAACAAAAAGAATTTTATCTGGCCAAGCTGATCTCCGGCGAATGGACCGGGACGATGAATTTGACGGAGCCGCAGGCGGGGTCTGATCTCGGATTGCTGCGTGCAAAGGCCGAGCCGCAAGGGGATGGAACCTATAAAATTTCAGGG
>JAJFGV010000035.1 GCA_021775965.1 Alphaproteobacteria bacterium
CTGCTCGGTTTCATAGTCTTTATAATTACATTTCTGATTTGCCCTGAATTTTTCAAAATCCTGCAAAGCCTGCTCATATATCTTTCGCTGTGAAATCCCCATGTCTTTCGACATTTTTTCAACTCTTGATTTGATCTCATCCGGAAGAGCGGCCCGGAAAATATCATATCGCTCTGCGTCATGCCCCATTTGCTTACCTTTCCTAATAAACGTGGTGGTCAAACGCAGTAAGGTACGCAAAAAATTATAGACTCTCATATGGCTCAAGTATCATGTCTTTGTTCACAAAAACACGAACTTCCGCCCCTCCTCTGATTTTAAGTGTTGGCTGGATGTTAATGGCTTTGCTGACAAATTTTTGCCCAACCCGGCTGGCTTCTTGCGCCACTGTATCGCCAACATCACTGCCGATACTATCATCGTCGTCGTCATTAGCCAGATTACCGCTCAAAGACACAGCCGTTGATAATAATACGGCACCGGCCAGACGCAGAAAATGATTATCAACCTGATCTTCAAGACCGGAAGCACCAGCAGGGTCCGCTGCTATCATACCATCCAGTTTAATAGACTTTCCATTGGGTAAAACAAGCCGCTGCCATGCCACCAGCACCCTTTCCTGCCCGTAGGAAATAACGGAATCATAGCGCCCATAAAGCCTTGATCCTTGCGGTATAAGAAGAAAATTCCCTGTCACAGTATCATAAACATGCTCGCTGACCTGCGCAATTACATCACCGGGCAAATCAGAATTAATCGCCGTAATTAACGCTGCAGAAATCAAGGTGCCGCTTTTGACTTCGTAAGCGCTTAAAGGCGCATGCAACCTGTCGTTTAAAATGAATTCATCCTGACCCTTAAACTGGTTTAAAAACCCCAGCTTTTGCCCCTGAAGATTTTGTTGATCTTCCGGCGGCAAATCTTGCGCGTAATTATCTCTACCCTGAAATGAATGATCACCCGCCTGAGGCAATGCTGATCCAGGAGAATTTACTGTTTTACGCAAGCTCCCAGCCCCATTTTGTCCGTCAAAGAAAAGGCTGGATTCCAGAGCTTTCTTTTGAAGTGCCAAATCTTCCTCCCGTACAGGATTATATTGTGGCGGAGGGCTTGGAATGGCCGGTTGCGGCGGTGCAGATAAAAGTTCATCCGGGGGCATCTGATCATAATCCTTTGGCAATAGACTAAGCGCCTCATTCGCAGATGATTTTACATCCGTTACAGGAATTTCATAGTTTTCACTATGCGCCTTGAAGGCGGGCCGCGAAAAAGCAAAAATTACCGTCACAATAACAATGCCGGCAATGATCGCCGCCGCCCCTATAATAACAGGAGTTCTAAGCCGCGCCGGTTTTTCCGGCCTCGCCTGGATTTCAATACCTTCGTCTTGTTCAAAATCGGACATCTGTACCCCTTAACCGTTGAGCCCGCGATTAGATCCATAGCTTGATCCATCAAGCATTCGCCCGAAAAATGATTTGGATTTCTGACGTGTGATACGAACTATCTTTGGACTCTTTGTACCAATTCTCAGCTCGGCAACATTAATCAGGCGGTCTATAACGTAAAAATTACCTCTGACACGATAATTAACGATTTCTGCTTTGCCCTCCTCAGACAATATATACAAAACAGGCGCTTTTGTTGTTCCCAGATTATTGGCAAAACGAATATATGTCTTCAACCCATCATCGAAAGCCTCTATTGGCTTCCAGTCAGGCTCGCTACCCTTCGTTGTTTCTATAGAAAAATCATAGTTTAAATCATGAAGATTAATATTGCCGGCCACAACCTGTTCTTCTTTGATTGCGCTACTGACCGCCCTTTGCTTCATATCCTTAAAATCATCATGCGGATAGTTCCAGGTGACAGAGGCATTATATACTCCGCCTTTAACGGATTTGGATTCAATCATATAAATACGCTGATCCGTGGTAATCATCATATTGGTTGATAAATTCGGCTTTAAAGGCTTCACAACCAATACAGTTCTTCTATCGCGTCCCGATCCTGTTGCTGTTTCTCCCATAATCCAGCGCACCGTATCCCCGGCCGTCTTGGAAATCAGTTCTTCACCGGGCTTTAGAACAATGCTCGTAATATAGCCGGGGGAAGCATAAATCTCATATAAAGCACCGGGCATATAGTCAAAGACCTGCATGGCATTAATGAAGCCGTCAGGTGTACTTTTTTGCAAAGAAGCCTTCCGCGCATCTTTTATAGCGACATCCGGGTTCACCCTTTTGGCTTTCACCATATGCTTGCTAATATCGGGGAGCTTCTTGAAATAAGGCTTGGCAACAGGCACAGGAACCTTCACATACTCAACCTCTTTATCACTCTCAGCAAAGGCGCTCACAAACTGCGTTTGCTTAAAATCACCAACTACGCCGTCAATCGTCTCGCAAGCAGACAAGGACAACAGCGCAGCACCTATAAACAATATTTTTTTACTCAGCATTTTTAAACTCCTGGTCCCAAGTCATTGATTTAATTTTTATCCCTAATGGGTTGTTATAGATTTCTTCCGCGCTCTCCGGCATTTCAAGCGCCACCGTAAAAATTCCTGTATAAAGGTTTTCTCCCATCATTTTCCCCTTGATGAACTCCTTTTCAGACCAGGCAATTTGATATGTTTCAGATGATCTCTGAACAATGCTGGAGATTTCTACGGAACGGGCTTCGTGACCAATATTCTCAAGAGGACTTGTCTTGTTTGCGTATTCATCCAGCACCGGTTTTGCTTCCAAAGAAATATAATTGTAAGCTTCCAGCCAATTTTTGCGCATAACAACCGGGTCAATAGATTTTGATCTGATTTTCTTGACGAAATTTCCTAGAAAATAGCCGATTTCTGCTTTTGAAGGCTCATAAGTATTTCCTAAAAGCCGCACCGCTCCGATCCGCCCTATACTATCAACCGGTACAACATAAGTCTCAACCTGCTTATTGGTAGCAACCAAACCTAAAATCACCGCCAAAATGATAGAAAGAGTACCAAAAAGAAAAGCCGCTATTCTCCAGTTTTCAGCCTGAACGCGCGCGCCTCCAATACGGTTATCCCACTCTTTTGCTGCCTTTTGATACCGGCTCTCCGGTGCGGTACTTCCCTCATCTGCGTGCTGGCTATACGTCATTTAATCTACTCTCCTTCTTCCTGATTATTGCTACCGGTTGAAGGGATGCCCCCGGAACTATCGCCCCTTGCCATAGACGATGTGGCAGCAGAACCAGCAATTCCCGCCCTACTTCCCCCAGACCTTTTTGTTTCCTGATTTTGACCACCTTGAGCGTGATATGTAGAAACATCACTCGCTTTAGCGCTTGCCCCGGAGTGTGTGTTTAAAGAAGACGCACTATTCCCCGAAGATATAGGCTGGCCATTAATCATAACCTGACCCGCACCCGCCGCCTTAATCAAAGGATTAGCGGCCATTTTTGCACCCCCCATGGCCATTCTTGTGCCTAAATAAGCACCACCACCGGCAACCACACCGGAACCCACAGCCGCCCCCACCATAGCCCCCGCTCCTAATTGTGGCCCACCCGTAATCAACTCAGAGGCAACAGCCGGCGCGTGCATAGCAAGCATGGCTAAAACAACCGCTGCTAACATTAATGACAGTGATTCATTGATATTCAGAACATCAATCGGCTTTAGCGAACTAAAAACTCCGTAACCAATAGAAATGATTAGGGATAGGATCATAAACTTCAAACCATAAGCCACAACCAGTCCCAAGGCTCGCTCTGACATAAAACTCGTGTGCTTGAGCATACCAAAAGGTACCAAAACAAATGTAGCCAATGTCACCAGTTTGAACATGATCAAAGTAACAAAAACCTGTACGGCCATAATAAAAAATGCTGCCAGCACAATAAAACCAACTAGAAAAAGCAGGGCAATTGTTACAATATTGTAAAAGAAATCAACAGGACCGGTTAGGTCGGTTATTCCTGATGCAAATTCCTTCCAGTAATCAACGCCCAACCCGGCAATAGCCCCAGGCGAAAAAAAGATATTGGGATCAAGTGTATTGCCGCCAGCCTTTACTCCCAATTGGACAAAAGTGCTCACTATGGCACCCATTAAGGGAAGCCAGTTATTGATTAGAAAAGCAAAAAACCCTATGAGCAAGACCTTACGCAGGAAAGGAACCATGACATCCTCTCCTTTTAACGCCCAGAACAAGCCGGCCATAACAAGTGAGATGCCGATAAGAATTGATGCCAAAAAGCGGACATCGCCTTCAATAAAACCAAAACCGGCGTTAATGGCCTGGGAATAATCAATCAACATATTATCGATGATACGAATTTCGCTGTTTGCAGCGGCCATAATAATTACCTACTCAGAAAATTTTACTCAAAACTCATTAATTTATCAGCGTTACCACTAGGTTCAACTTTTCCGCCAGCACTTTCTAAAATTTTTCTGGCTTCAGCCTTTGCTTTCTCAGGGTCCGTGCATGACACAGTCAAACCCCAGCCGGAAGCGCTCTCATGAAAAACCGAGTCAACACTACCTGCGCAAGGTGTTTTCAGATATTCTAAGATCTTGGGATCTATAGCCACCTCTTCAGGTTTACATGCCGTTAAACCAAAGCTAACTGCTACAAACACCGCCAAAGCGCCGAATGTTACCATTCTTTTCATACGGTTTCTCTCATTCATCTAATTGCTTTCAAAACTCATTAACTCATCGCCATTATCACCTGTTTCCACGCTTCCCCCCACACCCCCTATAATCTGCCTCTGGCTTTCTACAGCTGCCGAGGCCCTGGTATTTTGCTCCTGAATATAGACATTCAAAGCGCGGGTTTGAGACATTAACAAAGACTGCATCTGTGTAAGCTGTGCACTCATCGTTGCCAAAAGCTGCGTGTTTGCCTGAATCGCTGCAGTTGCCCCGGAAGCAGAGTTTGACTGACTAACCAGATCAGCGACAGTGCCTTGCGTTTGTGGAATAGAGCCTGCAATTCCTGCTTGAACTTCCATTGCATGCTGCTGCGCATTGCGTGTTTGCAGCAAAAGATTATCCTTCATGTTGACCAGATCATCATAAGACATACCATCCATGCTTTCCGGGTAAGCCGCTACGAACTGATCTGAAATCTGGCCTGCATCATAAGCAATACCTTCCACCTGGTTTAAAACGGATCGCGTCTGATCCAAAAGCTGCGTAATATCACCGGAAGCATCAAAATTCAGGCTTTCCAGCATTTTTAACTGATTGTCGATCTGCTCAAGCATTCTCTCGGCGGTTAATAAATTATGAGCTATATTCGTTGCATCAAACACCGGAATGCCCGAAGAATAAGATTTTCCAGCACAAAACACGCCACAAAAAACAATGGCAACACCTGCAATAAATACTCGTATTTTATTTTTCATCATATACTCTGCTCAACGTTCTTACCAAAGCGGATTGCCGGTAAAGGCCCGGTGCAAAAACTCGGTTGTGAAGAAAAATGCACCCATCCACATTGCTGCTTTCATTTGCCAAAGTTTCATAATTTCTTCTCCTTTATGCTGCCTGTTTTTCCTGAATATTATCTCTTACCATCTGCCCAGGATTTAACCCCCTGCTTTCTAAAATCCTCATCAGAAAATTCTCTGGCTCGCGCTTTACTATTTCGTCCATGAAGGCATGGTCCTCCGGGCTGCTGGATGCCACCAACGCCAACTCCAACGGCCCCAAACCAAGTTCAAAAATGCGCGATCCTTCAGGTGACTGGAAATAATAATCCCGCTTTGGCTCTGCCATACTGATAATGTCTATCTGGCGGCTGTTAAGCCCAAAACTTTCATAAAAATGTGAAACCGTCTTATCTCGTGCGTTCGGATTGGGAAGGAAAATTCTTGTTGGACAAGATTCAATAACTGCGCTTGATATATTGCTATTGATTACATCTGATAATTGCTGAGTGGCAAAAATTACAGAAACATTTTTCTTACGCAAAACTTTCAGCCACTCCCTGATTTTTTCAGAAAATTGCGGCTCATCCAAAAACAGCCATGCCTCATCAAGAATCAAAAGTGTCGGCGATCCAGTAAAACGTTTTTCCAGTTTATGAAACAGATACGACAAAACAGGCATAACTGCAGAGCGTGTGTTCATCAAACCTTCCATCTCAAAACTCTGCCAAGACCCATATTCAAAACTGTCCTTATCAGCATCGAGCAATTTGCCCAATGCACCGCCTGATACAAAAGGCTCAAGAGCCTGTTTTATTTCTTCGCTTTGCACCAACGCAGCCAAAACGCTAAGCGTTCTGCTGGACTTATTTTGGGCAGCCAGAGCATTTAGCCCGTCCCATAACAGTCTCTTGGTCTCTGGGGTTACAACAATATCTCTTTGCAAAATAGAAATTAACCACTCCGAAGCCCATGCTCTTTCCTGTTCGTCGTCAATATTCGATAAGGGCTGAAAGCTTAAAGAGGGATTATCACTATCAAAATTCCCTAAATCAAAGAAATTACCTCCCACCGAAAGTGTTGCAGCACGGCTGGAGCGCCCCTTATCAAATATATAAACCTGCCCCTCGGGATAGCGTAAAAATTGTAGGGCAATAGAAGAAAGTAAAACGGATTTCCCTGATCCGGGCGGGCCTATGACCAGGCCATGTGCCAGATCACCCATATGAAAGCTTAAACGAAATTGAGAATTCCCCTTGGTTTTTGTTACCATCAAGGGAGGCCCGTCCAAATGCTCATTCCAACTCGGTCCAGCCCAGACAGACGAAGACGGTATCATATCTAAAAGATTGAGAGAGGTTATAAGAGGGCGGCGTGGATTGGCATAAGCGTGCCCCGGCAGGCTCCCCAAAAATGCCTCAACGGCATTATCTCGTTCAACCTTGGTTACAAAACCGCGCGATTCTATAACTTTCTGGATATAGCGAACTTTCTCCAAAAGCACATTCGGATCTTTATCTTTAACAATCACCACAGGCGTAAACTGCCCCATTGAAACGGCGTCAACGCCTATCGCTTCCAATACATCATTTGTCTGCGCTGCCTTGTTGATAGCATCGGTATCTTCAAGTGCTGAAGGATGACCCCAGAATGCTTCAGATAAAATGGCACCCATGCCCTTTCTTTTGGCATACCAGTGGCGACGGATATCTTTAACATGCTTTTCTGCTTCTTCTTTATCAAAGGGAATATAGCGCGTGACCCAGCGATATTCCTCTGCCAGATGATCCATTGCTTCCAATAACCCAGGCAGTGTAGAGCCGGGGTAACCACGAAAAGAAATCACATCAACATATTCATCTCCAAGTTTTGGATGACGGCCACATAGTAAGGACTCATCTGTAATCAACGCATCAATATACATGGGCACATCGGGCGAGCGCATTTTAACATGCCGGTTAGAAATACAATCATGTAGGTATGTTAGCGTTTGTGCGTCATTCAACGCTTCAAAACGAGGCATAAAGAGCTGCAAGCTATCTTCAACCTTGTGACAGACAGATTCAAATTCCTCCAGATAACGCCGGTAATCCGAGGCTTCAAGGTCTGGAAGGTTCTCATAGAAAATTTCTTCGATCTTACCTTTCGTATCCTTGGGCGTAAGCCAGGATAAAGAGAAAAAATAATCTGTTTCATACTGGTTTTTGTCTTTTTCAAAACTGTGCTGCCTCTCCCGGTCAAAAAGCGCAGCGGCAGTAACAGGAAAATCGCTTTTATAATATTTTTGTGATTTCCTGCGTCTGGCCTCTATATGGAGGCACCAGTTTGAGCCAAGCTGGCGAATGGTATTATTGAACCGGTGACGCGCCGCCACAAGCTCGTGCTGCGTGGAAGAGCTGAGATCCGGCCCACGAAATTTGTAAATTTTCTGGAATGCCCCATCCTTATTCAGCAATATGCCAGGCTTAATAAACAAGGCCCAGGGCAAATAATCGCTCAGTGGCTTTGTTTTCTTTCTATATTCAGAAACATTAAACATATCCTACCCCTCCAGCCCGCCTGATTTCCGGGTAAACCAGCTGTGCTTAAAAGATCTGAAAAACACGGCAAGAAAATATGGGTCACGCTTAGCAAGATAAACACTGGGAAAATGCAGCGCGCACCATAAGGGAATACCTACCAAAGGCTGATGTAGAGAAAGAGTAATCACCAGGCAAACAACACCGACGATATAGAACTGCATTCTTGGAACCCCCGCAATCAAAACCTGCTGGGTTAAAGCTACATGAAGAGGAATTTCAAATCCTTCCGCTATGTCTTCATTCTGAGCCATAATATTCCTTCAGAAGGTTGCGCCACCTGCAAAACCAAACAGAGGCAAGAAAAACGTGGTGGCTGAAAACGCAATAGAGAGGCCAAACAACACCATCAAAAATTTCTTCATGGACGATCCGCCTTCAGACATAGCCATACCGATGCCGGTGGCCAAAACAGCCAAAGCACCAAGGGCCTGCGCAACGGGGCCTGTTAGAGAGTTAAGAATCTGTTGAAGCGGTCCCTCCCATGGCATGCCTGTTCCGGACGCCTGTGCGATTTCAGGAAAAATAATGCAAAAAGTGAAAAATAGCGTTAGCTTTATGAATGTCTTCATTTAGAAACCCCTCAGTATTTACCAAAACAAACACAGATGTTTCACCCTAAGGTAGAGCGAATCAAGTTATTTCTATCCGTTAAGTTGTTTTTATCCACAGAAAAACAACCCAAACACTCACTCTTCAAAGACATAATTGCCGTTTTCAGACCCTTTGATTTTTATAATCTCCCGTATTTGCGGCCCGTCCGGTGTTCGGCACATAAAAACAACCAGATCAATCGCTGAAGCTATTGCCCGATGTGACACTTGCGCCGCCACCTCCCCAACCAAATCCTCAATCCGCCCCAAAGCATCATGCGCTGAATTGGCATGGATTGTTGCTATCCCGCCCGGATGCCCTGTATTCCAGGCCTTAAGCATATCCAGAGCACTACCGTCGCGCACTTCTCCTACAATAATTCTGTCAGGTCGCAAACGTAGCGTCATCATGACAAGCGAACGCATTGTTACCGGCGGTTCTGTTCTTTTGGTTAAAAGCTCTACTTTGTCCTGCGCACTACACTGAAGCTCCGGCGTGTCCTCAATCAAAATAACCCTCTCATTGATAAAATCAGGCAGCGCCAAAAGCGCGTTGGCAAAGGTTGTTTTTCCAGAGCCGGTGCCGCCGGCAATCAAAATATTCTTCTTTTCAGCAACAGCAGTTTTAAGCTGCTCCGCCATGTCCTGCGTTAATCGGCCCTGCTCTATATAATTCTCAAGCGTAAAAATCACTTCCGGCCTTTTTCGGATGGTAAATGTCGGCGCAGATACAATGGGCGGGCACAACCCCTGAAACCGCTCTCCGGTTTCAGGAAGCGTGGCAGAAAGCTGCGGGTTATCGCGTGTGATCATCTCACCCGTATGATTTGCCACCATTTTAAGGATCGTATCGCGCCGGGCGTAATCAAGCGTGCTGCCCGTATCCTCACGGCCCTTGCCAATCCGGTCAACCCAGATCCTACCGTCCGCATTAACCATCACTTCAACCACATGCGGCTCCTGCAGAGCCTCCAGAATAGTTTGACCAAAAGCATCACGTAAAACGCGCAGCTCACGCCCGAAAACAACCTTATTCTTCATCCTTAAACAACTCCTTCGCTACCCCGCCGCCGGACAAAAGAGACTTTTGAAAATCTTCCAAAAACACTTCAAAGCGTGCACCACCAGAGCTTTCTGCCGCCTTTTCTTCTCCCTCAGGAATACCGGGCGTATGAATAGTGTAGTAACGGACAAAGGACAGCATCAGCTCGGTAAGCAAAAACATATCCTGGCCTGTGCGCTCCCGGTGTTCGTGCAAAGCTGTTCCCATATTTTTAAGCTGGCCTTGAACATCATCACTCTCGCCTTTGTTTTTGCGCATCTGCGCCTCAACCGCATCACAGACAACAGCAGAAAACGACAGATTATATTTTTTGGCTATCCCTTCAATATAGCGCTCCTGCTTGTCATCAAAATAAACAGAACGGCCTCCGCGTGTGCCCTTACTCTTTTTTTGCCTCATCTATGCCGCATCCTCTTCATCATCCAGTGAAATTAAACCTTCATCTACACTTTCAACAGGAACACCCTTTTTTCTGGCCCCATGAATCATGTCATGCAATTTCATTTTTTCTGCCCGGATCACCAGATCATCCTGAAGCTCTTCTCCACTCTCACGCGAAACTTTTAGCTCAGGCATCGGCAGTAACTTTCCCTTGGCGCGCTCCCCTATCCAGTCATTTAACAATTCTTGTCCTTTGAGCCGGTTATTTTCAGGAGCCGGAATATTCTGAATTTCATTCAGGTGCTCATACTCGTAATAGCGGAGCTTATCCGTTTTCAGCGGTTTCGTTGACCCCACAAAAATAAGCTGTTTACCTTCATCCAGAACTCTGGCCTGCCCCTCATTCAAAATGGCGCGAGTGCTCTCGGAATAAGAAACGCTGCTGCCGCGCTTCCAACCATATTTATCTTTCTGATGATTTATGCTCTCACGGATCTCGGTTGTTTGTCCTGCCATTTGAGACATGCGCTTTTGCGTGCTTGGGTCACTAGAAGCAAACGCAATTTGAATATGGCAGTTATCGAAGATTGTTGAATTTTGGCCATACTCTTTCTGAATCGTGTTGGCGCTCTGGCATACAAGCAGGGCTTTCAAGCCCTCTCCAGCCACCATACCCAAATCCCGCTCTAAAAAATCAACCTTACCAATGGAAGGAAACTCCTCCAGACAAAGCAAAACCCTGTGCTTTTTCTTACCGCCCCGGTTCTTTTTAATATCGCGCAACAAACGGCGAGTAATCTGAGACAATGTAAAACGCAGCAAAGATGCCAAACGCTCGCCATCAGAATAGGGAATTTGAATATACAGCGAAAAAGGTTTCTCTCCATAGACAAAATCCGCCACATTAAAATCGTTTGTCGCCGTACTTTGAGCGATTAACTCATCAGCCCACAGCTCCAGATAGGTTTCCGAGGTGCCGGCCACACTCTCCCTAAATTTTTTATATTTGCTGTAAATCGACTTGGAAACGCGCAAAATCTCGGGATGAACTTCTGGCCTGCCTGTATCTTTATTAAGGCGGTGCGGTGTGCACATCATCTCTTTAAGCGTAGCATCTAAATCGAGAATTTTTTCACGCACAACAGACAGGTTTTTACGCTCGTCAGCTTCGGCATAAAGAACATGCAAAATTATGACCGTCACAAGCCGCTTTCCGCTTTCCTCCCAGATATTACGCTGCTGGTGCGTGGCATCAGGGTTGGACAAAAACTGTACAATGTTTTGTATATCCCCGATTTCTGAAACGCCCTTTCTGACAAAGAGTAACGGATTGAAACGTATTGTTTTTTCAGACAGAGGGTTGTAATAGGCCACCGCCCCTTTTTGTGCTCTTTTGCCTGCCGTTAAATCCCACAATTCTTCCTTGGGATCGTAAATTATGGCGCTGCCCTGCCAGTTCCAAAGGGTGGGAACAACAATGCCAACGCCCTTTCCTGAACGCGTCGCTCCGGTGACAATAATATGCTCAGGACCATTATGCTTAAGAATTTGATCCCCTATACGGCCCAACACAACGCCGTCACTATTGCCTAACAATTGCGCTTTTTTGGCATCCTCTATCGTTCCCCAGGCCTCCTCGCCAAAAGGCTTTACCTCCTGCGCTGAATCTGTGCCAAAACGCTTCAAGAAAAGCACCGCAAGAAAACCCCCTGCCCCGCATAAAATCTGCAACATATAGGCCGTGTTAAATATATCGGGATTGCTACCTTCAAAACGAAAGAGCCAGCTCCAAAACATCCATGGCCGATAAATGACAATATCGCCAGCCTGTAACAATGCCCCATCAAGGGAAAGATGATATTGAAACCCCGCCGCAACATACTGGGTGGCTGCTATCATGCCTGTAAATACAGCCAAACCCATAAAACCCAGTGATAATAATATTAGTGTTGGCCTACGCATAAATACCCCTTACAAACCCAGTCCCAATTCACGGCCCCTGATCCTGAACGCACCGTTCCTGGCCAAAGAAACATTAACCTCGGCGCCAACAGCCGCCCTGATCCGTCCCTGTACAGGAACCAGCGTCATATTTCGCCCGTATGTCATAACCGCATGTTCACCACTATGGAGTTTCACACGGCCTCTGTAAACCGCATTCAGACTCTTCATACCCTTGATGGATTGATATTGTCTGCCAAATTTAGCTTCCAGCTTCGCAGCTGCGTTTTTAAGCTCCTTGTCCTGCAAGACAGGCTTGGCCGCACTGGTAATATGCAGTTTTCCATCAACCTCCTTGGCGTAACCGTTTTCTTTTAAGTAACTGGCTCGCTTCTCCAAAGCAGCATCAACCTCCCGCCAACCCGATAGCGCAGGCACCTTGCCCTGCATCCTCACCAAAAGCGTTTCATCAAGATCCGTCCAGGCCTGCGCACCCATTTGCTTATCAAGCGGCACCTCGGAAACAAACTTCACATCAGCAACGCCATAGCGCCGCAATTTTTCATTCATCTCTTCCGTGATCTTTTTACCCTGTTCCACAACATCTGGCGGAACTTTAAACTCAACCTCGTTGACCCGCTCCACTATGCCGCCTTTCTCAAATGTCTCCAGACGCACCAAATGGCGATCCACATAAGACTGGCGGTCTTCTTCAGGAATAAACGTCATTTCTTTTTGGACATACTCATAGTGCTTATAAAGGCTATAAACTCCGTCGTTCATCCGTGCCATATGCGCAATATTATGATCCGCCTTGCCGGTTGAAGCCTGCGCCACCCCAACCCTAATCACAGCACCTTTGCGAATGTCTTCGTAATTCCTATTACCTCCAATATTAATATAATGCGCTCGGCTCATCCGGTCTTTCACCACCACATAATAACGATCTTTCAATTCATCAACCGGGCCCTTATCCATCACAATGCCGGCAATCTCCTGACCCTCGCTCTTGCGCAGATCCACATAAACCATCTGGGCGCTGTCCTGGCCGATACGCTCGTACATCTGCTTGATAATATCCCCACGCTTCGAAGCCTCAAACAAAATATCCTTAAAATCATTCTGCACTTCAAACACGCCAATATCCCGCTCCACCACAAGCCCCGTTGATCGCAAATGAGCCAACCGCCCCCGGATTAAACTCTCCTCAAAAAGGCCCCTGCCGATCTTACTTCCAAGGCGCACATCAATAAGCCTGTTCTCCCCGGCCAACTCTTCAATCTTATAATCCAAAGATGTCACGCGCTGCGCAAAGACCTCCCTTTTACGTGCCTCCTGGATATCACTGATTGAACGCTGCCCAAGATGCAACGTGGCCACTTCTCGAGCACGCTCCCTCATCCCATGTGATATATAATCGCGCGAAATCCGAAGCTCCTTACCGCCCCGATCACGCCCCCTGATAATCACATGCGCGTGTGGATTATCCGTGTTGAAATGATTAACCGCCATCCAGTCAATTTCCACACCTAAATCCTCCTCAACCTTCTCCATAACATCCCTTACATAAGCACTCATATCCTCAATACCATGCGCATTCTCAGGGGAAACAATCACCCTAAAATGATGCGGGTCGTGCTTGGCAGAGCCAATAAACTCACCTGCTTCAACCGCATCATTTTCCGCTGAATAAAACGCCGGCCTCTCTCCATCAACCCCGGCTCCCTCACGCGCAAGATAATAACTATGTGAGCGCATTGTTTTTGCCAAAGCGCCCCTGCCTACATGCCTCACCACATGAGATTTAACCACCACTCTTTGAGAATAACCCCGGCTATAATCAAAGACATTTCCGCGCCTCCATCCGGGCTTTTGTGTGACCTTCCTCCCCCTTCTTTTATCACTTAATCCCGCGCCTCTATTCAGCTTGGAATGCAGCTTTCTTGTTGCACCGCCCATGCCTGCTTTGCTGTCTCTCCCACCACGAAAATGAGGCCGGAACAGCTCCTCCTCTTCTTTCCAAATCCTTACAAATTTTGATCTCGTTGGCTGCATATCAATCCACTTCTCAGACATTCAGGCCATCAAGTCTCTGACCATTCCTTCCTCATATTAGTACAATTTGTAGCAATGTTCAATATACACAATACAATGTACTATTAATCATTTAAAAACAATAATATATAATTGAAACACATTGTTTCTTTATCTTGCTATAGCTTATTTTCTTTTCTACAACCCTTATTCATGTTTTCAGATCAAAATATATGAAAAGAAAAACAAAGCCCCTGGTCGTCCTGGTCAGGGGCTTTGCAGGGAAGAAAATTATACCCTCATTGCAAGGGCGTTTTAGCCCCTAGTCTTTGCGTGACCAGAGCAAAATATACTCGCCATCTTTCTCGATCAGATTGGCATAAATTGGAGCCGGTAGCGCCGGATCATCAATCTGAACAGAAACATAAGGGTTGTTATTATCGCTAATTTTGGACCACCCTGCCCCGGCTTCAAAACCGGAAATCTTGGCGCGATAATCAGGTTTGTTATCATTTGTCTCACCGTCTCCTATCGGCTGTAGTTTCAAGTGAATATTCAAAAGCGCAGTTTTGATTTTGCCCTCAAATGTTCCGTTTTCCTGTTTTTTCATATTTGCAATAATCGTCATGATTTAGTTTCCTTTTCTATTCGTAAAAGCTACACCGTGCAGCTCTTTCTTATGGCGCAAAAGTGAGCGGCCGTTCGGACGCGTCCAGAACGAAATTTGTCTCGCGAGGAATTGACTGCTTTAGCAGGCAAGAGGAAAT